>DFYR01000054.1:39956-40809 GCA_002383375.1 Spirochaetaceae bacterium UBA4077
AAGGAGCATAGCGATGTCAGAACTTAAAATTCCGGCCAAGAAAGCCGGCGGATTGGATCTTCTCTCCCTCGGCGCCCTGGTCACCAGGCTCGATCCGGGCATTGTCCCCTTCGGCTTTGCGGATTTCTACCAGATCCACGTATCCGGGGGCGAGTTCAACGTGGCTGCCAACCTGGCCCGCTGCTTCGGCCAGAAGACCGCGGTGACCAGCGCCATGGTGGACTACCCTATCGGAGCCAAGATCGAGGGAGAAGTGCGCAAGATGGGCGTCCAGGGGATCTACAAGCGCTTCAAGCACGACGGAGTGCGGGGCCCCAACATGGCCCAGGTCTGGTCGGACCGGGGCCAGGGTGTACGCGCCCCCGTGGTCTTCTACAACAGGGCCAACGAAGCCGCCGCCCTTTTAAAACCCGGCGATTTCGACTGGGACGCCCTCTTTGCCCAGGGAATCCGCTGGTTCCATTCAGGGGGCATTTTCGCTGCCCTCTCCCCCACGACGCCCGAACTGGTCATCGAAGCCATGAAGGCTGCCAAGAAGGCAGGCGCCGTGGTCTCCTTCGACCTCAATTATAGGGCCAAGCTTTGGGCGGCCAACGGTTCGGGAGCCTCGGCATCCTCTATACTGGGCCGCATCGCGGAGCAGGTAGATATTATGGTGGGCAACGAGGAAGACCTGCAGATGGGCCTGGGGTTGAAGGGACCGGACATCCACGCGGCTTCCAAGCTCGATCCCGAGGCCTTTTACCGCACCATTGAGGAAGTGAAAGAACGCTGGCCTAATATCAAGGCCGTAGCCACCACCCTCAGGGAAGTAAAATCCACCAACCGCCATCTCTGGAGCGCGGTGCTCTGG
>DFYR01000015.1 GCA_002383375.1 Spirochaetaceae bacterium UBA4077
AGTTCGAAGACGATTATATAATCGGTGCTACCCTGCAGGCCGATCTTTCGACGGACGATGTGGCGGAGCTTGATATCAAGTATAACCCATCGACTCGAATCGCGCGGGTAACCATACCGGCCTCGCTCTCGAAATCCCCTGCGAACTCCAAAGGCGCCGGTCCGGCGAAGAAGGCGAGCCGGTCCGCCAAGGGCGCTGCGGGATGGATTGTGGTTTTCGAATGGGAAAAATCATACACGCCCAAGGAGGACGAAAAAATTCTCAAGATCCCTTATTATAAGCAATCAGGCGGCTGTTGCTGGGGAATGGCGACACTCATGGTGCTTAAGTCGTATAAAACCGAAGGCACTCCCCCATCCATCGCCGACCTTTTAAAATTCGCCGAATCGGATCTTGAAGACTGGGGCATCACGTCCTGGAAATTCATGGAGAAGGTCCCCGCATTTCTTGCGTCCCATACGGACCTCATCGGCCAGAGCAGATCGTACAGGCTAAAGTCGATCCCTTGAGCACGTCGAAGACTGCCATCGCACCGATACCGACCAGTAAGTCCGCGACGGACATAGGCTTCGAGCTTTGGTGCTATAACGCAGCAGACGCAGACGCGGCGGCCACAGCCCAAGTCAGAGTACTGCAGGGAAGCGACGAGTTGGCCTTGGCCGAATACCCGGCCAATCTTGACAAGATAGAGTATTTTGGAGATCGCGACCTAGATGAGGCCAAAAAGCCGGTCAAGATTTCCGGCAGCGTTCCTTTAGTCAATATAAAAGAACCATCCCTGGCTGACGCGAGCGGAGTGATGAATCTCACCGTCGAAGTTTCGCTCCTGATTGGCGATGCTGTTAAGGACGGTCCATACTCCATTCCTCTGAGCATCTCCGTCGTCCCGCTCCTCGAAGAGATTTCTTCGACCAGCCTGAGCCCCGGCGCCTCCTTCAGGTTGACGGGAGCCGGTTTTGGCTCCAAGAAATACGATCAAGGGGTGCTCCTGATCGATTCATCGACGAAAGCAAAATCCTACGCCGAAATTGTTTCCTGGGCGGATGAAAAAATTGAAGCGAAGATTCCCGCCGCCCAGGGTGCCGGGTCCTACGAGGTCTACGTCGTTGTGGGTACAGGTTCCCGGGCGTTCAAGAGCGCCAAGAAGGATCTCACGCTGGCCAAGGAATATACGGTGAAGTTCGAATACTCCGCCGGGACGGTCGCCGATGGCCAAACCTTGGGCGGCGAAGTGCCCGTGGACAGCACCGCATACAAGGTCGGTGACACGGTCGACGTCAAGGGAACGGCTGAATCCCTTTATGTTATCGATGCCGATGGGGAATTTAGAAAATATCTCGACTTCTGGACCGCGGGCGGGATTGTAACGAAGCAGGTAAATATCACGCTTGATTCCGAATGTTCTCTGGTTAACGTAAGCAAAGGCAGTACCAATTTTGGATATACAAGATACACTGTAACCCTCAAGGTTAGCGGTGTCGATTATTATGTGGCTATNNTTTGCGAGTGAATGTGCAGAAGGACTCATGAAACGGGAAAAGCAGGCTTCAGCCCTCGCTTCCCAGGGCTAATGCATGGAAATACTAATGTCAGCCCAAAATCCCTACTCCCGATCCGAAGCTTCTGCTATACTCGAAAAATGGCGGAATTTGTACATCTTCACAACCACAGCGACTATTCCCTTCTGGACGGGGCCGCCCCAATCAAGGAACTGGCAGCGACAGCCAAGCGATACGGCATGCCCGGCCTGGCGATCACCGATCACGGGAACCTCTTCGGCGCCTTGAGCTTTTATAAAGCCTGCAAGGACGAGGGCATTAAGCCGATAATCGGCAGTGAATTCTACATGGCCGGGGGCTCGCGCAAGGAAAAGACCGGCACGGAAAACGGCAACAAGTACTGGCACTTGATTCTCCTGGCGGAAAACCAGGAAGGCTACCGTAATTTGATGAAGCTCTCTTCCCTGTCCTATACCGAGGGCTTTTACTATAAGCCGAGAATAGACGAGGAACTGCTTAAGGCCTATTCGAAGGGGCTCATCGCCTCCAGCGCCTGCCTCGCCGGGGAGATCCCCTCCCTCATCCTGGCGGGGAGGAGGGAAGCCGCGGAAGCCAAGGCCCTTGAGTACCGGGAACTTTTCGGCTCGGAACGATTTTATCTTGAGCTCCAAGACCACGGGCTGGAGGAGCAGAGGCTGGTGAACAGGGAGCTGATAGCACTCTCACGCCGCCACGGCATACCCCTGGTGGCGACCAACGACCTTCACTATATCAACAAGGAAGACGCGGTAGCCCAGGACATCCTGCTCTGCGTGGGAACCAATCGTAAGCGCAATGACCCGGGGCGCATGAGGTTCCCCAACGACCACTTCTACCTGAAAACCGCCGATGAAATGGCAGCCCTCTTCGCGGAAGTACCCGAGGCTTTGGCCAATACCCTGAAGATCGCCGAAATGGCGAATCTTACTATCGATTTTCCGGGTCCTATGCTTCCGGACTACGAAATTCCGCCCGAGTACTCCTCGCCCGAAGAATATTTGCGCCATCTAACCATGGAGGGACTCGAAAAGCGGTACCCTAACGCCAGCGAAGAAATCCGTCAGAGAGCCGAGTTCGAGCTTTCGGTCATCATCTCCATGGGATTCACCGGCTATTTCCTCATTGTATGGGATTTTATAGACTGGGCTAAGCGTCACGACATCCCGGTCGGCCCGGGCCGCGGCTCGGGAGCAGGGTCCATCGTTGCCTACAGCCTGCGAATCACCGATATCGATCCGCTCAAATACGACCTGCTCTTCGAACGGTTCTTGAACCCTGAGAGAATATCCATGCCCGACTTCGACGTGGACTTCTGCTTCCAGCGGCGGGGCGAGGTGATCGAATATGTTACCAGGAAGTATGGCGACGATCGGGTGGGGCAGATCATCACCTTTGGAACCCTCAAGGCTAAAGCTGTAGTCAAAGACGTTGCCCGTTCGCTGGACATTTCCTTCGAAGAGGCGAACAGCATCGCCAAGCTGATTCCCGAAGATCCCAAGATGATCCTGGAAACCGCCTTCGAAATGGAACCGCGCCTGCGGGACCTGGCCGAAAACGAAAAGTACAAAGATCTTTTCAAGATCGCGCTCAGGCTTGAGAACATGCACCGACACAGCTCCCTGCACGCCGCGGGTATCGTTATCGGCAAATCCCAGCTCATGGACTTCGTGCCTCTGTACAAAGACCCCAAGACAGGCGGTGTATCCACCCAGTACACCATGGACTACCTGGAAAACTGCGGCCTGGTGAAGATGGATTTTCTGGGCTTGAAGACGCTTACCCTCATCAAGAATACCCTGGATCTCCTGAAAGCGAGGGGAGTGGAAATCAGGGAAGAGGATATTCCCGACAATGACGCCAAGACCTTCCGCATGCTGGGGGAGGGCAAGAGTACCTCCATTTTCCAGTTCGAATCCTCGGGAATGCAGAATATCCTGAAGCGGGCCAAACCGGCATCTATCGAAGACCTTATCGCCTTAAACGCCCTGTACCGTCCTGGTCCGATGGATTTCATCGATAAGTTCATCGACTCCAAGAACGGGAAAATTCCCATTAGCTACCCTCATCCTTCCTTGGAAAAGTACCTGAAAGGTACCTACGGCGTCATCGTCTACCAGGAACAGGTAATGCAGGTGGCCAGGGAGGTGGCGGGTTACTCCCTGGGGCGCGCCGACCTCCTGCGGCGGGCAATGGGCAAGAAAAAGCCCGAGATCCTGGCCAAGGAGCGGGCGCCCTTTATAGAGGGGGCTGTCTCCAGGGGCTACAGCGCAGCCCAGGCCGAGGAGATTTTCGACATTCTGACCCCGTTTGCCGGCTATGGTTTCAACAAGTCCCACGCGGCCGCCTACTCGGTCGTCGCCTACCGGACGGCCTTTCTCAAAGCCAATCACCCAGCCGAATTCATGGCTGCCAACCTAACCAACGAAATCAACAATACGGACAAACTGACCCAGTACATCGGCGAGGCGAGGGCCATGGGCCTCGCGATTCGCCCCCCTGATATCAACTACTCCCAAGCCAATTTCAGCGTCGAAGCCAACGATATCGTTTACGGGCTTCTGGGCATCAAGGGTGTGGGGGAGGGTGTCGCCGAGGCGATCGTCGAAGAAAGAAAAAACGGCGGGGCGTTTTTAAGCTTTGTGGACTTCCTTGCCAGGCTGTCCGGCGCCGGTCTCAACAAGAAGATTCTCGAATCCCTCATCCATGCGGGCTGCTTCGACTCGCTGGCCTGCAGGCGCAAGGAACTGATGTTCAACCTCGAGCGGGCTATCGACTGGGTAAGCGCCAAGATAGACCACGAATCGTCCAGGCAGCAGAGTCTCTTCGATACCGACGACGAAACGGTATTCCCTCCCCTGGTGATGGAGCCCTGCGAGGAGTATAGCCGGCAGGAGATGCTGGATTTCGAGAAAAGCCTTTTGGGATTTTATTTTACCGGTCACCCGATGGACGATTACAAGATCCTCTGGGAGCGTTCTTCCACCATCGATTTAGCCCATCCTGAGCGGGCAAGTCAGGACCGGGAGTACGTGTTGGTGGCCATGCTGACCGAGTTCAGGGAAGTAATAACCAAAACGGGGAAAAAGATGGCCTTCGGCCTTCTGGAGGACTACGCAGGCAGCATCGAGATTGTCCTATTTCCGGACAGCTTGGAGCAATTGCGGGAGCAGCTTTCGGCGGACAGGGTCTACTGTCTCAAGGGCAGTTTCGATGCATCCCGGGGCAAGCCCTGCATTCAGGTGAAGGAACTGCTCGATCCTGGGAGTCTGAGGGAGAAGAGCTACCGGGAGCTGCACATCCGCATGGAATCTCCCATCGAGGCAGGCGGTTACGACGAGCAGAACCTTACATCACTGCGTGACCTCATCTACTCACTCCACGGCCAGTGTTCCCTCTTTTTCCATATTCCCCTCCAAGAAGGACGAAAGGAAGCCTTGCTAAAGGCAGGTGCCCATATTACCTGCTCGGCGCTGGATATGGATCTGGAGAATCTGAAGAGCCACCCGCTGGTGAGCGACGTATGGCGGGACTGATAAGGGGAGAGCGATGGAAATAAGAATTCTCGGCACCGGGGGTTTTTCCAACGACGGCAGTTTTTATAACTGCTTTATGATCGACAAGCATGTGCTTGCTGAAACCCCTCCCGATATCCTCCAATCCCTGAAGGCTTCCTCGATTCGGCTTGACGATATCGACACTATCATCATTACCCACTTTCACGGGGATCATTGTTTCGGTCTTCCGTTTTTGCTGTTCAATATGTATATCAGGCAGAATGGCGGCCGGCAGGATCGGCGCCGCCTGCGGCTTTTGGCTCCTCCGGGGATTCGAGAACGGATACGAACTCTGCTCGGACTGGCGATTTCGCCCGATCATCCCTATATCGAATGGACATTTTTAAATTTTGATATTATCGAAATCGAAGAGGGCAGACGCTACGAAGAGAGGCCAGATCTTTGGCTGGAGTTTTGCCATAGCTACCACTCGCCTGAAACCTTTTCCATTTTAGCGGGCGAGGGTGGAAAGGAATCGCCGATCTTTATCGCCACCTCTGATACCCGCTGGGGACCGGCGATAGATAGCCTCGTGCACCGGGGCGCCAAGCTTCTGCTCTGCGACAGTGGTGGTTCAAAACCGGGGGAGGTGCACATGAGCCCTGATGAGATACGAGAACATATAGTGCCCAGCCTGGCCGATACGTCGCGCCTTATTGCCACCCATTTCGCCGGCCGGCGGGTATCGGAGGGGCGCTTGGAATATGCACAGGCTGGGGATTTGTTTTTGGTGTAGCCTGAGCTGCCACGTAAAATCGGCTTTTTGAAAAGCTCAATCAGCGAGCTTTACAGCGAGCGGCCTTCGCCCCGTAAAAGCCAGGCGGAGAAATCCTTCCAGCGGCGAAAGCTGAAGTCCGCCTTTGAATCCCGAACGTTGCCGATGAGGGCGGTTTTCATTCCGACGGAACGGGCTCCTCGTATGTCATACGCTTCTTTGTTTCCGACATAGAGAATCGAGGAGGGAGGACGGTTGAGGGCGGAGGCGAGGGCCAGGAAGGGACGTCTGTCGGGTTTCAGCGCTCCTGAGTCTTCGGAGCAGATGCTGCAGGCGAAAAATTCCTCCAAACCTAGCAGCGCAAGCTTTTTCCCCGGCGGAAGATCGGAGAGGATGCCCAGCGTGAACCCCGCCGAGCGGAGCGCTTGGAGGCAGGGGATGAGGTCCGGGTAAGGCTTGACGCGGCGGAAAGATGCCTCGACTTTTCCGTAGATGATCGTATCGATCATCGACTTTACATCATCGATGGGCAAGGATAGATGATCGGCGACAATGCCTGCCTGCGCATTCCTGAATGCGGCCGGATTTCCTTCCGCTTTGTTTTCGTACCGGAGCTTCAACTCCGGATCCCTGAGGATCCTCCGCGCCTTGGAGTAGGCTTGGAGAAATCTGCCGTAGCGGAAGGCCAGGCTTGCGGAGGCGCTATACATCTTCCAAGCTGGATACAGAGTGCCGTCGAGATCGAAACCCAGGGCTTGTATTGGCATACTTGTATATAGCCTGAAGGGGCGCCATTGTCCAGCAAAGACGCCCCTTCATACGAAGGCAACCCTTTTAGGCGGGGACAAGTCCCGGCTGCGAAGGGTCTAGACTTTGCGCGCCTTGTAGTGCGTATGGAGCAGCTCATGGGAGAGATGCCCTGCCGGCTGCCCGAGGAATTCCTTGTAAAGCGCGCTCACTTCGGCATTCTGATGTGATTTCCGCTCGGGCAAGCGCAGATCCTCCATATACAGGGACTTGTTGCGCGCCAGTTTTTTCTGAAGGTCCGGGAGCACCGGCTGGCCGCCGCCGCCTATGCAACCGCCCGGGCAGGCCATCACCTCGATAAAGTGGTAGTCGCTCTTGCCCGCTGCTATATCATCTAGTAGGGTGCGGGCATTCTTCAGTCCGTGGGCTACGGCCACCTTTACCTTCATGCCTGCCACCGGCACTTCGGCTGTCTTTATGCCTTGAAGGCCGCGAACAGGCAGGAAATCGGTCTGTGGAAGGGCCTTGCCTTCTAGTATCTCGTAGACCGTACGCAGGGCCGCCTCCATGACGCCCCCGGTGTTGCCGAAGATAGTTGCGGCGCCGGTAGACTCCCCGAGGCTGCTGTCGAAGTTTTCCTCCGGCAGGCTCTCCATATCTATGGCCGACTGGCGGATCATCCGGGCCAGTTCTCGCGTCGTGATAGCCCAATCCACGTCCTGATAGTGGTCAGAACCGGCTCTCTTGCCTTCCTTTTGGGCTTTTTCTTTCCACCAGCGGTAAGCTGAATCCATCTCGGGCCTTCTGGCTTCACCTTTTTTGGCCGTACAGGGCATTATGGAAACAACCCGCAGCGAAGCAGGATCGATGCCTGTCCTCTGTGCGTAGAAGGTCTTGGCTACGGCACCGAACATCTGCTGGGGGCTTTTGCAGCTGGAAAGGTGACCGAGTAGTTCTGGGTAGAAGGTTTCGATAAAATTGATCCAGCCTGGAGAGCAGGAGGTGATCAGCGGCAGGGTTCCACCCTTCTGGACCCGATTGATGAACTCGGTTCCCTCCTCCATGATGGTGAGATCGGCGGTGAACTGGGTATCGAAAACCTTGGCGAAGCCGAGCCGACGCAGCGCCGCGACCATCTTGCCGGTGACAAGGCTGCCTGGAGGCATACCCAAGGCCTCGCCCAGGGATGCCCGAATGGCTGGGGCGGTCTGGATAATCATGGTCAGCCTGGGATCGGCCAGAGCTGCCATTACCTCGGAGGATTGATCTTTTTCGGTAATGGCCGCTGTCGGGCAGACGACCGAGCATTGGCCGCACTGGATGCATGGACTGTTCGCCAGACCCTTGTCCATGAAGCTGGTGACCCTGGTTCGTGCTCCCCGTCCGGCAAAGGCAATGGCATGCACGCTCTGGGTTTCGGCGCAGACTGCCACGCAGCGGCCGCAGAGGATGCACTTGGAGTCATCGCGCACCAGTCCCTCTGTACTTGTGTCCGGAGGAGGGAATTTTTTAAGGTTTGGAAAGCGGGAGGCTTTCAATCCCAGGGTTTCCGCCATGATCCTCAGTTCACAGCTCCCGGAACGGATGCAGGAAAGGCAATCTGTGGGGTGATTGGCCAAAAGAAGCTCTACAGCTGTCCTGCGGGCGCCCATCACCCTGGGGCTGGCTGTGCGTATCTTCATTCCCTCGACAGGTTTTTGAACGCAGGAGCGCACCAGGGCTTTGGCACCTTCCACTTCTACCACGCAAACGCCACAGGATGCGTTGGAAGATATGTCCTTCATAAAACAGAGGGAGGGGATTTTTGCTCCTGCCATAGCACAAGCTTCGATAAGATTCATCTCGGGATCGACATCGATTTTTTTTCCGTCAACGCTTATGGATATATGTTTATGTTCCATGGCTTCCCCCTTATTCCTGGACCGGGGCGCTGTAGGTCTCGCGCTTGCTTTCCCGGACATCGCAGCGCAAGCAGCGCTCCGCCTCTATCCTGGCCTGTTCGCCCGTGTATCCCAGGGAAATCTCCATAAAATTGCTCTTACGCGCGTCCACGGGTATGAATGTGGCTCTGGTCATCTTGGCTTTTGTAAGCTTCGTCGGCACCTCCATCTTGTACTCAAAGTGCTTAAAGAGCTTGAAGAAGCGTTTTTGGCCGCTCAGGGCCTCATCCAGCACCTCCGAGACCACCCTGGCCTGGCCCATCGCCTCGGCTGCCGTAGCAGGGCCCATAACCGCATCGCCGCAGGCGAAGAGCTTGCTGTTCGCCGAGCGTAGGGAATAGGGATCGACCTTAAGGCGTCCGTCTTTCTGCATCTGGATATCCAGTTCTTCCAGACCCGGAATCCTCACTTTTTCGCCTATGGCTACGATGATCGAATCGCAGGGGATCTCGTAGAATTCGTTGGTGGGCACAGGTGTGGGCCGACCGGAGCTGTCCACCGGTCCGGCCTTCATGCGCTGCACCTTGAGCGCCTTCACTTTTTTAGAAGATCCATCGATTTTACCGAGGACCTCTATGGGCTGGGTCATGCAAAGCATCGAAATGCCCTCGTCCATGGCTCCGTTAAGCTCCTCAGCGTTGGCGGGCATATCGGAGCGGGCCCTGCGGTAGACCAGGGTGACGGTGGCGCCCAACCTGAGGGCCGAACGCGCCGCATCGATGGCGGAATTGCCGCCGCCAACAATTACGACTTCGCTGCCAAGCTTCTGTTTTTGGTTTTCGCTTAGTTTTTTAAGGAACTCCCCGGCACTCAAGACTCCCTTTATTTCCTCACCAGGAATGCCCAGGGCTATCTCATGGCTGGCGCCCGCGGCGACGATGACCGCGTCGGAAGCGTCCAACAGGCGCTGCCACTGCTCCTTGCTCTCCATCCTCGTGTTGAAGATAAACCTGGCGCCCAGCTTTTGGATGAAGGCGATTTCTTTTTTCAGCACATCCTTGGGCAGGCGGTAGGCGGGGATGCCCCAGCGCAGGATTCCGCCGGCTTCCTGCTCGGCATCGTAGACGGTAACGTCGTGTCCTAGTCTACTCAGCCAGAATGCCGCAGAAAGGCCCGCCGGCCCTGCGCCGACTATGGATATCTTCTTACCTGTGGGAGGGAGTTTCTCCTTTATGAGCTTGTTGTAGATGGACTTTTCTCTGCCCATCTTGTACATGGTGTCGGCCAGATAGCGGTGGATTTCGCCCTGGGACACCGATTCGTCCAGCATGTCCCTACGGCAGCGCATCCTGCAGTGGAAATGGCAGATCCTGCCCAAAGCCCCGGGCAGGGGGTTTTCGCGCAGCGTCAGTTCAAAGGCGTCCTCGATCCTGTTTTCCTTGAGCAGCTGCAGGTAGCCTGGAATGTTCATGTGCAGGGGGCAGGAAGACTCGCAGAGGGCGACATAGAGGTTTTCGCAGATGCCCGCGGGGCAGCGCTTGGCCTTTATATGCTGGATGTACTCATCCCTGAAGTACTTCAGCGTGGTGAGCACAGGATTGGCCGCTGTCTGGCCAAGGCCGCAGAGGGCCGAGTCCTTTACAGCCAGGGCTAGAGTTTCCAGGGTTTTCAGATCCTGCTCGCTGGCCTCTCCATAGGATACCCCCTGGAGGATATTGAGCATCTGGGAGGTGCCTTCCCGGCAGGGAGTACATTTACCGCAGGATTCGTTGGCGGTAAAGCTGATAAAGTATCGTGCCACGTCCACCATGCAGTTGTCCTGGTCCATAACCACCATGCCGCCCGAGCCCATGATAGCCCCTAATTCGGTGAGGTGTTCGTAATCGATGGGGGTCTTAAAAAGCGAAGCGGGAATGCAGCCCCCCGAAGGGCCTCCGGACTGAAGGCCCTTGATCTTTTTCTTGGGGCCCATGCCCTCACAGATGCCGTAAACGGCACTTTCCAGGGTAGAGCCCATGGGCAGCTCCACGAGGCCGGTGTTGCGGACCTTTCCCACAAAAGAGAAGACCTTGGTACCACTGCTATTCTTTGTGCCGAAGGTTGAGAAGAACTCTCCGCCCCGGGCGATGATGAGGGGGATATTGCACCAGGTTTCCACGTTGTTGATGGTCGTCGGCCTGCCGTACAAGCCCTGCTGGGCGGGGAAGGGCGGACGCGGCATGGGTCGGCCGGCCTTCCCTTCGATCGAGGCGATAAGGGCGGTTTCCTCGCCGCAGACGAAGGCTCCGGCTCCCGTCACTATTTCGATATCGAAACTGAACTTGCTGCCGAGAATGTTTTTGCCCAAAAGCCCGGCGCTTCTGGCCTGTTCGAGCGCCTTGGTAAAGCGCTCCACCGCCAGAGGATATTCGGCTCTGACATAGACGATGCCCTTGGTTGCTCCTATGGCGTAGGCGCCGATGATGATACCTTCTAGGAGCATGTGGGGGTCGGACTCGATTTCGTTCCGGTTCATGTAAGCGCCAGGATCGCCTTCGTCGGCGTTGCAGATCACATAAGCCTCACCGGGATTGGCAAGGACATTGTCACGCATGATCCGCCACTTCTTCCAGGAGGGGAATCCCGCTCCTCCTCGCCCTCGGAGCCCTGATTTTTTTACCTCATCGATGATCGAGTCTGGCGTCATGGTGCTTAAGGCCTTGACCAGGCCTGAATAACCGCCTATACCCACGTATTCCTCGATTTTCTCAGGGTCGATCAGCCCGCAGTCCCGCAAGACCAGCTTTTCCTGGCCCTTGAAAAAGGCAAGCTCTTTCCAGGAAGGCAGGAATGGATACGCTTCGCCGAAAGCCAGAGAATGGGTCCTAAAGTCCCAGGATTCGATTTTTGCCTCAGCCAGTTTTGCCAACTTGTCAAACGCTGCGTCATCGACCATGCCTCGAAGCAAGGCTGAAGCCTTGGATGCTTTCACATCGGAAAACATCAGCACAGGCTTGCCCGGGCGATAGGCCATGACCATGGGTTCTGCAGCGCAGAACCCGAAGCATCCGACTCTCCGAATCTGCAGGTCCAGCTTGTCGGTCTTAGCCTTGTCCTGGAGAACCTTAAAAACCTCATCGGCTCCGTTGCCGATACCGCAAGTGCCCAGGCCAACCGAAATCCATGATCTTCCGTTGAATATATGGGATAAACCTTCTTTTCGCAGGGTTCCCAGATCGGTAAGGGTTTTCATTCGGCACCTCCTTTTTTTACCTTATCGAGGAGCTGGACGAGCTTTCCTATAGTCATGCGGGATTTAACCACCCCGTCTATCATCACCACAGGAGCCAGGGCACACTGACCGAAGCAGGCTACCGTACGGATCGAGGCGAAGCCATCGAGGCTAGTGGCTGAGTTTTCCTCTTCCTCTTTGAATTCCTGGATCCCCATTCTCGAGAGCGCTTCGTTGAGAAGGGCCAGGGACCCTCTGGTATGACAGGCAGTACCTCTGCAGACCACGATGGAGTGCTTGCCCTGGGGCTTTAAATTGAAAAATGAGTAGAAAGTAGCCATGGAGTACACCTGGGAGAGGGGTATTCCCATCAGCGCTGCGATATCACGCATGGAGTATTCGGATAAGTAGTGTTTAGGATCCTCCTCCTGTACCTGCTCCAGTACTTTAAGCAGCGCCCCCGATGTCCCCTTGTGTTTTTTGATGATTGATTCGATGCCGAGACTTGATTGCCTGGAAAGGGTTGTTTGCATACGGCCTCCTTATCCTCGTCGAACCGAAGTGCAAGACAGGCAGGTATAGCAGTGGTTCCTGAATTTATCAGCTTTCAGTATGCATGGTTTTATTTAGCTGTCAAGAAAAAATTATCGATAATACTCAATAAATAAAAAAATATTTTTATAAAATCGTATGAAGAAATTTATATCGATAAATATATAATTATTAGGATACAACAAATTTGATTGCCTTTTTTGTTTTTTCAATGAATACTGTAAGCATGGATCTTTCCGTTGGGCAGGGGCCTTCCGTACACAGGGACTTGGGTTTTCCCTGTTTGTGGCCTTCGAAGTTTTCCAATTCGAGGGTCGAACTTCTCGCCAAGAGACTGAAGAAGATTTTCGAGTCCCTTCCTCTTCTTGGCTATCTCGGGGCGGGAGAACTCAAAGATTACGCATACTACGAACAGCTCATCGTGCAGGCCCTGTTCGATATCGACGCTAAAGCCGCCAGGGGAGAGATACAGCCCTTGGATACCCGGGATTACCCAAAAATCGTTAGATATCCCGGCGGGGTGGCTAGGGTGGCGCTCTATATCGGTTCCTTCGATCCCTTCCAGCTTACTCACCTCACGATTGCCCTAAGGCTTCTCGCCTCTCCTTATAACCGCTCCGATATTCTCATCGCCGTGCCGGAGGGAGCGCAGAATCGGGACAAGCCGCAGAAAACCGATTATTCCTTCCGCTACCAGATAGCGAAGATGCAACTGGCAGGGCTCTTCGAGCCATTCATTCTGCCCTTGGATATCGGGGCCAATGCCGATACCATCGAGATTGTCCGGCGTTTCGTGGCTATGCACACGGGCATGAAGCTGGAGCTTACCCATCTTATTGGTTCCGATGTCCTGCCCATGGCTACAGATTATCTCGAGGAAGATCTGCGGGTTTGGAGGCGCCAGGCTTCGCTGTCTGGGGTCGAGTTCAGCCACTCGATTCATGTGGCGCGGAGATCCGTGCGTGGAAGCTTCGTGCCCTATTTAGACAGGATACGGAAAATGGGCGTCCCTGTGACCATCGAAAAGCGCGTTGTAGGTACTCCCTCGAGCACCGATTTTCGTGAAAACAGGGCAATCACCCTGGTCCTGCCCACGGAGAGTATCAGGGATAAACTCGAGATCCTGTTCAGATATAATATGAATCAGCCTTGGTCCGGATCCTGACCTCATACCGGCTGGATTCTAGTCGGTGGCATAAATGGCCTTCAGGGTTGGAAGAAGCGGCATAATAGTATAGGCTGGAGATTCTTGGCTTGAAATCCAAGGAAACGGAGAATACGACATATGAAGATGGTATTTCTCGGCCCTCCCGGGGCCGGCAAGGGCACGCTGGCCGCACTGGCTTCAGCACGAATGGGACTCCCTCACCTTTCCACCGGCGACCTGTTCAGGGCGGCGGTCAAGGACGGCTCCGAGCTGGGTGAAAGGGTTAAAAACATATTGGATGAGGGTAGGCTTGTGCCCGATGAGCTCACTATAGCCCTGGTGAAAGAGCGCCTTTCCCGCAGCGATGCCAGAAAGGGATGGATCCTGGATGGCTTTCCCCGCACGACAGGGCAGGCTGAAGCATTGGATGCCATCGCTGGTCCCGACTGGGTCATCAATTTCCACGTCGAGGACTCTGTGATCCTCAAGCGACTCACCGGCCGACGCATCTGTTCGGGCTGCGGAAAAATCTACCATGTCGTCACCATGCCCCCTGCGGCGGAAGGCAAATGCGATGCTTGCGGCGCAGATCTCTATACGAGGCCTGACGATAGAGAAGAGTCCATACGCACCCGATTGTCGGCCTACAGGAATCAGACTGCTCCCCTCATCCAGTGGTACGGCGACAAGGGAAAGCTGGTAACCATCGACGGAACCGGTTCACCCGAAGCGGTGTACGAGCGCTTTGCGGAGGCCGTCAAGGCCTAAAGCCGTGAAGTCACTGCCTGCCCTTGTACTGGCGTTTTGCTTCTCCCTCATCAGCATAAGCCCGATGGCAGCCCAGACAGGCACAGGAATAGCCGCGGGACTGTGGACGGGGACGCTGGCAATACGCCAGGAAACGGAGGGCAGAAACGATCCTGGCAGCGACACCAGAAAGACTGGTTCAGGAAACACGGCGGGACAAGGGACTTCACTCCAGGCTTCCATTAGCCTCAGGCTGCTCGATCTAGGCCTAGGGGCCCTTTTGGACATTCCTGAACAATCCATGTTCGGCTATCCGCTGGATCAGGTTTCCTGGACCGGCACACGGCTCAGTTTTTCCTTTGGAGCCCTGGGCCCGGGGGAAGATCTTGTCTTCGAAGGCATTTACTCCGCTTCCCTCAAGGCGGTCATCGGAACAGCCCGTTCCAAATCCTGGAAAGGAAGCTTCAGGCTCATGCCTGCGCCGGAAGAGGATTATCCAGGCGAGACGAGGATCTGGGTGGAGACTGATAGAGACAGGCTGCCAGGGACACTGCTTATACCCGAGGTTTCCTCGGCATTTCCGGCTATTGTGATTTTTCTCTCGGGTTCGGGTACCAGCGATAGGAACGGGAACAATTTCAGCGTTCCTGGCCGCTCTGACAGCCTCGCTCTGCTAGCCAAGGCCTTGGCGTCCAGATCTATAGCCAGTTTCCGCTACGATAAACGAGGCTCCGGCGAAGCTTACTCGATGGCTGAATCCGGCATGAATGTCAGCCTGGACGAACATATCGAGGATGCGATTCGTATTGTGGGCGATTTTATCCGTTCGGGTCTTTATTCCCGGATTATCGTAGCCGGAATGAATGAAGGCGCCTGGATAGGGGCGGCGGCCCTCAACCGTTTAGAGGAGGAAGGACTCTTCGCAGACGGGCTCGCCGCCCTTGCCGTATCGGGCGAACGTCCCCTGGATCTGCTTCAAACATCCCTGGAAGCCTTGAGCCCTGCCTTGCGGGAAGAGGCTAGGAGTATCACCGAGGCTATCCTCTCAGACCGCTTATTCCCTGAGCCTTCAGCTCAGCTGGCTGACTTTTTTGCCCCGCAGCGCATCCGGTGGCTCAAATCCTGGCTGGCCTTTGATCCGGTCAGGGAATTCGCCGGAGTGGAGTCCGTTCTACTTTTTATCTACGGACAGAAAGATCTTCAGGTTTCCCGTCCGGCATTTGAAAAGCTTCTCGATGCCAGGCCTCATGCGGCCGCGCGGATCATCCCTTCGATGAATTACGCGTTGAAACAGGTGGATTCTGAGACGGAGAATTTCGATTCCTTTACCAACCCTGAGTATCCGGTGCCCGATGCCTTGGCCGATCTTCTGGCTGCCTTTGCCCGAGCCCGGCCGGCTCCCGTAGGTTCATTGCCCTACGTCAGGGAGTGAGAGCCTGGGTTGTTCCGTTTGCCTTTAGGATATCCCTGATTTCCAGACTGCTTAGCTTTATTCCCCGTACCACATACACTGAACCCTCCAAGCTCAAAGGCAGGGCTGCGATGTCGCTCCGGTTGCCAAAAATCCGCGCCGCCGCGGCTGCCCAGAGAAAGCGCACCACTGGTCTGTAGGCCCGGGCCGTAGCCTCGTCCTTAACCCGGACCCTGAGGTCAAAACTATAATTTCGCACAACATCGGCGGAAGAGGCTGGCCCCGATGCGGAGACCGGAACCGCCAGGGCGTTGGGGTTCTCGAAGCTGCCTGAGAGGAGCACGGTCTCCAGGGGGATCGCCGAGGCTTCCAGGGGAAGGGCGCCGGCATAGAGAATCCTTGGCTCGTTGATGCTTATGAAAATATCCGAGGAGGCGATGTCCTTCATCTGCAGCGGAAACGCCTGGAGTGGTTCTGTTTTTGGAGGAGGGCTAGCCTCGGTTGTAAGGTGAATCCATCCGGCCTGGGGGGAGCGCAGATAAAGCGGGTACTGGACCGATCTATAGCCTCCGTCGTCCATGCGCCGCCAGTTGCCGTCCATGGTCAGGGCCAGCCTGAGGGAGACCGGAGAAAATCGGCCCAAAAAAATTGCTTCTGCCTTGGGCTGGTCCGTGCCGATTCCCCGGATTCCTGCGCCGAAGGAATTGGTCTTGCTCAAAAACTCTTTGATGAATGATCCATCAATTTCTGAGTCTGATGAGGGAGAGGTCTGTCCGGTCTGCCTCTCGCTGGATTTTGGGCTTGCCATGAGCGAGGTGAGGAAATCTGACAGCTCCGTATCGCTCATCCCCTTGGTTATATCCCTCAATGCCTGGCCTGAAAGGCGGGCATAGATCTGGGGGGAGTATTCCAGATAGGCCGAAGGCTCGCTAGTGGCAACTTCTTCGGGGATGATGGCGCAGCCGCCTAATAAAAGCGCTACGAATGCCGATGCGAGCAGGGCAGGCTGAAGGCGCCGGCCTCCATGGAGAAAGTTCATGCGATACCTCGTTGTTCGAATACTAGGTTGCAGTATTCCAAGTGTACTATAGCTGCCTGGTTCCAGGCTGCGAAATTGGAATTTTCATATGAAGACAGGGCTATGCTGCCCCTAACAGCACCCATGGCTGAGGAAGCCTTGTTCGCCGCATTCCTGATCCAGGAGAGGCGGTCATAGCCGAGGGTTGCCGGGGCTGTATCTTTTGCCAGAAATCCTTTCGGCCGAGCGCCTATGCCCAGGACCCAGGCTTCCGGTTCGTAAGGAGGGACATCGAATTCGATGATGTAGTCAGATATCCGGGCAAGATTGTCTTCCCGGGCGACAGTGCCTCTGCCGGCCCAGCCCGCTTCCCAGTGTTCCTGCAGCCTGCCTATGACAAAGATCTCATCTTCGAATCCAGTTTTCTTAGATGTCGTTAAAAATCGATAGATCATTCTAGCCGCTTGAACAAACCGTTCGGCATTGCGAACCTCTGCGAGTCCCGGTCTGAGCCTGGGGTCCTCCCACGTAAGCCATGGATAATCCGGATTCTTGAGCGCCTGGAGGTGCCCTACCGGAGGAAGGGGAGAGCGGGGATCCAGGGCGTTCTGGGGCTCCAAGTCAGCGGAAAAATTCTGATGCGCCCAGGTGTCGGCGTAGGCATGCAGGGCTATGCCGATTCTGTAGAGATTTCCGCTTTTAAGCGCGGCGATGAGAAGTTCCCTGGCTAAGGCCGAATCGGCGGTGACTGGGTATCTTCCGGCTCTGCCGTCCTTTCTGTACGCGTCTGCCTTTGCCTTCTTGCCGGGGATGAAATGAAAGGGACGGTAGATGCTACTGGCCGTGAGTTCATCCCAAAACTGGTAGTTCTGGGTAACAATGCTCCGTGTTGTCCTTCCACCGCCAACTATTTCCCAGGGCACGAGGTTTTCGTCCACCATCTGGCTGGATACGGCTATGGTCGAGGCTTCTTCTTGCGAAAAGCCCGCGCTGCGGCAGAGGTAGTACAGGGCGTAATAGTGGAACTCGATATTCATCGGCTCATGAAATATGACGCAGAGAAGGCATAACGACAAGTCTTCGGAGCCCCTTTGCGGATTCGATGCGGAAAAAAACCAAGAAGCTCGGAGCGGCCTCCTCATGGAAAGCTTGGCGGGACTCTGTTATTATGGATCCAAGGAGGCTGTATGGCCGANNAAGGGTTTCAAGATAGTAGGGCTGAAAATGATACGAGTCTCCAGAGCGCTGGCTGAGACCCATTACAGGGAACATAAGGACAAGGCATTTTTTGGAGAACTGGTGGATTATATCTGTTCGGCTCCTCTGATTGCGATGGTGCTCGAGGCTGATGGGGCCGTAGCCATGTTGAGACATCTCTGCGGCGCCACCAAGGCGATCGATGCCGCACCCGGTACACTACGCGGCGATTTTGCCCTGCATACAAATTTTAACATCATTCACGCCTCCGATTCCCCTGAATCGGCAGAACGAGAAATCGGACTGTTTTTCAAGCCCGAGGAAATTTTCGATTGGAAGGACTGTAACGATGAATGGATCTGAGAACCTGCCCAGCTGGGACTTGAACTCAGTGTTCCCCGATTTCGAGTCTGAAAAATATATAGCAGCGAAAAGCAGAGCAGCTACGCTGAGCGCCGAAGTTCTGGAGTTCTACCAAAAAAGCCAAAAACCCAGTGACGACGAGGATACCGCCGCCTGGCTCAAAAAAGCCCTGGCTCTCAACGACGAATTGGGCTCTTTGATGGAAACCCTTTCAGCCTACACCTACGCCCGGTTCAGCACGGCCACCAGAGACGCCAAGGCCATGGCTGAACTCAACGCGGTCGAAGCGCTGATGCTGCCCGCCAAGCGGGTGGATGTTCTCTATAAGAACGCGCTGGCAGCTCGCAAAGCTGCCGTCGAAACGCTAGTCGCCGGTAATGCCTTTTTCAAGCCCTACGACTTCGTGCTGATGGATGAGCTGCTTTTTCAGTCCCGGCAGATGGCTCCGGAGCTGGAAGACCTGGCCGAGGATCTGGGCAGGAGCGGGGCTGACGCCTGGTCCAGGCTGCAGGAAGCGCTGAGCTCCAACGCATCCACGGTATGGGACGAGGAGACGGGGGCGCGCAAGACCGTTATTGAACTGCGCAACCTCGCTTTCGATCCCGACAGGAGTGTTCGAGAAAAAGCCTATAATCTGGAACTCTCGGTATGGAAATCCGTCGAACTGCCCATGGCGGCGGCGCTGAACGGGGTAAAGGGGACGGCCAACAGCCTCAACGCCCGCAGGGGTTGGAAAGACGCGCTGGAAAAATCTACAGCCCAGGCGAGGATTTCCGCTGCGACTCTGGATGCGCTGGTCACAGCCATGGAGTCATCTCTTCCCATTTGGAGAGACTATCTCAAGACCAAGGCGAAGGCGCTCGGACTTAAGAGGTTAGCCTTTTTCGACCTCTTCGCCCCTGTGGAAAAAAAGGGTTCTCCCCTTCCGACATTCAGTTGGGACGAGGCGCGATCCTTCATTGTAGAAAAGTTCTCCTCCTTCGATCCCGGCATGGGCGCCTACGCCGACAAGGCCTTCGCCTCCCGCTGGATCGACGCCAAGCCCAGGGAGGGCAAGGTGGGCGGTGCATACTGCACCGATTTTCCGCTCTCTAAAGAGGCGAGGGTGCTGTGCAACTATGACGGCAGTTTTTCATCGGTGAGCACCATAGCCCATGAGCTCGGCCATGCCTGGCACCATGAATGCATAATGGGCAAACCTTACGGGCTCAGCCATTACCCTATGACACTTGCCGAAACTGCTTCGATTTTTGCCGAAACGATCGTATCCGAGGCTGCGCTTGCCCAGGCTGAAGCGGCGGAGAGGCTTCCCCTGGTGGAAATGCATCTCCAGGACGGCTGTCAGGTGATCGTTGACATTCTGTCCCGATTTTATTTCGAAAGAAAAATTTTCTCCCAGCGGGCGGACAACGAACTCAGCCCCGAGCAGTACTGCGCAGCCATGCTTGATGCCCAGGAAAAAACCTACGGGGATGGCTTGGATCCCGAAAAGCGGCATCCCTATATGTGGGCGGTCAAGGGGCATTACTACATCCCCTCTCTTTCCTACTATAATTTCCCCTATGCCTTTGGCCAGCTCTTCGGGCTCGGTCTCTACGAGCGCTACATACAGGAAGGCCCTGGCTTCGTAAAGGCCTACAAGAGGCTGCTGTCGGATACAGGTTCCATGTCGGCGGTGGATCTCACTAAAAAAGCGGGCTTCGATATCGAGACGCCGGAATTCTGGCGCTCTTCGCTCCAGGTTTTTGCCCGGCAGGCCGAGGCCTTAAAAGAATTGGTGGACGATCTGCTCTGATATGAGCTCCTTGAATGAAGAAGCAAAGGCTCAGACTGGGGCTCGGATAAGCGCCGGCCTGAGCCTTCCCGATGCAGACTATTTACTAGCGACGATGCCGGCGGCTGCTCTAGTCCGCCGTCAAGTCTCTTAGGGCATGCCTCTGCTTTCCCGGTCCCGGCGAAGGGCTCTTCCTGCCTTGTTGATGGTTTTCCATTTAGCCCGTTCGGCTGCGGCCGCGGTCTTGTCCTCTCTTCTGTCCAGGAAAGCTGTCTCCTGGAGCATTTTTCTCCAGCGGGCATAACGTCCGGGATCCAGGCTTCCATCCTTCAGAGCGGCGCGAACAGCGCAGCCCGGCTCTTCCCGGTGTTTGCAGTCCCTGAACCTGCAGGAAAAAGCAAGGGCTGCTATCTCAGGGAATACAGCGTCCAGGTCGGCTTCATCAGCCCAGAGCTGCACCTCCCTCAATCCAGGGCTGTCCAGTACGATAAGCCCCGAATTTAAAAGATAGAGCTCCCTGTGGGTTGTCGTGTGAACGCCTTTGCTGTCGCCTTCCCGCACGGGAGAAGTCTCGGTGAGACTGAAGCCTGCGAGAGTATTTAGAAGGGTCGATTTGCCTACTCCTGAGGAGCCCAGCAGGGCTATCGTGCTGCCGGTTTTAAACAGGGATTGGAGCTTTGCCACGCCTTCCCCGGTTGCTGCGCTCACCCCCAGCACCGGCGTAGTACCCGATACGGATGCCAGCTCATCGAGCAAAGTACCGGGATCCTGGATCAGGTCGGTTTTGGTGAGGAGCACCAGCGGATTTACCCCAGATGCGTGGCATAAGGCCAAAAGCCTTTCCACCCGCCCGGGCGAGAAGTCGGCGCCGCAGGCTGTCATTGCCACGGCAATATCGACGTTGGCCGCCAGAGCCTGGATAAATCGTGCATCGCCATGCCGTGAGCCTGGAGCTTTTCTGGCCAGAAAAGATTTTCTTGGCAGAATCACTATTGGAAGCCAGGTCGCATCGGCGCCGCCTGGCATGCCCTGATCAAGTTCCCGCACGAGGAGCCAGTCCCCAACGGCGGGAAGGTCCTCAGGAAGAGCAATGCCTTCGGCGAAGGCGCCGGTCAACAGAATCCTGCCTTCCCTGATCGATGCTTCTCCATGGGCATTACTGACTGCCAGGGCTCCGGACCGCTGTATCTCAACTACCCTGGCAGGGAAAACCTCGGATTTTTCATACGCGGCGTCGCCGATATTTCTGGCCGCTTCCTCCCATGATACGTTCCATCCCCATTTTTCCAGGCCTTTCAAGGAGCTGTCTCTGGTAGCTGAGATTCCATTCGAACTAATCAAGTGCACCGTTCTATTCCTTATCATATTCAAAAACCGCGAGGCTCGGCTTGAGTGTAGCAAAACCTGCCTCTTCAGCGCCGACGCGCAGCTTCTTCTGAGAAAATGCGCGAGAGTTGTTCTGAATGCCGTCTTATGCCGCGAAAAGGAAGGTAGAAGGAATAGTAGGTATTACAGGCGGATCGAGCCTGTTTTTCTTCCGACCTCGGACCTGCCCCTGCGGCTGTTGTTGAGTATGGCCTTGTTCATTCAACGCCTCCTTGGTCGGAACTATGCCCGCGCCAGGCGCAGGCCGCATAGCAGGATTGCTTTTCAGGCTGACTTAAGGATTCCTGCGTGCAAAACTGAGTGTATAACGAAAGCGGGGGCGCCGCAAGCCAGGCTTGCGGCGCCCCCGCTTTCTGCCGTAGAGGCTACGTAGGAAACCTGGATTTCAGGTCGCCGGGATCTCCGCCACGGCCTCGATCTCCACAAGGCATCCGAAGTGAAGTCTGCCTGTCGGCACGACAACCCTCGCGGGTTTGTGAGTTCCGAAGAACTCAGCGTAAATCCTGTTGACGGTATCCCAGCCTTCCATGTCGGCGATATAGACTCGGCAGAGGACAACAGAGTCGCGTCCAAGGCCGGCTTCGCGTAAGACCCTGTCCACGTTGGCCAGGGCTTGCCGCGCATGGCCTTCCAGCCCTCCTTCGGGAAGGCGTCGGGTATCGGGATCTATGGAGAGTTGGCCTGATATGTAAAGCATGCCATTCGAAACGATGCCGGGCGTGTAATGTCCTTTGTTTTCAACCAGGTATTTCGGTGCGATCTGCTTCATCGCAACATTCCTTTTCAATAGGCGGCCAGAATGGACATGACTTTTTCCTTGCCCAAGGTGCCGAGGAATCCAGCCAGCCGCGGCCCCTGGTCCTTGCCGATCAGCGCCTGATAGGCGGCTCGGAAAAGCACCTTGCTGTCCACGCCGGCTGCGCCAGCCGCGGCGTATATAGCCTCGGCGACGGATTTTTCGTTCTCGAAGCTTTCCAGCCGCAGCACTACATCGTCCCTCAGCCGTCGAACAGCCTCGAGCTCCGCATCGCTCAGTTCGGTCTTTTCCCCGGGTTTTCGCACGCTGAAGCGGAAATCCTCGGGAGAGCATTCGTTGATCCAGTACCATGCCCGCATTGCTCTGGCACGAACATACGGTTTTTGCGATTCCTTGAGCCCGGGCAGGGCTTCCATCACCGCTTCCACGTCACCCTGGTGAATCAGCAAAAGCGAGCAAAGATGGCGGAATGGCACCTGGTAGGGCTCTTCCGAAGGCAGGGCACCCACCTGGGAGAGTTCGTAGATCCGTCGCTCCTTGGCTTCGGTTGCTCCATCCTTTGCCTTTTCTTTACCCCAGTAAATCCGCTCGGTTTTATCGTAGTCCTCGTAAATTTTTATCACGTCCAGGTCGAAGCTGATGACAAACTCGGTATTAGGCCTTGTGCCTGCGAAGAGATAGCGCACCAGCTCGGGCTGGTAGACACGGAGCAGGTCCGGCAGATCGACCACCTTGCCCTTGGACGAGGACATCTTGCCTGGCGAGCCCTTAATGCCGATAAAGTCGTAGCGGAAGGTCACAGGGGGCTTGCGGCCGTAGACTTCTTCCACCACATGCTTGGAGGTGTCGAAGCTGCCGCCCTGGGAATGGTGGTCCTTGCCGGCGGGCTCGAAATCCACCTGCTCAAAGTTCCAACGCATGGGCCAATCCACCCTCCACACGAGTTTGGCGCCCTTGAGGCTGCGCAAATCCCCTGTTTCCCTATGGCCGCAGTCGCAATGGTAGGTCAGGCCCCATTCGCCGTCCCAGCCTTCAATCTCAGTGGTATCCCTGTTGCATGCCGAGCAGAACACCGACACGGGCCACCACTCACCCTGTATCTTGTGGTCTTCGTCGCGATACTTGTCCAGGATCGTCTTAAGATGTTCGCGCATTTCCAGGGCCCGCCTCATGCCCTGGGCGTACATGCCCTTCCTATAGCGCTCGGCCTGGTAAAGAAACTCCGGGGCGATTCCCACCTCGGGCAGGATCGACTCCACATCCACCTCGTGGTGCCGTGCGTAGGACGAATCCCTGCCCCAGGGGTCGGGCACAAGGGTGATGGGCTGGCGGAGATATTTTTCCAGCAGCTCTGCCTGGGGCATGTTTAGAGGTACTTTCCTGAACACGTCGTAATCGTCCCAGCTATAGATGAAGCGAACCTTTTTGCCCCGGTCCCGCAAGGCCCTGACTACGAGCTCGACGGAAATCATCTCCCGGAAATTTCCAACGTGCACAGTCCCTGATGGAGTGATGCCGGAGGCGCAGGTGTAAGTCTCCTTGTCTCCCCAGGTCTGAATTATTTTTTCGGCGGTCTGGTCCGCCCAATGGGATACTTTGTTCTTTTCCATGGCGAGGAGTATAGCTTATTCCTTCCCTCTATGATAATAGGGGCGGCTTCGCCGATCAGCGGCCAGTATGTGTTGAGATCTAAAACTCCCCTTTAGTTTTTTTAAGAAAACAGGCCTATAGCAGCGCTTTTCCATTCTCCATAAGCAGGAGCTCCCTGCCTGAATGATCGCTGGCGATGACGGTCGGGCACTGGACAAGACCGTCCAGGTGGATCATCGCCGGGGCGTCTTCTTCGTAGTTAAAGCCGATTGCGAAGTGACAGGTACTGGCGATTTTTTCGTCTTCCAGCATGTTGCCGGTGATTTTTGCCTTTTCATTGAGTCCGATGCCGAACTCCCCTAGGTTCCGGGCGTTAGTGGCGTAGCGCAGGGCTTCCTCGGGCTTCATCCCAGACAGGGAAACGAGCGAAGAGGCCATGTCCATGCCTTTGCGCAGGGCTGTCTCCAGCCGCTGGGCTTGCTCTCCTCCCTCACAGTCCATTACGTAACCGCCTGAGAGCGTGCAGGTGATCGGACTATCCAAGAGCATGCAGCCCTCGATGTCGGCCATGGAAGCTTCGAAAACAATCTTCCCCTGGGCGCTTCCCAGGGTAGGGGAGATGAAAACCTCTCCGGCCGGCAGGTTTCCTCCCTCGCCGGGGAGCCTGAAATCTCCGTCGTCCAGGTGAGCCCTTCTGCCCCTGATGCCGAAACGCAGGTCAGTGCCCGCAGAAGAAAGTACCTTGATCGAAGAAGACTGATCCAATAGACGCTTCAGCTGTCCTGCTCTCTGCCTCATCTTGCCGTAGTCCGCCGAAAGGGTCCTGGCGAAGCACTCAACGCTCACTCCAGGAGACCAAAAGGAGCGTATCCTTCGAACTCCCGAAAGGAGGTAGGTAAAAATATGGTTGTAGCTTCTGCCGTCGGGGGCCTTCAATGGGCAGGAAAGCCTTTTACCGTCCTTGCCCAGNNCTTCGGCGAAATCGGCCTGGGATTTTACTGGCTGTAGCAGGAGTGTAACTCTGCAGTCCCGCAATCGCGCGGCTTTTTCCACGGCACGAGCAATCAACTCCTGCTCTGTGTCGGGGTTGGATATTATAAGCAGGGTTTCATTTGCCCGCAGACCCAGACATTCCTCCACAGCGATCTCTGCCGCCCTGGAAAGATCGATCCCCGTCGGCGATTCGGCTGCCATGGTTTTGGTCATTTTTTCTGGGCTTCCAGACTGCGCTTGTACGAGGGAATCCGCGATTGCGGGGCCAGGTCCAGTCCGTCCGATTCGCCCCGCCTGAAGTAGTGGTAGGCGATCCCCGCTACCATGGCTCCATTGTCGCCACAGAGATCGAGGGGAGGAAATCGCACATCCAGGTCGCTTCTCGCCGCAAGGCTTCTGCGGAGGTAGGTATTCGCCGCAACTCCGCCCCCGGCCACAATCCTGCGGATTCCAGTATCCGCGGAAGCCTTGAGGAGCTTGGCCAGAAGTAAATCAATCGCGGCTTTTCTGAAGGATGCTGCGATGTTTTCAGGGCTGCTCTCAGCCCCAGGCCGCCTGAAGCTATCCAGGTGATGGATCACAGCGGTCTTTAGGCCGGAATAGGAGAGATCGTAGCGGTGCTCCCCCTTGTGCAGGGATGGAGGAGTAAACCTAAAGGCATCGGGATCTCCCTTTTCGGCCAGCTCGTCGATCGCCCTGCCTCCGGGATAGCCGAAGCCGTAGTGGGTTGCCACCTTGTCGAAGGCTTCTCCCACCGCATCGTCTATGGTCGTTCCGAGAATTTCAATCGTATGGAAGTCCAGGGCCTTGCAGATTATCGAGTGTCCGCCCGAGACCAACAGGCCTAAAAAAGGGTATTCCACGGGCGAGGAAAGTTGGGGTGCGTAGAGATGGGCGAGCATGTGGTTTATGCCCTTGAAGGGCTTTCCTAGTGCGAAGGCCATGGCTTTAGCGAAGGAGAGCCCTACCGCCAGTGAACCAATGAGGCCGGGTTGGGCTGTCGCGGCTATGCCGTCCAGCGCTCCAGTCTCGATGTCTGCCTCCAACAGCGCCTGCCTTACTATCTGTTCGATCCAGCGTACATGGGCGCGGCTGGCGATCTCGGGAACGACACCCTGATATTGTTCATGCAAGGGAATCTGGGTAGCGATACTATTGGAGCGTATCCGCTTTCCGTCCTCGACGACTGCGGCTGAGCACTCGTCGCAGGAGGATTCAATCCCCAATACCAACATCGACTTCTCCCGTGGTGCTCTTTATCATGTAGTGGGAAATCGTCGAGAGGGAGTAGCCTTCATCAACCAGCTGGGGATAGATGTCCATGAGGGTCTGGGCAAGCTCGGCCGACCAGACGTGCCCAATCATGACCGCCGCGCCCTGGTCCCTTGCCGTCTTTTTGCCCTCTTCGAGCGCGTGGAGAATGGATTGTCTGTCGCCTGAGTTGTCCAAGAACACATCGCGCTCCCAATACGGTATTTCCATCTCCCGGCAGAGCACTGCGGTGGCGGTGCCGGAGGAGGTGAGTGAATCAAGATAATAGATGCCACGCTTTTTGGCAATATCGAGGACAGTGCGCATGAGTTTTGGATCCCGGGTCAGCGCCGAGCCCATGTGGTTGTTCAATCCTGCGTTTCCGGGAAGGGCTTCGAGGTTCTCCGTAAGCAATGCAGAAGCCTCCTGGGCGGACATGTCCAGGTTTATTGACTTTGGCCCCGTGTCTGCGCCTCCCAAGGCCTGCATGGGCTGGTGGAGGATCAATTCCTTTCCCGTTGCTACAATGCGTTCGGCCGATTCCCTTGAGTAACCCAAACCAGGCAGAACGGCAAGGGTGAGAGGGAAGGGAAGCTTTAAAAAGGGTTCTAGTTGCTCGATATTATGTCCAGCATCGTCTATCACGATGATCAGTGTGGGCGAGACTGCCGCTGGTGCTCCATCCCGTCTCAGGGCTATGGGAAAGGGAAGTGCCCGTTCGCCTTCATATTCGGGCAGTAAACCGGGAAGGTCCCGGCCTTGATCGGACTTCGCTGCCTGTTTTCCAGTCTCTTTCCCTGCAGGGATTCCTGTCCTGGTTCCCGTCGAAGCTCCCTTTAGCCCCTGAGACTCGGCCGAAGCTCCTCCTGTACCAGGGAGCAGGTCTTCGTAGCCCTCCGGTATTTCTATGTGATATTCCGGAAGCCCATAGGGCCAGAGGGTGGTGGCGCTGGGTTTTTCGGCCTTTTCCCTTGTGCCTGCTCTTATGCTGATGATGATAACGACGATCGAGGCGAGGATCGCGAACAAGGCAGCGAGCAGGCGTAACCGGTCGATGCTCAGCCGAAAGACGAGTCTTTTTTTAGACGGTTTTTTTGAGGCCACTATGCCATACTATCGGCAGGAAATGTCTTGGGCAATAAGGCCCGAAGCTTCGGGTTACGCTACTTGTGTGCCCCTTTGCCGCTTCGGACCTGGCTCCCTTAGGCAGTCATGTAGAGATAGCCCTTGGATGCTTCGGCACGGAGCCGCTGGAGAGCACGTTTTTCAATATGCCGCACAGTCTCGGGAGAAAGTCCCATCCTGCTGCCCATGCGCTTGAGGGACTGGCGCTTGCGCCCTCCCAGTTCAAAGCGATGGTTGATCACGAAGCGCTCCCTTTCCTTGAGCACTGACAACAGGCGCGAAGTCTGCTCCCCGGCAATCGTCTGGTCAAAGAGGGTTTCGGGCGCATAGGTGTAGTCCTCGTAAAGATCGAGAATGGAAAAGCTGTCCTGTTCCGCCTTTGCTTCGAAGCCGGAGATCCGTTCGGCGAACACCAGGGTGTCGTTGAGCTTTTTTTCCGAAATGCCCAGTTTTTCTGATATTTCGCTTGTGCTGGGCTGGCGTTGGAGCGTTTGGCTCAAGATACTCTTTTCGGCTTGAACCTTTCGTATAAGCTCTTCCTTGCGGTGGGGAAGGCGTATAGCCCTGCCCGTATTGACCAGGGAGCGGCCGATAGCCTGGCGAATCCACCATGCCGCGTAGGTGGAGAACTTTACCTTCCTGGCGCCGTCAAATTTTTCGGCGGCCTTCATGAGACCGATGTTGCCTTCCTGGATCAGGTCGATCAGAGAAAGGGAGGGGTTCCACATGGAACGGGCGATCCGCACGACCAGGCGCAGATTTGCCTCGATCAAACGCTTGCGCGCAGCCTCATCGCCCTGGGAGATCTTTCTGGAGAGGATCTCCTCCTCTTCCCGGTTCAAAAGGCTGATAGACTTGATCGACTTGAAATAACTGGCTAGCGATTCATCATTGGCGGTCAAGTGTTGCATGGCATACTCCTCGCCACCATATCTGCAAAGGGAGTGCCAACTTTGTACTATTAAAGTGATAATTAATAATACTATATATTATATATAAATATAAAAATTTTATGACTGGAGCGATTCTTAGCTGCGCTGGGTGGAGCAGAAATTCTATACAAAAAGATACAGCGCCATAAGCGGCACTGTATCCTATTTTATACAGAGGAAGCTTTATTTAATGTATTTTATCGGATCCAGGGCTTGTCCATTCTTGAAGAGGCTGAAGTGGAGGTGGGGTCCGGTGCTCTGCCCAGTGTTGCCAGAGAGACCGATCAGAGAACCCTTGTCGATATAGCTGCCTTCCTTGACGCTGATTTTGCTCAGATGGGCATAGAGGGACTGATATCCAGAGTCATGCTTGACAATGATGTAATTGCCGAAAACGGAGTTGTACCCTGTATCGGCAATCCTGCCGTCGCTGACTGACCTGACGCTGGTGCCCACCTTGACGACAATATCGATGGCGGAGTGGAAAGTCCGCAGGCTTGTAAAGGGATTGGAGCGGTAACCGAAGGGCGATGAGATCGGGCCTCTGGCAGGCCACTGGAACTGCATGCCGTAGAATTGCCTAAGACTGGCCGAGGAAAGGCGGGCGTTGGGGATAAATAGGCTCTGTCCGACAGCGATGGTGCTAGAGGAAAGATCGTTGGCGTCCACGATACGAGTCATGTCGATGGCGTAGGTCTTTGAGAGGCTCGAAAGGCTTTCTCCTCTTCTGACCTTGTGGCTTACCCCGTCCATATTAGGGATTCGAAGCTTGAGGCCGGACCTGATGGAGGATGCGCTCTGCAGATTGTTTACCGAAATGATCGTGTCCTGCCTGAGGCCGAAACGCTTGGCGATTTTCTCAAGACTGTCCCCGCTGCGGACAGTGTAGGAGTTTATTTTAACCGCCAGCGGAATGGGTGGCAGACCGGCGGAAGAAAGGTTTTCCTTGTCGAGACCTTCTGGGGCAATATAGGCCATGAGAAGCGCCTGAGCCGATTCTTCGTCGGGCAGGATCAGGCCAGATGCACTGACGGGAAACTGGGAAGCGCTGATTAAAGCGGCGGCGCCGGCGGTGAGGACGATGGAGCTTATGAGTATGATAGGTAGAATCTTTCGCACCTGGGAGAGGCGCAGAAATGAGAGGAGCGAGGCAAGCCGCGCCGAGAGGGGGAGGTGGGGGCGGACAGCCGCCGGCGCCGCCGCTGCTTCGGGCATTGCCTGCACTTCCGCTTCCGCCGCGCCGAAGGCAAGGCCGGCGGACTCCACTACAAGGGGAGTCTCCAGCCTTTGGCTCTTTTTCTGGGCAGAGTCGCGTTTTCGGGATATGATGAATGCGGCCAGAGCCTTTGGCGCCGCGCTTATATATGCGGCAAAGGATGAAGCGAGCTTTTCAGTGCTTTTCCCGACGCTCGCTAGAGCGCCCCGGGCTGTCTCGCTGACATAGGAATGGAATTTGGTTCCCTGCTTCCGTGCCGAGACAAGGCGCTGGGCGCGGGGTTTTGCAAAGGTTTTACGGCGTTTAGGGCTCGCCGAGAGCGTGGTGCCGTCCAATATGGTGACAAAGGGTTTTGGCCTTGACAGCGAAGATGCTTCGCCACCCCAATACCCGGCGGTTTTGTTCTCGATTTCCATAGGTCTTTCGAATATCGGCCGCTTTTATCCGATATATTATCCATAAGATGCGGAAGGCCAGGGTAAAACCCCTTGCTTAGGGAGGAACGTAGCGGTGAGTCGACAGGTCAGGAAAGGAGGTTCCTCGCTTAAGCTGGGGCGGATCATAATCACTGTCATCGCCTTTCTCTTGCTGGCGAGAACCTTTATCGCCGATCTGGCTGTCGTACAGGGCAGGTCCATGCTGCCCGGGCTTAAAGATGCCGACCTAGTCCTCGTTTTTAAGGCTGCCTATGGACTTAAGAATCCTTGGGGCGGATATTTCCTACGCTGGTCGGAGCCCCGGGAAAGGCAGCTGGTCGCAGCGATCAGGCCGGATTCGGCTGCCGTGTTTATAAAACGAGTCGATTCGGTGGTCATTCTCGGAAACCCAGCATCCGCCGGCGGCGTCGAGAAAGCGTTCTTCCTCTTGGGGGACAATAAATACGAGTCCATTGACTCAAGGGACTTTGGACCGGTGCCGATGAACAATATACTGGGCAGGGTTTTTCGCTTGCCTGGATTCTAGGCCTTTGCCGATCGCATGGACAACGAATGAGGATGTTGAAATTTCGTCTTGGCTCGGCTATGGCGCTGCTGGGGATAATCGCGGCGCTGATCTTCGCCCGCTATGCCCAGCTCGCTTTCGCTTCCTCATCCACAGCCCTGGGAGAAGCATCCCTTGAGGGCGAGCGGGGCAGGATCGTGGATAGAAACGGGCTGACCCTGGCCATGGATGTGCCGAAATACGACATTTCGGTATGGAAGCCTTCAGCCGATAGAGCTGCCTTCGAATCGGAAATCCCCGAACTGGCTAAGCTTTCGGGGATGCCCGCCGATTCCATACGCGCCCGTTTCAAGGACGGAAACCAGAATTTCTTCTACCTCGCCAGAAGGCTTTCGGCCGACAAGGCTACTGCCCTGATCAGTGCAAAAAAACAGGGAAAATTCAAGGGAGTGCAGGTTGAGGAAATCTCCGGGAGGCTCTATCCAGAGGGAAGATTGGCCTCCCATCTCATCGGCTTTACCGGAGAGGGGAATGTCGGCCTGGACGGAATTGAAGTAAAGTATGATGCAGAGCTCAAGCCAAAACCCAGGCGGGCTGAAGACGGAACCGGCCGCCTGGCCGATCCTTCGATAAAACTGCCCCAAGGGGACAGGATATCCTTGAGCATCGAAGCGAATCTGCAACACATGATCGAGGATATCCTCCAGGACACGGTCAAGGCCAACGGGGCTGAAGCAGCCTTGGCCATCGCCATGGACGTACATTCGGGCGAGCTGCTCTGCTATGCCGCTGAACCCGGTTTCGATCCAAATAATTACTCTGCCTACGACGCCGAGACGAGGAGGGACCTGCTCTCTCTCTATTCCTACGAACCAGGATCGGTATTCAAGCTGTTCAGCATGGCTTCCATACTGGACATGGGAGCCATCACTCCCAATACCATATTCAACTGCGATGGCGCATATAGAAAAACCCTGCCCAGCGGTGAGAAAATCGTCATCAAAGACCTGGGTGTCTATGGAAAGCAAAACCTGGCGGGCGTCCTAGCCCTCTCGAGCAATGCGGGAGTGGGCTATGCATCGGACAGGGTAACAGAGCAGGATCTGTACCAGCGGCTCATATCTTTTGGCTTCGGAGCGAGGACCGGGGTAGGCTTGTCGGGAGAAAGCCCCGGTTCGCTGCGGGAACCGGAAGAATGGTCGGGCCGGAGCAAACCCACCATTGCCATAGGCCAGGAGGTTATGGTTACGGCGCTGCAGATGATCAGCGCTGCCGCGGCCATAGCCAACGGCGGTCTTTTGCTCAAGCCCACGACGATCACCCGCATCGAAAGCGCCGACGGCGAGCTTCTGTTTCAGCATGAACCCCAGGTGCTGCGCAGGGTGGTTTCCGAAGCCAGCGCCAGGGCGATTCTCGATGCCATGGAGCATACTGCCTCCCTGCAGGGAACCGGCTGGAGGGCCAAGGTGCCCGATATTCGCATGGCGGTAAAAACCGGCACCGCCCAGATGATCGACCCTAAAACGAGGGCTTACTCGGATACTGATTACATCGCCAGCACGCTGGGCATCTTCCCCGCCGACAAACCCAGGATCGCTCTCTACATAGTGATCATCAAACCGCGGGGAGCTTCGTATCTCGGCGGCCAGATAGCCGCCCCGGTGCTCAGGCAGGCAGCCGAGGCAGTATTGTCGACCTTGGATATCGAACGGGACAAAATTCCTGTCCTGGTGCACGACGGAACGCTGCGCCTGCCTGCCGAGAAGGAAGCATCGGTCGGCGATACGATGCCCGACCTGACAGGCTATTCCAAGCGCTCTCTTCTGCCGCTACTCGAACGCGAGGACCTGCGGGTTTCCATAAGCGGCGACGGGTATGTTGTCTCCCAGCAGCCGGCTCCAGGCGCCAGGATCAGCGAGGGAAGTAAAATTATATTGCGACTCAAGTGAGGTGTTCGATGAAAAGAGATGAGGCGATAGAACTATGGAGAAAATACAACGACGAGGATTCATTGTACCGCCATGCCTTGTCCGTGGAGGCGGCGATGCGTCACTTCGCCCGAAAATATTCCGAAGACGAGGATTTCTGGGGAATAGTCGGCATTCTCCATGACCTGGACTATCAGCGCTATCCCGAAGAACACCTGAAGCATGCCCGCTCCATCCTTGAGCAGGAAGGGATCGAAGAATCGGTGATCCATGCGGTGCTCAGTCACGGCTGGGGATTGTGCAGTGATGTGGAGCCTTCTTCGAAGATGGAAAAGGTTCTCTTTGCCGTGGACGAGCTGACCGGATTCATCGCGGCCTGCGCCTATGTGCGGCCTTCGCGCAGTGTCCTGGACATGGAGACCCGTTCGGTTAAGAAAAAATGGGGCTCCGCCAATTTTGCGGCGGGAGTGAACCGCGGTGTAATCGAGAAAGGCGCCGCCATGCTTGAAATGCCCCTGGAAGAACTCATCGGCGAGACGATTCTTGCGCTTAGGGCAGTTGCCGAGGATGTGGGCCTGAAGGGGAACCTCCAGTAGCACGCCCCTTAGGTGGTTTTAGCCGTTGCGATACAGTCGGGCTCATTTTTATTAGGATTTTCCTCGATTGACCAGAGGTGGCTTTGACTATAGAGTAGCGCGATCACGGTGGGGAAAGAATGCTAGAGAAAATTACTGAAAAATTCGTGGACGTGTTCCGCGGCATAAGCGGCAAGTCTTCTATTTCCGAAAAGAACGTCGATGAGGCTGTCGAGCAGATAAAAATGGCCCTGCTCGAGGCCGACGTCAACCTGAGGGTCGTGCGGCGCTTCGTCAACTCGACCCTGGAGGAAGCCAAGGGCGAAAAGGTCCTGCGCTCGGTGAGCCCGGGGCAGCAATTCGTCAAGATAGTCCACGACAAGATGGTCGCACTTCTGGGCGACGAGAACCAGGACCTGGCGCTTAAGGGACCGGATACCCTTTCGGTCATTCTTCTTTTAGGTCTCCAGGGTTCGGGCAAAACGACCACGGCGGCCAAGCTGGCCTACAGGCTTAAGGGGAAGGGCAGAAAGGTGCTTTTAGCGGCCTGCGATCTGGTTCGGCCGGCAGCGGTGGAGCAGCTATCGGTGTTGGGCTCCCAGGTGGGCGTGCCTGTTCACACCGAGGCTACCAAGGATCCCGTACAGGTGGTTAACGCGGCACTGGCCCGAGCCAGGCGCGAATCCTTCGATACCCTCATAGTAGACACCGCAGGACGGCTTCAGATCGACGAAGCCCTCATGGCCGAGCTCGCCCGGGTCAAGGAGGCTGCCAAGCCGCTTGAGTCCCTCCTCGTGGCCGACTCCATGACCGGCCAGGCCGCCGTTGATATAGCCAAGAGTTTCGATGAAAAGATCGGCATCACCGGCGTAATCCTTTCCAAGTTCGATTCGGACACCAGGGGAGGAGCGGCGCTTTCGCTCAAATCGGTGACCGGCAAGGCGATCAAGTTCATCGGTACTTCAGAAAAGCCCGACGGGCTGGAGCCCTTCTATCCTGACAGGATAGCCAACCGGATCCTGGGCATGGGAGATATTGTCTCCCTGGTAGAAAAAGCCCAGACCGTATATGACCAGAAGGAAGCCGATGCGCTGGAAAAAAAGCTGGCCCAGGAAAACTTCACCCTGGAGGATTACCTGGATCAGCTCCAGAAGATGAAAAAGATGGGTTCGGTAAAATCCATGCTGGATATGATCCCCGGCTTGGCTGGCCAGGTGGACGAGGACAAAATCGACCTGGATGAGATGAAGTACGAAGAGGCTATTTTAAGGTCGATGACCAGAAAAGAAAGGCTCAATCACCTGATCATCGGTCCCTCGCGCCGCACGCGGATTGCCAGGGGTTCCGGCACTTCCGTCGCCCAGGTGAACCGTCTCTTGAAGAAGTTCGAAAAATCCCGGCTTATGATGAAAAAGATGGTATCTTCAAAAGGAAAAGCGGCTATGGCTAAGTATTTAGCAGGAAGTAAATAGAGGTTTCTGTTTTTTATGGCGGGACTTTTGCCTTGTCATATTTTAAAAATTAGTAAACAACTTCATCAAAGGTATGAAAGCAATGAATATATTCAATCGCGCGAAGGATAATGCCGTCTCGTTTTTGCCTGGGCTTGCGTTGGCAGTGGCCATCGCTGTCTTGGCATGGTTTGCGGGCTCGCGCCTACCAATCATCGGCGCGGCGGTTTTCGCCCTGGTTTTCGGCGTCGCCATCGGCCAGTTCTATAATCCTCCGCGGGCATCGAGCGGACTCGCCTTCGCGGGCAAGAAGGTCCTGCAGTACGCGATCGTGCTTCTAGGCTTCGAGATGCAGATAACCCGTGTTTTAGTTATTGGCTCGCGCTCGCTGTCAGTGCTGCTCTTCACGGTGCTGGCGGCCTTCGGCGCCATGGCCGCCCTATGGAAGCTCCTGCGCGTGCCCGAAGACCAGGCGATCCTGATCGGCGTGGGCACCTGCATCTGCGGAGGCTCGGCTATCGCAGCCACAGCTCCTGTGATCGGCGCCCAGGAGCGCGACATCGCCCAAGCGATCTCGACGATCTTCCTCTTCAATATCATCGCCGTATTTATCTTCCCGGCGGCGGGGCGCCTTCTCGGGCTGAGCGATGAGGGATTCGGACTCTGGGCGGGCACTGCGATCAACGACACCTCGTCCGTCGTCGCGGCCGCGTCGGCTTGGAGCGACGCCGCGGGGAACCAGACCGCCCTAAGCCTCGCGACCATCGTAAAGCTGACGCGCACGCTCCTGATCATTCCAGTCACGCTGATTCTCGCAGCGACGCGCACCGCCCGCGCGCGTAAGGTGGGAGGTGGCGGCTCTGTCAAAGGCGGGAGCGTGAACTTTGTTCGCATTTTCCCCTGGTTTGTGCTGGCCTTCCTCGCGGCGGCGCTCATCAATTCCTTCTTGCCGCTTCCGCCTGCGCTTCCGCGCCTGCTAGTCACCTGCGGCAAGTTTATGATCGTCGTGGCCATGGCCGCCATCGGCGCGCGCACCAAGATCAAGGACCTGGTCTCCGGCGGCTGGCGCCCGATACTCCTCGGCCTCTGTTGCTGGTTTGCGGTGGCGGCGGTATCGTTGGGCGTCCAGAGCCTCTCGAGCTTGCTCTAGCCTGTTTCGGCGGTAGCAGCGGAGATCGGGCCTGCGTCGGAAAACCACATCGGCGGCGCGGTCACTAGACCTGAATCTTTTCGTCAGTCTTGTCAGAAAGTTTCTCGGGAACCGGTCGCAGCAGGGGAGGTAATTCCTCTGATTCAGTCGATTTCCCACCTTGCTGTCACATGTCCGAATGAATCGACGCTTATCGCACCAGTATTGTCAATATATGCTGAATTGTAAAATATCGAATAACAGGTACAAATAAAAACAAGGCAATGAACATGAAAGCCATGGTAAAGCACGTGGCCAGCCAAGGGCTAAGCCCTAGACTTTTAAGGATGGATTGTTCCGCTTGAAGATCTTATCGCCGTAGAGCATAAGCACCAAGCCCAGGAGGATGACCGGAACCCCAACCCAAAGGAGCGGAACAGGTTCTTCTCCCAGAATGAGCATTCCAAGAAATACCGCAATCAAGGGATTCACGATCGCATAGCTGACAATGCGTATGGAGGGTTCGTTGGCTAGCAGATAGTTATAAGCCAGGAAAGCCGCTCCGCCGACTAGGGCGAGATACGCCATAGCCAGCCAGCTTTCAGTGCTCACTCCGGAAAGGGCAGTCGCGGGCCCTCCGTAGAACAATGCAGAACCCAGAAGAGCGAAAATCCCGGCAAGGCTCATCTCGATTCCGGTGTTGACAAAGCTGTCGGGGTGCACGGGCATCTTTTTAGCGTAGGAGGTAGCAAAGCTCCAGGCCAGAAAGCCCGCCATAATCAGAACAATTCCTTCGCTAAGCTGGAATCCTGTGTTGTCTCCTTTCCAAAGTACCAGGCCTACTCCAGCCATGCCGACGAGTATTCCTGCTAACCTCGTAATATGTAGCTTTTCACCGAAGAATAATCTGTTGAAAAAAGCTACGCAGAAGGGGGTAGAGGAGATGATGATGGCGGCTATGTAGGAATCAACCGTTTTTTCGCCCAATGAGATTAGTCCGTTTCCCAATATAAGAAGGAAAAATCCGAGAAAGGAGGCGGCGAGGACTTCCTTGCGGGTCGGCAGGCGCTTCAAACGCCCCGTTGCGGCACTGAGGACCAGGAAACCGAAACCGGCGATCGAATACCTTAAACCGACCAGGTAGAATGCGGGCATGGTCGAAACAGCCACACGGATAGCCAGATAGGTGGAGCCCCATACGATGTAAAGCGTAAGGTATGAGAGGAAAATGAGTACCGTGTTCTTTTTCATGTAGACTCACTCCCAGGGATTCCGATTCGTGTGCCGGTATTTTTCCTGAACACTAGGCTGAGTATTTTCGATTATGCCGGTATGCCAAAAAAGGTCAATAGATCCCTGGGTGAGTATTGATTCTTTGGCACGCAGGGCTTTACATTTTTTTCTGTTTCGGCTAAAGTACGCCCACTTATTTCGTTTGGAGTCCAATTATGTCCAGAGTATGCGATGTCTGCGGCAAAGGCACAATGTACGGCAACAATGTTTCTCACGCTAAGAACCACAGTAGAAGAACGTGGTTTCCTAATCTCATATCGATGAGAACCAAGATCGACGGTACGGTGCTGAAGGTAAAGATCTGCGCAAAGTGCCTCAAGTCCGGTAAGATCGTAAAGCACGTCTAAGATAACATTTTTTTACCCTGTATTCTGAAGCCGTCCGCTACTATATCGCGGACGGCTAATTTTTTTACCTGTGGGGTAAAGGCAGAGCGTTTTTCCTGAATGCTCGTCTTTCGACAACAGGAGCTACGATAAAAAAAAGGCTGCCTTGGATGGAGATCCAAGGCAGCCTTTTTCAGGTTTTCATCTTTACATACCTAACATACCGGCCATAGGCGCTCTGCCTACGCTGCCGATTCGGCTTAGCGGCCCCACCTGCCCGAGCGGCCGCCCATAGAGCCGCGGAAATTGCGCTGGCCCATCATGCCGTAACCGAAGCCTACAGCCTTCTCGTCCAGACCTAAGTCGATGGTCTTGCCGCCCACATCCAGGGTGTTAACATGCACCACGAAGCTGTTCTCAACAGTGGGCAGGGCCCTGGAGTAGCCTTCGATCTTGACCGATGCTCCTTCCTTGAGCCCGTCGACAAAGCCGTAAAGCCTGGAGGGGATCATGACGAAATAGGTTTTACCATCCTTCTTGATGGCTACCCGGGCGTTCACCAGTTCGAGCGTTCCTTCGAGACTGATATCTTCCACGGTCACGCTTGCGACGGGCAGGCTGCCCATGCGTCCGTAGGGGACTGTCTGTACCTGCCCACTGCCGGGGAGGGTGCCCCTGGGCTGATTCCACTGGCCGAAGGGCTGGGCGGCGGCTGCGCCGACCACGATAAAAGCGATAGCAACTGCAACGAGAGCTTTTTTCATAGCTGTTCTCCTCTATGGTTCTTTTTTCGATCGATCCGTTGTTCCTCATGACAGAGGTTTTCGAACCGTATCGTATTCCGTCTTGCGGATGTCTTTAAATAAGCAATAGACGTGCCAACTCGATCAGTCCAAGAAGGTATTTTTTAATGCTATATAGTAAAAGTAAATAGAAAAATAACAAACTCGCGTCTTGACGCTATACTCGGCGGGAGAGGAGAGCGGGTGTTTGATGAGAGGAAAAATTTTCCCGGCTGAAAACAACAGGTGAAATTTTTTCCTCAAACGGAGTAGGAGGCTGCGCGGAGACATCATGAATTACTGCTTAAACTGCCCTGCAGCGTTCAAGCTTCGATTGCCCTGTGTCGATATTGAACTTGTATATTCATTGCAGCAACAAGGGAGCCCTTATGTCCGCACGGCGATCTATCCTCCTTATTTCCCTTTTATTTGTAGCAGCCCTTCAGATTTTTTCGGATACGACGCCGTACAGGCTTTTCCCTTCCTTATACAGAAAGGCTTCCCAGAATTTCCTTCCCCAGACCGTATCAAAGGCTCCCGGCCAGGAGCATTCCGCCCAGGTTCATGAAAGAATCCCGCTTTTAGCCAACAATACGATCGTGGCGTTTTACGGCCACCCGCTCTCGCAGCGGATGGGTATTTTAGGACTCCACAGCAAGGAAGAGATCGCTAGGAGGGTGGAAGCCTATGCAGGCTATTACGATCAGGCGAACGGCAAGGACGGGGCGATAGGCGCCTACTATATTATCTACGGAACCTGCTGGCCCGGCGGTGAGATCGGCTATCTCCAGGATTCAATTCTCGAAGACTATATTCGCTATGCCCAGCAGCGTGGCATGCTCGTCTTCGTCGACCACCAAATAGGAAAATACAGCGTCCAGGAATGCATGGAACGCATTCTTCCCTTCCTGCGCTATCCCAATGTGCACTTGGCCATAGATCCGGAATGGAGAACCCTGAAGCCAATGAAGGAAATCGGTTCCATCACCGCCGAGGAGCTTAATCAGGCACAGCGGATCATGCAAAACTATATCGTGGCCAACAACATTCCCGGCATCCGGATGCTGGTGGTGCACCAGTTCCAGGACAAGATGATCCGGGATCGTGAGCTGGTAAGGGCGAACCTGGACAGGGTGCTCCTGGTCCATACCGCCGATGGTTTTGGCAGCCCTGCGATGAAGCGGAGTTCCTACGCCCAAAACTCAAAAGCCGAAAATATTCCGATCAAGGGCTTTAAACTCTTCTTTAAATCCGACTTTCCTCTGGCCGGTTGGGACAATCCCTTACTGAGCCCGGCCGAGGTAATGGCACTGGAGCCGCGACCTGGTCTTATAATCTATCAATAGGGCAGTAAATAGGCTAAGAACTGTAAATTTCCTCTCGCTTCATGTCGATACACTTAAAAGGGTTTCCGTCTTTTTCCGGCCATATCGAAAGGGCTTTAGGCCCTGTCGTTTGCCGGATTGCGTGATACCTATGTATGTAGCTTTAAGTCGCCATAGGGAGAAGACCCATGTCTTTTTTTAAGAAGATCCGAATCGCGGTTGTGATAGCAGCGTTGCTCTGCCTTATTCCTCTTTCAGCCTATAACCCTCCCAAGGGCGGCTTCTTTCTGCCCTCTATCTACTCTCCCTGGGGTTTGGCATATACGCCTACGGTAACAGGTCCCTCGAGTCCCTGGGCTGCCCTCTTGAATCCCTCGGTCATCGCCGACAGTCAGCTTGTCCAGTTCGAGGCGGCTTACACGGGTATAACGGACTTCGGCACTGCGGGACAGGGCTGGGGCTCGGCGGTATCACTCGGTTTTTCGCTTCCGGCTCCCTATGGGGTCTGGGGCGGGGCTGCACGCTTCTTCTCTTCGGCAGCCGGAATGACCAGCATGCCCCTGGGTACTTTCGGAGGGCTGACGGGATTTTTTGCCAAGGATCTTCTGCCCTCGCTCTACCTTGGAACGGCTGTGGATCTCACCATGGGCGGTCAGGGCGGCTTTGGCTGGGGGCTCTCGCTGGATCTGGGCGCAACCTGGTTGGCCGGCGACCTGGGTGCCTTTAAGGACACCCGTTTTGGCCTTTCGATCCTCGACATGGGCAAAGGCTACTCGACACCGGCAGCCACTGGTATGTTTGGTGGCGCTGGGAGCTCATATCCTTCGGCATTTACCCTGGGACTGGGAGCCCGAAGCAACCTGATCCAGAACTACTATTGGAACCTGGATGCGGGCATCGATGTGTGGAGCCCCTCCTTCCAGGACCTGGGACTGGATATTTCTATGGGATTGGCTTTCAGGGAAATGGTAACCCTAAGGCTAGGCTGGTCAGCCGGCCTGCGGGACATGCTCAATGGGACGGGCAGAAGCTACCTGCCCAGCCTGGGCATCTTCGGTACTATCAGTCTGGATAAAGGTTTTAAATTTGGAGGGAAAAGCAATAAGGATGCGAGCATCGGCATAGGAACAGCGATCGCTCCCCTCTATGATTCCCTGTATGCGCTGAGCGCCGGCGCTTCCTTGAGCTTTGGCCTGAGGGACAGGACAGCCCCTGTCATCAAGGCAGAGCTGCCGGCTCCTTACCGTGGCACGGTCCACAT
>DFYR01000063.1 GCA_002383375.1 Spirochaetaceae bacterium UBA4077
GCTCACGCCCCCCTCCTACTCGATTACATTGGCGCAGGTGAACCGTTCCTGCTCAGTAATTCCTGGCAAACAGCGCCCTGTGCTTGGCCGGAGCCCCGCAGATTGCACATTTCCCCTGGATGCCTTCCTGGTCGCCCAGAGGCATGCAGCGCAGAGTCGCCTTGGTCCTGGCCTTGAGATCGGCCTCGCAGGCGGCCGAACCGCACCAGAGAGCTCGGGCAAAACCCCCGTGGGCGTCGGCGGTGCCCATTCCCTCGGCGCCGAAATAGTCCAGAAGACCAGGCAGGTCAGCCACGTCTTGTGTATGCTCCAGCCTGAAAACCTTGGCTTTTTCGTAGAGCTTTTTCTGGATGTCCGCCAGGGCTTCTTTAGCCGTGCCGGCCGTGTCAGCCGCGGGTACAAACTTCTTTTCCCCCGAATCCCTGCGCACGAGTACAAGCTTTTCTGACTGCATGTCTCTGGGGCCGATTTCAATGCGCAGGGGAGTGCCACGCATCTCCCATTCGGCGAATTTCCAGCCCGGACTGGAGGAATCGTCGGAATCCACGACAACCCTGATACCCGCCGCATTGAGTTCTGCGCTGATCTTGTCGGCATAGGCCAGGACGGAAGCCTTGGTATCGTTTTTATAGATTGGAACGATGACGACTTCCTCGGGAGCCAGCGAGGGGGGCAGAACCAGGCCCTTGTCGTCCGAATGGGTCATAATCACCGCGCCCACCAGGCGGGTTGAAACACCCCAGCTGGTCGCCCAGACATAGTCTAGGCTGCCTGCCCTGGTCTGGAACTTCACATCGAAAGCTTTGGCGAAATTCTGGCCCAGGAAGTGGCTGGTTCCCGCCTGCAGGGCTTTTCGGTCCTGCATCATAGCCTCGATGCAGTAGGTCTGCACGGCTCCGGCGAATTTTTCGCTCTCGCTCTTTATGCCCGTTACGACAGGTATGCAGAGATGGCGCTCCACCACGTCCCGATAGACTTCGAGCATGCGAAGGGTTTCCTCCACCGCCTCTGCCTCGGTCTCGTGGGCTGTATGACCTTCCTGCCAAAGAAACTCGCTGGTGCGCAAAAAAAGGCGGGTACGCTTTTCCCAGCGCAAGACGTTGGCCCATTGATTGATTAGCAGGGGCAGGTCCCTCCAGGACTGGATCCAGTCCTTGTACTTGGACCATATAATTGTTTCGGAAGTGGGGCGGATGCAGTAGGGCTCCTCTAGCTTTTCTCCGCCTCCGTGGGTAACCACCGCCAGCTCGGGGGCGAAACCCTCCACATGCTCGGCCTCCTTTTCCAAAAAACTCATGGGAATGAGGAGGGGGAAGTAGGCGTTCTGATGCCCCGTTTCCTTAAAACGGCGGTCGAACTCATCCCTGATCCGCTCCCAGATGGCGAAGCCCCGGGGCCGGATGACCATACTCCCTTTGACCGGCGAATAATCGGCCAGTTTCGCGTTGAGAACGATATCGATATACCACTGGGAGTAATCGACTTCCTTGGGAGTGATCTTATCGGCCATACAATACCTCAAGTATAAAGAAGGATTGGCAAGGAGCCGCTTTCAAAAGATGACGGACTTTTGAACGTGGTTCCACTATACCGATAAAGGCTGTGTAGTTTCAATCGGAAGAAAGCGAGCCGTCTTTAGACGCCCCAAGCGTCGAAAATTCAGCCATATCGCCAGATGCCTTAACCGGGGACTTTCCGCCGCCTGCGCTTTCGATATATCCTTGTTTCGTGACCTTGCAGACACGGCGCAGAACCTACTGGATCCTCTTCGGCCTCGATGCTTTTCTACTTCTGGTTGGCGTAGTTTTTTCTGTCATCCTCGCCTTCATGAAGCCGGTTCCCATTTTTCTCATCGAACGTGGAATATACGCAACCCATGATCTCTTTGGTTTTCGTATCNNGTGAGTTTTTTTATCCTTAAAACCTTCCAAAAAACCGTATCTCCGGAGATTTTCTTTTTTGTCTTCTGGCTCTGCAGTCTTTCCTTCGAGGCGATACGGCCGCTGCACCTCTTCATGGCCGTCCAGGGAGCCTCCGATTCCAGCCTTTCGATTTTGGACAGGCTCTACATGGGAAGCAAATTTCTGGGGCTTATAACGATCTTCATATCAGGCCTCTACGCCGCGGGCATGCGGAATGAAAAGCAATTCTCCATAATCGCTGTTTGCGTCGGCATCAGCGCAGCCTTAAGTTCGATAATGCCGGTGAATACGGGAATCTGGGCGGCCAACCTGATGTTCAAGCTCGGCTACGGAAGACTGGTAGACGGTTTTTCGGTGGCTATCCTCCTTATCACCATAGCGAACTATCTGATTGCGGTTCGGGTAAGGGGCGATAAAGCCTATTACTACATTGCAGCAGGGGCAGCCCTCACCGTCGCCGGCGCTTTAGTCGCAAGCCGTGGTGCTTCACCTCTAGCCAGCCTGATTTCCCTCGCCGCTATGGCCGCAGGAGGCTTTGTCTATATCTACAAACTGCATTCCTTTTATTTGTGGCAATAGAGGAGCAGCGGACAGTCCCGATCCTTGTTGGCTTCTGATTCGCACGCGGGTTTCATACCTCGGCAGCTCCTATGATTATTATCAAGCGGCTTTTGACTTCCATCCC
>DFYR01000051.1 GCA_002383375.1 Spirochaetaceae bacterium UBA4077
CCGCGCTGTCCCGTGGAATACTGAAGCAGGGAAACCGCCTGTACGGAAAAAAAAGACTGAGCCTGGCGGGCAACGGCAAATAGACAGGCGCTTTTACTCTGTTGGCACAGGCGCTTCTACTCTGTTGACATAGATGCTTTTACTCTTGAAGTGTAGCAAAATTGACCATATCATGTAGCGTAAGGAAACAAACACATGATCAGTTATAAAAACCTTGATGAATGTGAAGCATTTTCGAAGCTGAAAAGCCTTGCCAGGGTGGATGTCACCGGGCTCTTGAGCCCTGAGCGCATCGGCGCTTGGATGGTGGAGATGGCAGCGGGATTGAAGTACTCCTACGCAGCGGCGCCTGTGGACGAAGCCATCCTCGATTGCCTGGAGCGCCTGGCTGGGGAGCAACAGCTGCTGGAAAAATATCGAGCGCTTCTGTCCGGCGCAGTCATGAATACGGGCGAAGGACGCATGGTCCTCCACCACCTGGCCAGGGGCAGGCTTGGAGAGAAGATTAGCGTCTCGGACATCGATTTAAGATNNATTCTACGAGGGCGAGCGCATCAAGGCCGCCGACTTCGCCAGGGCGGTGCATACAGGCTCGATTCGGGGCTCGACAGGAAAGCTTTTCAAGAGCGCGGTTCAGATAGGTATCGGTGGATCGGACCTGGGTCCCCGGGCTGCCTGTATAGCCCTGGAGCGCTGGGCCAAAGCCGAAGGCAGACAGAAGATGCGGGCTGCCTTCATATCCAATGTCGATCCCGACGATGCTGACCTCATGCTAGGCTCCCTCGACCTGGAGACGAGCCTCTTCATACTGGTATCCAAGAGCGGCACAACCCAGGAGACCCTGGCTAACGAAACCCTGGTGAGGACCAGGCTGGAAGCCGCCGGATTGGACAGTTCCAAACACATGGTGGCGGTAACCAGCAAGACCAGCCCACTGGCACAGAATCCTGGCTACCTGGCCAGCTTTTATATCGACGATTTTATTGGCGGACGCTATTCCACCTCCAGCGCTGTCGGCGGGGTGATCATGTCCCTAGCCTACGGGCCTGAGTGCTTTGAGGATTTTCTCGCCGGAGCCCATGCCATGGACAGGACCGCACTCGAGCCGGAACTGCGCCGCAACGCTCCCCTTCTGGATGCCATGATTGGGCTGTACGAGCGCAACATACTAGGTTTCTCCTCCACGGCGGTCCTGCCCTATGCCGAAGCCCTTTCTCGCTTTCCCGCCCATCTCCAGCAACTGGATATGGAATCCAACGGTAAATCGGTGAACCGTGACGGAAAGCCCCTAACCTATAAAACGGGCCCTGTAGTCTTTGGAGAGCCTGGCACCAACGGCCAGCATTCCTTTTACCAGCTCCTCCATCAGGGCACGGACATTGTCCCCCTCCAGTTCATCGGCTTCGCGGAAAACCAGTTGTCGCCGGACATCCTCTCCATGGGCACAAGCTCCAGGCAAAAACTCGCGGCCAATCTCCTGGCCCAGGTTGTAGCCTTCGCCCGGGGAAAGGATGACGCCAATCCCAACAAGCGGTTCTCCGGCGGAAGGCCGTCTACGATGATTTTTGGAAAGCGCTTGGGGCCAACACAGCTGGGAGCCCTTTTCTCTCACTTCGAAAACAAGGTCATGTTCCAGGGATTCGCCTGGAACATAAACTCCTTCGACCAGGAAGGGGTCCAACTGGGCAAGGTGCTGGCCAACAAGATGCTTTCTATCATGCAGGGAGAAAAAAGCGAGGACGAGGTGCTCAAAGCCATGGCCAAGGCGGCCGGTTTTCTGGAATGAAAGGCAGCAGGCATCCTGGAATGAAACAGCCTTTGAGCGCCCCGAATCTGATTGCCTTTACCGGCGGCGGCACCGGCGGACACATCTACCCAGGCTTGGCGATTATTCAAGCCCTCCGCTTGAAGGGCTTTTCCGGAAAAATTATCTGGATCGGCTCAAACAAGGAACTGGACAGGCAGATCGTGGAGGCAGAAGGCCTGGAGTACCGGGGGATCAGCAGCGGCAAGCTGAGAAGGTCTTTTTCCCTCGAAAACCTGGCCGATGTCTTCAAGGTTGCTAAAGGCTATTTTGAAGCCAGAAAGATACTCAGGGAACTGCATCCGGCTTTCCTCTTTTCCAAGGGAGGCTATGTGAGCGTTCCCCCCTGCCGGGCAGCCGCTTCGCTGGGCATTCCCTACTTTACCCATGAGTCGGATGTCAGCCCTGGCCTGGCTACCAGGCTGAACGCAGGAAAAGCCGAGAGAATCCTCCTCAGCTGGAGCGAAGGTGCCAGGGATTTCTCCGACTCCTGGAGGAGCAAGACCGAAATAGTGGGCAATCCTGTCCGCCCGAGTCTTCTCGAAGGCGATGCGGCAAAGGCGAGGAAAGACCTGGATATACCCCAGGAGCTCCCGGTGATTCTCTGCCTGGGAGGCAGCCAGGGATCGCAGCAGGTGAATCAACTGGTGGAGGCACTGCGACCCGTTTTCGCCGGGAGAGCTTTTATCGTACATCAAACGGGAAAGGAACTCTTCGATTCAGTCTCGCAGCCGAGACGGGATGCATATTACCTCGCCCTGCCCTATATCGGGCAAGAGATGCGGGACATTCTAGCAGCGGCTACGGTAGTGATGGGCCGCGCGGGAGCCGGTACCGTATGGGAGTCCGCGGCCCTGGGCAAGCCCATGGTCCTCATTCCCCTGGCGGGAAGCGGCACCAGGGGAGATCAGGTGGAAAACGCGGCCATGGTGGAAAAAGCCGGGGCGGGCCTTAGCCTGACCGGCGACAAGGCCGAAGCCGGATTGCTCACCAAGGCTCTCGAAACCTACCTCCTCGATTCTGTCGCCCGGGGAAAAGCCCAGGCAGCAGCCCTATCGCTGGCCAGGATTCGCAGGCCTGACGGCACCTGGGCTAGTTCGGCGGAGCATATAGCCCAGTGTATTCTCGACAGGCTGGCCTTGAGCCAAGGAGACTGCCGATGAGTGTCATGGATTGGATTTTCACGGGTATCGTGGTCATTTTAGCAGTGCGCTGCTTTTCCCGGGGTTTTGTCAGGGAGCTTCTTTCGGTGGCGGCCTACGCCGTAGGCCTTTTCGCAGGCCTCATGTTCTCCAACAGCCTCATCGACCTGGCAGCGGAAAAACTGGGCATCGCCAGCCTGCCGCCGACCATGCTCTATGTCCTAGCCTTCATCATCTGCTTCGTTCTGGGCTTTCTCGTCATGAAGCTCATCGCCAAGCTGCTGCACGAAGGCCTCGAGGCGGCTAAACTGGATGTCTTCGATAAAATACTAGGCCTGATCCTCGGCATCGGCGAAGGGCTCCTTGTGGTCTCCCTGTTCCTGCTGATCCTGGAAATGCAAAACTTTTTCGATGTGGACAAGTTTCTCTCAGCTTCGCTCTTCGCCACGACAATCCTGCCCGTCATCGGCCCGACGATTCTCGAGAGCCTGAAGCCGGCACTGGAGCGGCAGCAGGAGGCTATCAAGCTCCAGGATATCCTCAGGAAGCACTAAGTGTACGAAAACATTATCGGCCAGGATGAGGTGTGCAGAACCCTGGCGACAGCCATACGATGCGAAAGCCTCCCCCCTGCCCTGCTTTTTTCTGGCCCCCCTGCCTCAGGAAAGCTTACTACAGCCCTGGAAACAGCAAGATTGCTGTCCTGCAGGGAAGCAGGGGCATGGAACTGCCCCTGCCCCGACTGCGCCATGCATAGGCGGCTCGGACATCCAGATCTTCTGCTCTTTGGGCCTCGCAGCCTGCCCGAAGAGATCGGCGTGGCCAAGGAATTCCTTCTCAGGACACCCTGCCAGGCTTCGGCATATTTTTTTCTCCGCGCTTTGGGTAAACTCGTCGCCAGGTTCAACCCTGCACTCTGGACTTCGGAGGAGAGTAAACTAGGCAAAGCCGCGGCTCTCGTAGAATCCATAAACGAGGCAGCGGACAGGATCGACCCTGCAAAGATCGGTCTAAGGCTCGATCCGGAAATCCTGAAGGCTGCGGAATCGGCTCACTCAGACGCGCTCGCTCTGGAGCTTCTGGTGCCGGAATCCCCGGTTTTCATGTTGAGGAACATGCGTATCTGGGCGCAGCTGGCTCCGACGGGCCGACGGCGAACGGTGATCATCGAAAATGCCGACAGGATGCAGGATTCTGCGCGGAACGCCATGCTGAAAATTCTGGAAGAACCGCCCGATACGGTCCGTTTTATCCTGCTCACCAGCCGGAGGGCATCTATGCTGGCCACCGTGCTATCCAGGGCGCGGCTCTATTCTTTCAGCCCGCGAGACGAAAAAACCAGCGCCCTGATTCTCCAGAGAGTGCTGAAGACCGACGAAAGAGCAGAAAGCCTCAAAGCCTTTTACGAATCCAGGCTGCCCTTTTCTCCCGCCCAGGCCAGATCCCGGGCGGAAAAACTGGTGGGAAGAATCCTTGTGGACGCGGGTTGGGAGCGAGAGCGCCTGGCTGCCTACGGCCAGAGCCTCTTCGACCTGGCGGTCGAAGAGGCTCTGGACTCGGCCGGAATCCTGGACGAGGTCTCTCAACAGACAAAGGGCTTTGGTTCCCGGGACAAGGCGATGGCAGGCTCTTTCATCCGATTTTTACGGGCCCTGACGGTCGTATTCTCGGACCTGCTGCAGGAATCGTCCGGGAACAAGCTTCTTTTAACCCTGATTGACCGCTGCTCAGCACTCATCCGGGACGCAGCAATTCAGCAGGGCTCATATAACCGCAATCCCGAATTTCTTGCCCGTCTTTTGGTAGTTTCTTTTGCCGAGCAGGCTGAAAACCTACAGAATTCCGATACCGGAAGCCTCAGCCCTGGGGATAGGGATTCTCAGCGGGAAGGAGGCAGACCATGAGAGCTTCATTCATGGGAAAAGCCCTCTCCAGGGCTGACAAACTCACCAAGGACCAGCTGCTCAGCCTCTTCAAGGAGCTCCTGGTCTCGAACGAAAGGCTGGAGGCTGCCCTGCAGTCCATGTTCGACGGGATTCTCGTCTGCAACCTGGACCATGTTCCCGTCCTCATAAACAAGACTGCCGAACGCATTCTGCGGATCCAGGGTGGCGAGAGCCAATCCCCGCTCTGGCAGTCCATCGCCGACGAGGAACTCAAGGATTTTTTCTATAAGGCCCTCACCTCGGAAGAGACCATCCTGGGCCAGGAGTTTGCCCTGCAGTCCTCATCTGGCACCAGGATAATCGCCATAAGCCTTTCCGCACTCCTCTCGGAAGAAAGAATCGCAGGGACGATCATCCATGTAGAGGACATAACCGAGAAGAGAAAGAAGGAAACCCAGCTGCGGAGGGCGGAAAGCCTTGCGGCGCTGACGACCCTGGCCGCCGGAGTTGCCCATGAGATCAACAACCCCCTGGGCTCCATATCCATCCGCATCCAGCTTTTGGAAAAGCAGCTGAAAGCCTCGAAGCCGGACCAGGCGGCCATGACCAAGCACCTAGGCGTGGTAAAGCAGGAGATGGAGCGGCTTAAGCAAATCGTTGTTGATTTTCTTTTCGCCGTGCGCCCCATGGATGTCCAACTGTTAAGTGAAAACCCAGGCCCCATCATTCAGGAGGTGGCCGACCTGGTGGAACCCGAGGCCGAGCGCTTCGGTATCGAGCTTAATCTTTCAATCCCTTCGGACCTGCCCAAGATACTCATGGACAAGCGGCTCATAAAGCAGGCCCTACTCAACCTCATCAAGAACGCCATGGCGGTGATGCCCCAGGGTGGCAAGCTCGGCATAACCGCCGAACTTGGCCAGGACGAGCTGCGGATATCGATTTCGGATACCGGAACGGGCATTCCCGAAGAAATGCTCACAAAGATATTCGAACCATATTTCACAACTAAAAAGAGCGGCACCGGCCTGGGGCTCACCATTACCTTCAAGATTATAAAGGAACACTCGGGCGATATCAGCCTGGAGTCCAAGGAAGGCGAGGGATCCACCTTCACGATCCATCTGCCTATTCCACAAAAAGAGAAAAAATTCCTGCCCAGCTGGGAGGATAAGACGACCCAGGCCGGATCGCAGGCGGAGGAATAGATGCAGTCCACGATTCTCATCGTCGACGACGAAAAAAACATACGGGATGGACTGGCCGAGGCTTTCTCCCTAGAGGGCTACGCGACCCTGGCAGCCCAGGATGGACAGGAAGCCCAGAATATCCTGGATGATCACTATGTCGACCTGGTGGTGACGGATCTCAAAATGCCCAAGGTTTCGGGCATGGAGCTTCTCCAGTATATCAAGCGCCGATGGCAGAGCATTCCGGTCATTATCATCACCGCCCACGGGGATATCAGCGAGGCTGTGGCTGCCATGCAGTACGGAGCCTTGGAGTTCATCACGAAGCCCCTCGATCTCGACCATCTGCTCAAGCTTACCAAGAACGCCCTGGAAATTCGCGAGCTTTCCATAAAGAATCAAGAGCTTCGGGAGGAGGTCCTCGCCCAGCAGCGCATTAGCTCCATCATCGGCAAGAGCCCGGCGATGCGCAAAATCTTCGACCTTGTGCGCAAGGTGGCGCCTACCAAGGCCTCGGTCCTCATCACTGGCGAATCGGGGGTGGGTAAGGAGCTCATCGCCGATGCCATTCACAACCTTTCGCCCCGGCGGGACAAGCCCCTGATAAAGGTGCACTGCGCCGCCCTGGCCGAGAGCCTTCTGGAAAGCGAGCTCTTCGGCCATGAAAAAGGCGCCTTTACCGGCGCCCAGATGCGCAAGCGCGGCCGCTTCGAGATGGCCGATACAGGCAGCCTCTTTCTGGACGAGATCGGCGAGATCAATCAGAACGTGCAGATAAAGATTCTCAGAGTGCTGCAGGAGCGGAAATTCGAACGGGTGGGCGGAGAATCGACTCTGGATGTGGACGTGCGCTTCATCGCAGCCACCAACAAGGACCTCAAGGTCGAGATCGAGGAGGGGCGCTTCAGAGAGGACCTCTACTACAGGTTGAACGTGGTTAATATCCACGTCCCCCCTTTGCGGGAGCGACGGGAGGACATCCCTCTCCTGGCGGCCACCTTCCTCCACGAATTCTCCCAGGAAAACGCAAAGGAAATCGAAGGATTCGAGACCAGGGCCAAGCAAGCTCTCTTCGCCTACGACTGGCCGGGCAACGTTCGGGAGCTCCGGAACTGCATAGAAAGCGCGGTTGTCATGACCTCGGGACGCTTTATCGTCATGGAGGATCTACCTCCGGGACCACGCTCCACCCAGGAGAAAAAAGAGATCCATATCCCCGCCCTCTCCAGTATGGCCGAGGCCGAAAAGATCGTAATTGCGGAAACCCTGGCGATGTTGGGATGGAACAAGACGAAAACCGCCGAGGTTCTGAAGATAGGACGCAAAACCCTCTACCAGAAAATCGACGAATACGGGATTGCCCAAGCAGCCGAACAGGCCTAGCTGGGCTTAGGAAGGGTTCTGCGGCAAAGGTTGCTCGGCCGGCTTCCGTAAGGCAATTCGTCAAAAAGGACTAATGGCGATATTAAAACAGACCCTTGCGACGGCTGGTGAGCTTGGCCCGAAGCCTGATAATCGCCTTGGTATGAAGCTGGCTTATCCTCGACTCGGTCACCTCAAGGATCTGTCCGATCTCCCTTAGGGTGAGGTTTTCATAATAGTACAGGACTAGGACCTTCTTTTCCTTTTCCGGCAGTTCATTGATAGCCTGCACGATAACTCTGCGGATTTCTTCCTTTTCGACCTTTGAGTCAGGGTTCATACCCCGGGGCGACTCGATGCTGTCGCCAATACAGAGTTTTTCGTTGTCTCCTGAGGAGTTCCAGATGTCGTTGAGCGACAGGATCACCGTGGAAGAAATCTTGCTCATGAGCTTGGAGAACTCCTCCTCGGGCAAGCTCATGGATTCGGCGATCTCGGAATCCGAAGCCGGCCTTCCCAGCCTGGCTTCCAGGAGCATGACAGCCTGCTCGATCTCCTTGGCCTTCTGGCGCACCGATCTGGGGACCCAGTCCATCTCCCGCAAATGGTCGTACATAGCGCCGCGTATCCTGGTAACGGCGTAGGTCTTGAACTTTACTTGCTTGCAGGGGTCGAATTTTTCAATCGCGTCGAAAAGGCCGAAGACTCCATAACCCACCAGATCGTCATATTCCACCGAGGAAGGCAGGTTCACCGCCACCTTGCCGGCGACGTATTTGACCAAGGGTGCGTACTGTTCGACGAGGATGTCCCGGATGCGGTGGTCGCGGCTCTCATGGTACTGTTTCCAGAGGCGCATCTCCCGGGCTTCGGAGGAGTCGTCGATGGTGAAGCTGTGCAGTTCTGTGGTTTCCATGGCTGATCGGCCCTCCTGTTACAAGATGTATTTGCTCAAATCCTGCCTTTCGGCGTAATCCTTGAAGCGTTCGTCCACGTAGGCGCTGTCGATCACCAGCTTTTGGCCTGATAGGGTGTCGGCATCGAAGGAGACCTCTTCCAAGAGCCGTTCAAGAACCGTGTGGAGCCTGCGGGCTCCGATGTTTTCTGTCTTGGTGTTGGCGGCGGCAGCTATCTCGGCGATTCTCTTTACGGCTCCGGGCTCGAATTCAAGTACAAGGTTTTCGGTGGACATAAGCTGGATGTACTGGATCACCAGGGCGTTCTTGGGCTCTACGAGGATGCGCTCGAAGTCCTTGGCGGTGAGAGCGGTGAGCTCCACCCTGATGGGGAAGCGGCCCTGGAGCTCGGGTATAAGGTCCTGGGGCTTGGAGACGGTAAAAGCTCCTGCGGCGATGAAGAGAATGTGGGTAGTATCCACGGGGCCCCACTTCGTATTGACCGTGGTACCTTCCACTATGGGCAGAAGGTCCCGCTGCACTCCTTCCCGGCTTACATCGATACCCGATGAGCCTCGACCCTCTCTGGTAGCGATCTTGTCGATCTCGTCCAAAAAGACGATACCCGATTCCTGTACACGCCTGCGGGCTTCTTGAGCGGCTTTATCCGGATCGACAAGCTTGTCCATCTCTTCGGCTTCGACGATAGGCCTGGCCTCGGCCACGGTCATGGTCTTCTTTTTTTTCTTGCCGCCGAAAATATTGCCGATGCTGCCCAGGGCTACTCCCATCTCTTCCATCTGGGTACCCGCGAAGAGTTCCATTGTGGGAGGAGTCGCGCTCACCGTGAGCTCCAACTCCCTGGATTCGAGTTTGCCTTCCCGAAGGAGCTTGCGGAATTTTTCCCGAGTCTCGTTGGGCGGTAGAGGGGTCACAAGGGTGGCCTGAGTCGAGCCCAGGGGCTCGACCGAGGTGGAAAGCCCCGGCAGGAGGAGGTCCAAAAGACGCTCTTCGGTTCTCCTGGCGGCTTCGGCCTCCACCTGAACCCGCATCTCCTCCTTGACCATGGCGACGCCCGCCGCCATGAGGTCTCGTACCATCGACTCCACATCCCTGCCCACGTAGCCCACCTCGGTGAACTTCGTGGCCTCCACCTTTATGAAAGGAGCGCCGCAGAGTTTGGCCAGGCGGCGGGCTATCTCCGTCTTGCCTACCCCTGTGGGCCCCATCATGAGGATGTTCTTCGGGGCGATCTCTTCCCGCTGCTCCTCGGTGAGGCGCTGCCTCCTCATGCGGTTGCGCAGGGCGATGGCAACCGACCTCTTGGCTTCGGACTGGCCGATGATGTAGGAGTCCAGCGCCTCGACGATCTTGCGGGGCGTCAGGTCGGAAAAATCGGGCGAGCTCATATTTCCTCCACGACAATTTTGTCGTTGGTGTAGATGCAGATGCTGCCGGCGATTTCCAGGCTCTTTCTGGCGATGTCGGCGGCGCTGAAGGCGACGGATTCGCCCGCGATTCCCTTTTCGGCCAGCTTCCGCTCGAGCTGCCTGGACGCTTCCAGGTATGCCAAGGCTGCCGCGTAGGCATAGGGACCGCCCGAGCCGATAGCCACCGCGTCCTCAGCCGGATCGACCACGTCGCCGGTGCCCGAGAGAAGAAGAGATTTTTTAGCGTCCGCCACAAGAAGCATGGCTTCGAGCTTCCGCAGGATCTTGTCGGTGCGCCAATCCTTGGCCAGCTCCACCGCCGCCCTGGTAAGATCGCCGCCGTACTCCTGGATCTTCACTTCGAAATGCTCGAGAAGGGCGAAGGCATCCGCCGTGGCCCCGGCAAAGCCGCAGAGGACCTTGCCGTCATAAATAGCCCGAACCTTGCGTGCGTTGCTCTTCATGACCGTCTGTCCCATCGTCACCTGGCCGTCGCCGGCCATGGCGACACGGCCGTCTTTGCGCACCACGAGTACCGTCGTGGATCGTATCTTCATTCTCTTATCCATAATCAGCGCTCCTTAGCCCCATGGGGGTGTGCCAGTTCATACACCTTGCGAAGATGCTCCATGTCCACATGGGTGTAGACCTGGGTTGTAGAAATGCTGGAATGCCCCAGCATTTCCTGAACCACCCTAATGTCGGCGCCCGAGGCTACCAGCTGGGTGGCGAAACTATGCCTGAATGCGTGGGGCGATAGGGCTTTCTTGAGATCCGAAACACCTTTTCTTTTCTCCACAATTTTTTCCAAGCCCCGTACAGTGAGCGCTGCTCCCCGGCGATTGATGAAGAGCCTTCCGTGGTCTTCTACCTTGAGCATTTGCAGTCTCGCCGTCCTCATGGGCAGGTAGCGCGAAAGCGCTTCGGAGGCCAGGCGGCCTAAAAAGACCACCCTCTCCTTGGAACCCTTTCCCATCACCCGTACCAGCGATCGGGAGGCATCGATCCTGTCCACTCTCATGCCGACAATTTCCGAAGCCCTGCAGCCCGTGCTGTAGAGCACCTCAAAGAGCGCCCTGTCCCTAAGGTCTGAAAAGCTCGAGCCATCGATGGATTCTATGAGCCTGGCGGCCTCGTCCTCGAACATGAAACGAGGCAGGGCTCGTTCCGAGGAGAGATTCTCAACCTCTCTTCCCGGATCAGAACTCAAGGAGCCGAAGCGCATGCGGTAACGGTAGTAGCCTCGCAGGGTCGAGAGCGCCCGATTGACACTCGAAGCAGCCTTTCCTTCCATGACCAGGCTTCCAGCGAATTTGCGGATTTCTGAAGCGCCGGCCGAGTCGATGTCGCAGGAACCCAGGAAGGCCTCGTAACGCTCAAGGTCATCCCGATAGACCCGCAGCGTTCGCTCCGAGAGTCCCCGCACCGATTCGAGATAAGCCAGGTAGTCTTCGATCTTCTTATCCATTCAATCCTCCGCCTTTTCTTCATCCCGGGAATGGAGGTAATCGCAGGAAGGATTGATGCAGGCTTTGTGAGTGCCCGAAGCCCTGTCGCTTTTATCCACCAAGAACCAGCCGCATTTAGGGCAGAGCTTGTCCGTAGGCTTGTCATACGTGACAAAATCGCAGGCGGGATAACGGTTGCACCCATAGAAGAGCTTTCGCTTGCCCTTGGGATTTTTCCGTTCCACAATATCCCCCCCGCATTTTGGACATATAGCTATGGGGATGCTCTTGGTGTTCTTGCAGGCGGGAAAGCCCGAGCAGGCGAGAAAGAAGCCGAAGCGTCCTAGCTTTTTGACCATGGGCTTGCCGCAGCGCTCGCAAGCGATGTCGGTTGTTTCGTCCAGCTGACCCTTCTTGCTGGAAAGGGTTGACATAACCTCGTCCAGCTTGCTTTTAAAGGGAAAGTAAAATTCCTTAAGCGCCTGGACCCAGTCGGCCTTTTCGTCCTCGACCTTGTCCAGGAGACTCTCCATCTGGGCGGTAAAGCCGGCTCCAATAACCTCGGGGAAAAATTCCGAAAGAATGTCGGATATCATCCGGCCCAGGGTTGTGGGCGCCAGCTGCTTGGACTGGCGGGAAACGTAGTAGCGTTCCAGCAGCGTGCTGATCGTGGGCGCGTAGGTCGACGGCCTTCCGATCCCCAGCTCTTCCAGGGCCTTGATTATCGTGGCGTCGGTATAGCGCGAGGGCCCTTGAGTAAAATGCTGGGATGCGTCGAGTTTCTCCACCCCCAGTACTTGCCCGACTTCGAGGACTAGGCTGTGGCTGGCTTTTTCTTCCTTGGACGCCGAGAGTTTGATGGCCTTATAAAAGCCTTCTTCGATATAGGCGGAGGCCGAGATCCTGAAAATCCCGTCACCGATACCGATGTCGGCGGTGACTACCCTTACCAGGGCAGGGATCATCTGAGATGCAACGAAGCGTTCCCAGATAAGGGTGTAGAGTTTGAGCTCATCCTTCTGCAGGTAGGGAGCCACAGAGTCGGGCGTGTAGGCGACGCTGGTCGGCCTTACGGCTTCGTGGGCGTCCTGGGACTGCTTTCCAGCGCTGTAGCGCTGGGCGGCCTTGGGCAACTGGGCAGGATAGTGTTCTGCCAGCCAGGTTCTGGCTTCGGCCAGGGCTGTTTCGGCTATGCGGGTAGAGTCGGTTCTCATGTAGGTTATAAGACCGCTGCGCCTCGATCCCAGGTTGACGCCTTCATAGAGGATCTGGGCGATCTGCATTGTCTTCTTGCTGGTAAAGCCCAGCCTGTTGGCGGCGGTCTGCTGCAGGGTGGAAGTGGTAAAGGGAGGCTTGGGCCTGACAACTCGCTCGCTGCTCCGCATATCGGTCACGGAAGCGGGCAATCCTTCCAGCGCTGCGACCATGCGTTTGGCCTTCTCCTCGTTCCCGAGCTGGGGTTTCTTGCCCTTGAAAAGCACCAGATCGGCTTTTATGCCCGTCCGGCCAGCTTTGAGCGAGGCTTCTACAGTCCAGAATTCTTCCGGGATGAAGGATTCGACTTCCTTCTCCCTGTCACAGATCAGTTTGAGGGCGGCGGACTGGACCCTTCCGGCGCTGAGCCCGTTTTTGACCTTCTTCCAGAGCAGGGGCGACAGATTGTAGCCTACCAGTCTGTCTAATACGCGCCGGGCTTTTTGGGCATCCACCTTAGAGAGCTCGATAGGCCTGGGCGCCTTGACCGCATCCTTCACCGCAGCCTGGGTTATTTCGTTGAAAGCGACCCGCTTTATGGGCAGCCCAGGAATTTTTTCCTCCAGGTGCTTTCCGATCAGGTAGGCGATAGCCTCCCCTTCCCGGTCAGGGTCGGAGGCCAGGAGGACGGATTCGGATTTTTTAGCCTCCGCTACCAGGTCCTTGAGCACCCCGGCGCGACCGCGGATGGTCAGGTATTCGGGTTCGAAGCCATGGTCGACATCGACGCCTATTCTTGACTTGGGCAGATCGATGAGATGCCCCATGGAGGCCAGGACCTTGTAGCTGGAACCGAGGTATTTCTCTATGGTTTTAGCCTTGGCCGGGGATTCGACGATCACGAGGTTTTTCCCCGCCGCTGATCTCGCCGTCCTTGCCGATTTAACGTGCTTCGCCGCCTTGACCGACTTGGCCGATTTAACGTGCTTCGCCGTCTTGGCCGTCTTGGCCGCAGCCTTGCGGTTTGAAGTCTTTGTCCCGGAGGGGGTCTTTTTCGAAGCTTCCTTCGGAACGCGGACGCCAGTGGTTTTTTTCGTTGTATCAGCCATGTAGTTTCATCTCCTCTTTCTGTCCGGCGGCGGAAAATGCTGGCTTCCTGCCGCCGCAAGAAGCCCATTCGGCGACAATGTCGCCTGCGCTGGCTACCGCAATTGCCCCCTGTTCGAGCAGGGCGGCGCATCCGGAGTTTCTGCTTCCGCCGAGGCAGGCGCTGTGCACAAAAACATCCCGGCCTTCGCTTAAAGCGTGCTCGGCAGTTATAAGGGCTCCCGAACCCTCCGGCGCCTCGACGACAACGCAGGATCGGACAAGGCCGGCTATGATTCTGTTGCGCTCGGGAAATCGGTAGCGCCGGATCTGCGTTTCCGGTGGATTCTCGGTCACCAGGCAGCCGCCCTCGTCGAGGATTCTGGCCGCCAGGCTTCTATTGGATGCTGGGTAGACCGAGTCCATGCCACCGGGCAGGACGGCCAGCGTCCTGGCCTTGCCCCTGAGGGCGCCCCGGTGGGCTGCCGAGTCAATACCCAAGGCCAACCCAGAGACCACCGGGATAGCCTTGGCCGATAGATCCTCAGCCAGGCCGAAGGCTGCTCTCAAGCCCCTTCCTGTGGCAGCCCTAGTGCCCACAACGGCAATGCAGGGCATCGCGGAATCGGGCAGCCTTCCACGCACGTAGAGACCAAAAGGCGGCCTGTACGTTTCCCTCAGCTGGGGCGGATACTCGGGGTCCTGTGCCGACACAAAGGCGATTCCATTGCGGTCCAGGAATTCCTCGTCCCGCCTGGCCTTTTCGAGGCAGGCGGCCGGATTCCAGACTTCTTTGTTCAGGGAGCGCAGAATTATGCCCTCGAGCTCCCAAAGTCCCATTGCGGCAAGGTCTTCGAGAGAGCCGACCGACCTGGATAAAAGAAGCTTTTCGTGGCTCCGCAGAAAATCCATCCGCGCGATGGCCAGCACCGGCAGCTGAGGTTTCCGGCCTGCAGCCCTCGGCTGGAGATCGAGACAGGAATCCTGAAAGAGCGCGAGAATACGGGGATGTTTCCATTGTTTCATTCTCATCCTCCGCTGATGTGAACGCGCCGTCCCGGGATTCATGCTTCCAAAACCTCCTCGATACGCCTTAAAAATGCTAGGACCTGGGAAAATATTCCCGGTGATAGCTCTGCAGGGCATCTTCCTCTATGTGGGTGTATATCTGGGTGGTGGAGATATCGCTGTGCCCCAGAAGTTCCTGCACCGTTCTTAGATCGGCGCCCCCTGCTAAAAGATGGGTGGCGAAGCTGTGCCTAAAGGTATGAACCTTTGCAGAGACGCCAGCCACGCTCCTGATGCCGGAGAAACGCTTCCAAATTCCTTTGCGGGAAATTCCCTCGCCTTCCTGATTGAGGAAGACCAGATCGGTTTTCCTTTTCTTTTCCAGCAAAGGTCTGCCCTCCTTGAGATAACGGCCAAGCCAGTAGTAGGCGTCGTCGCCGAAGGGTATGATCCTTTCCTTCTTACGCTTGCCAAGGACCCGCAGGAGTTTTTCCTCCATATAAAGGCGGTCGAAGCTCAGTGAAGCCGCTTCGGAGATCCTCAGACCGCAGGAATAGATAAGTTCAAAAAGAGCCCTGTCCCTAAGCCCGTTGGGCGTAGACAGGTCGATGCTGGCCAGGAACCTGTCCACCTCCTCGGGCTGTAGCACCTCGGGGAGAATCCGTTCCTGGCGGGGAGTGCGGATGAGCTGGGAAGGATCATCCCGACGCAGTCCTTCCATCTTCATAAACTTGTAAAGGGAGTGGAGACTCGCCACGAGCCTGGCCATGGTTGTCCTGGACAAGCCCCGTCTCTGCCTGAAGACCAGGAAGGATAGAAGGTCCTCCCCGTCCGCGTCCAGGGGGCTCTTCCCCTGTTTTGAAAGAAAACCCTCGAGGTTTTCCAGCTCGCGCAGGTAGCTTTCGGCGGTGAGGGCTGAACGCTTTCTCACCAGGAGCAGGTGAGCCCTGTAGCGGATTCCAAGGTCGGTCAAAACTTTGCTCCCACCCTTTCGGCGCCGAACTTCTTGTCCCTCAGAATTGTGGGTATATCGAGTTCGTCGCCCTCGGCGGCGTTTTCGAAGCTGTATCCCTTGACTTGGGCTGCTCCGTTCTCGCCGAAGAGCTCGAAGTCCTTGGGAGATACATAGTCGCTGGCGGGTTTGCGGATCTCGGGTCTGTTCCTGAGGGCGGCTCGGGCCATTTCGCCCATGCTCTGCTGCCTTAGGGATCCGAAACCGGTGGCGATCACCGTTACCCTGACCTCGTCCTCTATTTTCGGATCGGTTACGAAGCCGGCGATGATGTGGGCATCATCGTCTGCCTTTTCGGTGATGTAATCGACGATTTCCTGGTATTCCACCAGTGAGAAATCCTCTCCGCCGGTGACGTTGACCAGAACATTGCGGGCTCCCTCGATCTTGGCGTCTTCCAAGAGGGGATTGTTAACCGCCTTGTTGGCCGCGTCGACAGCCCTCGTCTCGCCGGTGCCGATGCCTATTCCCATGATGGCGTCGCCCTGGCCTTGCATGACCGTTCGTACGTCGGCGAAGTCGATGTTGATATCTCCGGCGAGGGTAATGAGGTCGGAAATTCCCTGCACGCCCTGCCTGAGCACATCGTCGGCCAGAAGGAAAGCCTGCCTTATTGGTGTCTTTTTGTCGACAACCTTAAGTAAATTCTGGTTGGGAATTACAATGACGGTGTCCACTGCCTGCCTGAGTTTTTCCAGGCCTTCCTCGGCGATCCGCCCCACTACCTTGCCTTCGAAGGTAAAGGGCTTGGTGACCACCGCAACCGTCAGGATGCCGAGCTCCTTGGCGACTTCGGCCACCACCGGGGCGGCGCCGGTGCCGGTGCCGCCGCCCATGCCGGCGGTGATGAACAGCATGTCGGCGCCGTCGATCAGTTCGGCGATGCGCTCGCGGTCTTCCAGCGCGGCTTCGCGGCCGACGTCGGGGTTGGCGCCGGCGCCCAGGCCCTTGGTCACGCCATTGCCCAGCTGCAGCTGCAGCTTGGCCTGGTTGCGCTTCAAGGCCTGCGCATCGGTGTTGATGGCGATGAATTCCACGCCATTCAAGCCCGAGCTGATCATGTGATCGACCGCGTTGCCGCCGCAGCCGCCCACACCGATCACCTTGATAACCGCATCCTGGGTGTCTACATCCATCAGTTCAAACATGTTGCTCTCCTCTTCTTGCCCAATCGAAAAACCACACTCAAAATCCTTTGACGTGCCGGCCGCGATGCTTCAAAGCATCCGGCACGGCCGTCAAATCCTGTTTCGACGTCGCTCGCCCAACCCGGGCGGGCGCGTCAGAAATTCCCCTTGAACCAGCTTTTCATGCGTATCAGTACGTCCCTGAAATTGCTCCCCGAAAGCTTCGGCGCATCGCGCCCGCGCGCCTCCAGCCCGGCCATCAGCAGGCCCATGCAGGTGGCAAAGCGCGGGTTGCGCATCACGTCCGCCAGACCGCCCTGGTAGCGCGGCCAGCCCATCCGAACCGGCATGTGGAAGACCTCTTCGCCGAGCTCGACCATGCCCTGCATGCCGGCCGAGCCGCCGGTGATGACGATGCCGGACGACAGCAGCTCCTCGAAACCGCTGCGGCGCAACTCGGCCTGCACCAGCGAATACAGCTCTTCCATGCGCGGCTCGATGAATTCGGCCAGCGTCTGCCTGGACAGCGTGCGCGACGGGCGGTCGCCGATGCCGGGCACTTCGATCATGTCGCGCGCGTCGGCCAGCTGGCGCAGCGCGCAGCCGAAGCGGATCTTGATGTCCTCGGCCTCCTTCGGCGGGGTGCGCAGCGCCACCGCGATGTCGTTGTTGACCTGGTCGCCGGCCACCGGAATCACCGCGGTATGGCGGATGGCGCCATTGGTGAA
>DFYR01000052.1 GCA_002383375.1 Spirochaetaceae bacterium UBA4077
CGTTCCCGTAGAATTCCTTGGAAATGTTCTTGAGCGATAGTAAAGGACTACTTTGTCCCATAATGTTCCCTGATGGTGAAAGGATTTTCGCGAAGCCGGTTCTGGGGCTTCTGCGGAGAGCGCCCGCGCGGGGGAACCCCCCGCGCGGGCGCCACGGCGCCATGAAATTACCGGCGCCGCTCTCGATTCCGCCTTAAGCGGATCGCTTGAAAGAGCGCGGCCGCCCCGCGACGCGGCGAAGCGGCCCGCAGTCTCATACTATTTCGTCATCTTGATTAAGGAATATTTCTCCGGCACCTTCTGCTTGGTGGTGGGCAGGAAGCCCTTGCCGAATACGTAGGTGTCCATGTAGACCAGGACCTGGTTCTTGGCGCGGACGCCGGTGCCGATGTCGACATAGTAAGCGCCGTTCCACTTGGCTCCGGGGGTGTACTTGCCCAGGGCGGTGAACAGGTCGTTCATGCTGTTCTTCTTGGCCTTTCCTTCGAGCACGTTCTTAGCGAACTCGCCCAGGCCGGCGGAGAGGGTGTAGCCATAGGAGAAGGCCCAGGTGCCGAACTTGCCGGCGCCGCCCTTGGCGACCACGGCTGCTTCAACCTTCTTGAGGATGGCGGGGAAATCGCCCGCTTCCTTGGAAAGGTCGAGTCCGAGCGCCCCGGGGTAACCCATCAAGGGGCTGGGGAGGTCTGCTTCGACGAAGAGCCCGCCGTAAGCGAAGAGCTGCTTGAGCAAGGGCTCGGTGTGGGCGTCGTTGGTGCAGAAGAAGGCGGTTTCCTTGCCGTACTTCTCGATCCACTGGGGAACCTTCTCGAGGATGAACTGCTGGGCTCCGGCCACGCCGACGTCGGAGGTCGGGTCGGGGGCGGTCTCGAAGGCGAACTTGATGCCCAGGTCCTTGGAGGCTTCTTCCATGATGGCCCTGCGTCGCCCGAGGGTCTCATAGCTCATGTGCCTGGGGAAGGAAATGTGGACGAAGGTCTTGGCGCCCAGTTGCTTGGCCGCCCAGATGATGGTGTAGCCGCGGTTGACGAAATCGTTGGACACGATGAAATCGGCTCCGGATCCTTGGATGACCAGGGGGTCCTCATGGGGCTCGCCGGCGAGGAGGAGGATGTCCTTGTTCTTCTCGCGGACACGCTTGAAGGCTTCGGTGGTCCCGGGGATGGCCTGGTTGACAATGATGGCTTTCATGAGGGGGTCGTCCGCCAGGGCGACCACGGAGGAGATGAAGGTCTCCTGCTGGGACATGAAGTCATCGGGATAGGTGATATGCTGGATCATGCCACCGGCTTTTACGCTGCCATAGGCATTGATAAGGGCTTCGGCGCCTCTGAGGTCGTCTTCTGACTGGGATACTGTACCGGTCACCACGCCAATGTGGAACTTGGCCTTGGCTTGGGCGAATACGTCCGCCCCGACAAGGATGAAGGCCAGCGCCAGCAATATGGCGGTGAGCTTCGTAATCTTTTTCATAAAACCTCCTGATAAAATGGCTGCCATGAAAAATGGCTTTATCATTGTACACCTCAATGAAAACTAGTCAAGTAAATCAAAGCCGTATACAATAGTGGCGATGAAAATCCCCCTGAAGCGCTTTACCGACGAGTTTTACTTCTACTCGAGCCAGCTTGTGATCTTCTTCATCGTCATTATCTTTCTTACCTCCGGCTCCCTGGCCATGGGGATAACTCAGTCGCTGATAATCGTGCTTCTTATGCTCGTCCAGACCCTGCTTCTAGCCAGCCAGGGTCATGTGCCGGTGCTGCGGTTTCTGTTCTCCTTCATCACCCCGATCGGGTATTCCATTCTGATGGCCGCCACCAGCGGTCAGAATTTTCTGGAATCCACCAATATGCTGCTCTGGGGTTCGGCAGTCTATATCGGATTTTTCCAGGCTCTTTCCATAACATTTTCGCAGGGACTCCTCAAAAGACTGTCAGAAGCAGCCTTATCGCTGGGCTCGGCGGTTATCTTTTTCACTTTCTATTATTATCTGGACACGAGGATCAATCTTTCCCGGGCCTTGAATGCCGGCCAGATCGAGCGGGAAGCCTACCTTGAAGCATTAAAGATTTCGAGTTTCAGGCTTAGGCTTAAGGATTTTGTATCCTCACCTCAGCACCTTTTCGCCCTGCTGGGCATTGCTAGTTACGACCTCATGCTCCTGGCCTCCAGAATGAGGGCTATCGGTTTGAAAGACAGGCTCGATACCTACCTGGCCAAGAGTCCCTGGGGCGTCGAGCCGGCGTCCGAAGAGGGAGAAAAGCACAGGGAAACCGCGCCGCAAAAGCTTCTGGTGACGGCCATTTCCAGCGATATCATTGGATTTTCAGGAATTTCAGAAATCCTCGGATCCTTGCGCTCAACCGCCCTGTTAAACAAGTACTACGCCCTTTGGACCCACGTTGCCAGCACCGAGGGAGGACGGATCACGTCGATCAACGGCGATTCGGTAATCCTCCTCTTCGGTCTGGCGAATGAGCAGAACCACCCCGAACGAGCGCTCTGGGCTGCCTATTCATTTATGGACGAGATGGAAAGCCTTAAGGAAGACCTGGCTGCTCTTGCCCTTCCCGTGGATCTCAAGATCTCCATAGGGCTGCACTCAGGAATGGTCACTTCGGCGCTTCTGGGGCCGCCGGGCGAGCTCAGGCGCAATGTGTACGGCGACACTATCGCTGTGGCCGCCAGGCTGGATTCGCTGTGCAGGGAACTGCGCCAGACGCTTTTAGTTAGCCATTCGACGTTCCGAAGGCTAAGTCTGGAAAGCCAGGCCAGCCTGGACAAGATGGGTGAGGTACTCCTGCGACAGAGCACGAGACCGGTGCCGGTGTATTCACGCAAATAATGGCTGCCAGCCACCGCAGTCTTTAATGCTTTTTTCAGCGCCGTACAGGCGCTTTTAAAAATTGAAGGCGCCCCCAGGGCTCCTCTCGCAAGGAAGGATTTTGGGATGAAAACGCATCGATTCGCCTCGACGGTCTTACTCGCGCTGGCCTTGCTAGCCCTGGCTTCATGCTCAGGAAGGCTGGACGCAACCATACGGAACGATTTGAGTGCCCGCATAGCCCTGCGACTGGACATTCCCGAAACCCTGAGCGCCAGGGTACGGCAAATAGGCGGCATGTCGGCCAACGCTGCCCTGTTCGATGTGCGCAAGCTCAAGGAAGAATTTTCCGGCAGAGAATCCATTTTTTTAGTTGACGTTTCGTCCCCCAGCACGGACGCCCTCACATCGGTCATCTGGGTGCCCGACGTACAGGCTTTTACCGCCGATACCAGCCTGGTGCCCGGCGGTATGATAGAACTGCGGCGCCTGCCCGCCTCGGGCTCGGTCCCTCCCCAGCGGGAACTGGCGGTGAGCATAACCAGAGGCAACGCCGCGGCCGCCTTCAGCCTGTTTCCGGGCATCGACCGGGACTTGATGGACAGTCTGAGTCCGCCTGCCCTGGAGCCCGATCCCATCAGCGCCGAAGAATACAGGATGAACCTGGAGACGGTGATTATTGGCAAAAAGGCTATGCCTGCTTTCGAAGCCTGTGCGTTGGAGCTGAGCATAACCGCGCCCAAGACGATTCTTTCCTCCGAGGGCGGCAGCGCCCAGGGGCAGGTTTTCAAGGCCAAGATTCCCCTCTTTGACATGCTCACCCTGGAAAAACCCCTGAGCTTTTACATCCGTTGGGCCGACTAAGGTTCGTAATGGGGGCAGGGTGCTCGGCGGCGTTAAACCTGATTTTGCGGTCTTAGGCTTTCCGGGCGAAGGAAGGCTGAACCCTTCCCGCTCTCAGGGCCGCCTTGAGTTCTTCGAAAAAGTTTTTCGCCTGGTCATGGGGATAGGATTTCACCAGGGGCTGGACAAGGAGTTTCTTATAGCTGCCGAACTCTTCCGCCTCCGGACTGGATGAGCCTTCGGCGTTTCTGTCGCCACTGGCACCCCTGTCGTCTCCGGCGCCTCCCGAACTGTTCAGTTTCGTATATCTTTTAAGGGCTTCTGCCAGGTTTTCCACCGCTGCCCCGGGTAACTCCACGCCAAAGGGTCGTCTGCCTATATGCTCGGGATAGTGTGCATCGGAACCCGAGATGACGCTGTGGCCGCCGGAGAGATAAGGAGGAGGGGCGAAGACCGATTCGATTGCGTCATAGGGTCCGGGGGGAAGAAAGCCCAGCTGGCTATGTACCGAAAACATCGCCCTATCCACGTGGGCGGGGATTACCAGGGCTCCTGCAGCGGCTGCCCTCTCGGTCAATTCTTCAAAAGAAGCTGCCAGGGCTGCCCCGAGGTAGGTGGAATGCAGCTCCAGCAGCCCTTCATTCTGGTCCACCACCGCCTGGTCGCCGAAGGCTTCGGGGTCCCAGGTAAGGCTGGGCAGCAACGTATGTATTTCGGCACCGAATTCCAGGGCGCCCCCCGGATCGGAGAAAATCGCCAGGAGGTGCACCTCCTCCGCCGAACAGAGCTCCATGCCGAAGAGCGGAAGAATCCCCCTTTGGGCGCAGGCCAGGGCGAAGGGTGGACAGTTAAGGGAGGCGTTATGGTCGGTCAGGGCCAGAATATCGATTCCACGCTCCCGAGCCCTGGTCGCCAGGAGCCCTGGCGACATGGACAGGTCCCCGCAGGGACTCAGGCAGGAGTGGTTGTGCAGATCCGCGCTCAGGCGCAGAAGATCCATGACACCGGCCTCGGGTCTCAAACCTTCAGGGCTTTCCAGAGCCTTCCGGAAACCTCGAACTGGCTTAGTAAGGTGGAAAAAAGGGCAATGCCTTCCTCTCTGGCGGCTTCGACCATGTCGTCGGGTATGGGCCTGTCGTTGCAGAGGACGATAGCCGGAGCTCCGACCAGGCCGGCGACAGCCACGGTATTCTTGTGAGCCTGAATGGTGATCAGGACATCCCCGGTCCTGGCGTGGGCCATGACGTCGGAGAGCAGGTCCGAGGTATAGCCCCCCGCGATCGGGCCGTCCTTGTATTCGGCCTGCACCGGTCTGGCCTCCGCCAGAGCCTGGAGTTCACTGATCACCATAGTAGCCTCCTTGTATCTAATTCGTACTTTCTTTGGCCCAGGCGATGAGGGCTCGCACGGTGGTGCCCTTGCCGGGGGGAGATTCGATGGAAAAATCGTCAGCCACCCGCTTTACGTTGGGCAGGCCCATGCCTGCGCCGAAGCCGAGGGAGCGGACCCATTCGTTGGCGGTGGAATAACCTTCACGCATGGCCAGGTCCAGGTCGGGGATGCCCGGGCCTTCGTCCTGGGCCAGAATTTCGATGGTATCTTCGAAAACCCTCATCCGCATGACACCGCCGGAAGAGTGGATCACCTGGTTGAGTTCCAGCTCGTAGGAAGCCACTGCCACCCTGCGGGCTATTGTCGGCGGACAGCCCTTTTCAGTGAGGGTTTTTTTAAAGCGCGCACTTATGTTACCCGCCCTGGTAAAATCCAAAGGCGCCGAGCCAAAGCTCAGTTCCATGGAGGGCAATGGGCCTTCGCTGGGGGGCTGGCGGCCGGCTATGCGCTGTTCCATGCGGCCGATTTCTTCATTCAGGGCGATAAGGAGGCGCCGCAGCACATCCGAAGCAGTGATGATGCCGGCAAGCCTACCGTTAACCGCCAAGACGGGAAACCTGCCGTATTTGTAGCGATCGAAGTAGGTAACGGCGAAGGAAAGGGGCATGTCCTCATCCAAGGTGACCACCGAGCTGGTCATGACCTCGGCGGCTGGGCGTTCCATGGTACCGGAGTCCAGGGCTTGGATGATATCGCCGATGGAGACGATGCCTAAAAGGCGTTCGCCGTCCAGGATAGGCACGGCGGTGATGGCATGTTCCCGCATGAGGTCCTGGACATGGCGGAGCCGCGCAGTGGTAGAAGCGGTAATCACCGAGGAGGTCATGGCATCCTTTACCCTGAGGCTGTAGAGGAGTTCCATCACTACGCCGGGACTAGATGCTGTGTCTATAGGTACTGTGGTCATCTGGTTTATTATGCACAAGCCTCCGGGAATGTAAAAGGGCTTGGGTTGGGTAAAGAGCTTTTCTTATCGATACGCTGGAATGTCTTTTCATTTTAGGATACCCTTAGGGATCAATCGATAAATTGCGGTTATACGAGTCTTTATTGTTGTAAACCAGCGATACGCTTGGAGGATTTCATGATCGAGCTGTCAGATGTGTCGAAAACCTATGCGAAAAGCGATAGAAAGGCGATAGATTCCCTTAGCCTGTGCGTCCCAAACGGAAAGATTTTCGGTTTTCTGGGCCCGAATGGAGCAGGAAAGACGACAACGATCAGGGTTTCCTGCGGAGCGCTGGAGCCCGATTCGGGAACCGTACTGATCGACGGCATTTCCATGGCCGAGCGCCCCTTGGACGCCAAGCGGCGAATAGGGCTTGTTCACGATAATCCCGAGCTCTTCAATAGGCTCAAGGCCATGGAGTACCTCAACTTTGTCGGTGATGTCTTCCGCATATCGTTCCAGGAGCGCAGGGCTCGGATCGATGAGTACGCTGCTCGTTTTGGGCTTTCGGATCTGCTGTCGGCTTCCATCGGCAGCTTTTCCCGGGGGATGAAACAGAAGCTGGGACTCATCGCCAGCCTCATCCACGATCCTACCAACTGGGTGCTGGATGAGCCAATGGTTGGCCTTGATCCTCAGTCTGCCTTCGAGCTGAAGGAGATAATGCGGCAGCGGGTAAAAGCAGGCAAATGCGTGTTCTTCTCCACCCATGTCATGGAAGTGGCCGAAAAGATCTGCAACGAGTTGGCGATCATCGATAAGGGCAGGATCATATTCTCGGGGACCATCGAGGATCTACGCAGGCGAAGGGAATCGGCGCCAGCGGGAACTGCAGGAGAAACTGAGGCTGGGGATAACAGCCTTGAGCGGCTCTTTTTGGAGCTGGTGGATTCTTCCCGGGAGGGCGAGGGCTTATGAAACCACGCGTCCTAAGCCTGGCGATTCTGAATATCAGGAGCACCTTCAGCCTCAACCTGCCTTCTCGTAAGGATCTAAAACAGCCTAAGACGCTCATCAAAACGATAGCCATCGGCATAGGAATTCTGCTGTTGGCCGCCGATTTCGCCTTTATTTTCGTAATGAACAGCCAGGCCATGTATAAGGCTTTTAAACCCGCGGGGCTGGAGGATATGATGCTGCTATATACGGCAATCTCCGCGGCGCTCATCGTATTCGTGTTTTCCTTTACCATGGCCTTGTCGCTCTTTTCGGCATCGGGTGTGGATTCGGGATTCCTCGTCCTACCCTTCAAGCCCCAGGAGCTATTAGCCGCCAAGATGTCGCTGGTGTATTTCACCAACCTGCTTGTCGGGGTATTTATTCTTATGGTCAGCGCTATCGTCTACGGGGTGAACGAAGGTCCTTGCGTGCTTTTCTACCTTTACGCCCTTTTGTCCTCCCTGGCGCTGCCTTTGATTCCCCTGGCCATTTCCTATCTTGTTCTCATCCCGATGATGAACGCTTCGTCCCTGTTCCGCAATAAAAATTTCATAATCTACCTTGGAGGATTCGTCGGCGTAGGTCTTGCACTGGCATTCAATTTTTATATCCAAGGAACGATGACAAAGCTCCAGGACGCATCCTTTGCGACGGCCTTTGCCTCTCCAGATTCGTTCCTGTCCCGCCTGGGCAAAGCCTGGATTCCTTCCCTGCTGGTCTGGAAATCTTTGAGCAGGGCCGGGGATTTCTTTGGCCTTGCGGCGCTTTTAGGAAACTTCGCCCTTGGATTTACTATTTTAGCCATTGTAGTGTTCTTTTTAGGCAAGCCTTATCTGCGGAGCATACAGATATTCGGTGAAACGAGTTTTTCCAAGGGGAAAAGAAGGAGAAACGGCAGCACTAAAGAGTACGGAAACAGTCAAGCTCCTATAGCGAGTCTTCTGGCCAGGGAAATTAGGCTGATGAACCGAGAGCCTATATTTTTCATAAACGGGCCTTTTATCGTAATTCTTTTGCCTGTTTTTATGGGTATAGCCTTTTTAGCCCAACGATCGAGCATCGAAGGCATGCTCGAAGCCTTGAAACCCTTGCTTGCCGGGCCAGTGGCATATCTGATTCCCGCTGCGCTTGGGGGCTTTTTAGGTTCGTCGACGAGTATTGCCTGCACGGCGGTATCCAGGGACGCGAAAACCCTGTCATGGATTAAGGCACTGCCGGTGAGGCCTTTCGAGTATTTTGCCGCGAAGCTTTTACATGCGGAACTTTTTTCGGTTTTTGGAGCAGTTGTCGGTTGCGTTACCTCAGGGATTGTGCTTGGTTTAGGCGCGATGGATCTGGCTCTGGGCTTTATTCTCGCCTTTTTATTTTCCACAGCCTCTAATATGGGAGGGCTGTGGCTGGACACTGCATACCCCAGGCTACATTGGGACAATCCTGTCGCGGCTATGAAGCAGAATCCTAATGCGGTAATAGTCATATTGGCGGCGATGGGTCTTTTGGCCGCGTTGGGCGTTTTTACTTTTTACGTTTCTCTGCCTCGCAACCTTTATGCACTCATATACGGCATAATTTTTTCTGCAATAATCGCGTTCTGGCTTCTGCGCTATCCGAAGTTTGCCGAAAAGCGTTATGCTCGCTTTGAATAGCCAGCCTGGTTTTTGCTTCGGCGCCGATTCCCAGCCTCACATCTAAACGAATAGTTTGACGCTCCATAGTCTTCATACATAATCGAGGGGTATCCTGTATTCGACCCAGCGAACCCTGCCGTCGATTATCGCCTGTCGCGCGCTTTTCTCGACCTTGGAGAGCGTAGACTCTCCGGTCTTTACTTCGACGAAGACGATTTCATCGACTTCTCCGGCGGAAGCGCCGCTGAAGCAGACGTAATCCAGTGGCTTTCCGAGAAATCGCGCATCTTCGAAGGAGCAGGGGAAATCGGGCAGATAGGGGGCTAATTGCTCGGCTACCTGGCCTCCCAGCACGGCCCGGGAGCGCTTGACCGCATCCTCGCGTTCCGCGACTAGACGGTCGGGAAGCTTTTGCTCGACTTCGAGGCGGCCTGTGCGCCTGCCGAGGATCAGCCCTAAAAAGAGTCCTACGCAAAAAAGCACCAGAATGCCGGCGATGATCAGCGGCATGGATAAGTCGAGGGTATTCATTATGCCTTGAGCATACATCGCTGGGCTGAAAATTGAAGGGCCCCGGGCGCGGCGAAAGGGAATTCGACGCGGCCGGGGCCCTAAGTTGCTCTTTTAACAAGAGCTTCGGTCTTAGCTCGATGCAGCAGCCTTGAACTTATCCTTATATTCCTGCACTTTGGCTGCGAAATCGGTCTGCGCCTGTCCAGTCAAGGAAGCGCTGATGACTTCTGCCGCGGCGTTGAGGGCGTCGGCCTGTTTCGAGATGTTTTCGGCGTCGGTGAGCGCGGCGGGATTGCCTGCGTTGGCCTTGGCCGAAGCCTCGGAATAGGAGGCGATCAACGCATCGTAGGCTGCGATCCAAGCAGCGGGATCTTTGATGTCGGCGGGAGCGACTTCGGCACCGGTAGCCATGGCGTCAGTGGAACTGGCCGCTGGTGTAGTCTCTGTGGTTGCTGCCTGGGGAGTCTCGGCGGCTTTTTCAGCCTTCGGGGCGCAGGAGACCGCGAGAAGAACCATCGCGCACAATGCTAAAACAGTCTTTAGTTTCACGATGAACTCCTTTAGTCCAACTATGCTGCGAAATATAGCTTAATATGGGCAGATATGTCAATATATGTCTTTGACCGCGAAATTGTCTAATACTGTTTCCGATTTACAAATGGAATAACTACTTAGTACAGTTGACCCATGCTGCGATTTGGACTTCGAGCCCACGATTTCGGTCCCTGCGAGGCTGGACTGCTCGCCGAAAGGATTGCCTCCTACGGGGTTTCCAGTATTCAATTAGCCCTTCCCAAGGCCTTGCCGGGATTCCCTACCGAACCGGGACATTTGAGCTCGGATTTCGCCAAGGAGATTAGGGAAGTATTTGCTGCCCGGGGAATAGAGATCGCCGTAATGGGCTGCTATATCAACCCCATTCATCCGGATGCGAAAAAGCGTGAGATACAGCTGCGCCGATTCGAAGAGCATCTGCGGTTCGCCAGGGATTTCGGCTGTTCCCTGGTAGGGACCGAGACTGGATCGCTCAATCCCGACTCATCCTGGCATCCCGAAACGCAGGGACAGGCCGCTTTTGACGCTCTCTGCGATTCGGTCGCCCGGCTGGCTAGAACCGCCGAACGCTGGGATTCCATTGTCGCCATAGAACCGGTAGCCGATCAACATACGGTATCGAGCATCGAAAAAACCAAGACATTGCTGGATCGCATCGATTCACCCGCCCTGGGGATTATCTTCGACCCAGTCAACTTGATTCCTAAAAGTGGCTTGAAGGAAAGTCAGGCCGCTTTTTTAATGCGGGCATTCGAAGCCTTCGGATCGCGCATCGTCGCCGTTCATCTGAAGGATTTTCGCATGGTGCAAGGAAGGAAGTCGGAAATAGTCGCGCCGGGTTTGGGCCAATTCGATTTTACCGTTTTTTTTAAGCTCCTTAGGGAGAAAAAGCCGGACATCGACGTATTGCTGGAGAATACTACCCCGGCCACGGCGACGGCGGCGCTGGAATTCCTAAGGCGACTGGCCGCGGAGGCCTGAAAACAGCAAATTTTATTCCCACCTTTCCAATTCCTCACTTCGCGGCTCTCGGCCTAGCGTTCCTTAGCCGTCCAACCCTTAGCGCGGGCCTCAGTCCTGGTATATGATACGGTTCGATGGCATTCCTACCCGCAACTCTTTCGGATCTCATAAATAACAGCCTAAGCCCGGGCGAACTCGATGTGGTGATCGTGACAGGCGACGCCTATGTCGATCATTCTTCCTTCGGAACCGCGATAATAGGCCGGGTTCTGGAAGCCGAAGGCTACCGGGTAGGGGTTCTCTCCAGGCCCGACCCCGATGATGTGGAGGTTTTCAGGCTTTTCGGCAAACCACGGTTGGCCTACCTGGTAAGCTCCGGCGCCGTGGATTCCATGGTTTCGTCCTATACAGCCAACAAAAAACCGCGTTCCGAGGACGAGTACGCTCCGGGAGGAAACCCTGCCCTCTGCTTGCGTGCCGACGGGAGTATCGGGCCTGGCGTTCGCGGCCGCGGGAACGCCAGGCCCGACCGGGCGGTGATCCATTATGCGACGATGTGCAGGCAGGCCTACAAGGGCGTGAGGATTGTGATCGGGGGCATCGAGGCTAGCCTCAGGAGGATGGCGCACTACGACTACTGGTCGGACAAGGTGCGCAAATCGATTCTGCTGGACTCCAAGGCCGATGTCTTGGTCTACGGCATGGGCGAACGGCAGATTGTGGAGATCCTGCGCCGCCTTAGGGCAGGCGATAAAAACGCCGCAGCGAGTGAGACGGATCAACGCAAGACACTGCTTTCAGCCGGGGATCGACAGCTCGCCCCGCCGACAGAAGTCGACTTTTCGGGCATCCGTGGAACAGTCTGGCCTAAACATGTCGGAGCGATACCGCCGGGCGTCTTGTCCCAAAAATTTCCCGATGCCTTGATACTTCCCGATTTCGATTCCTTGGCCGGGGCGGATCCTCAATCCAAACTAAAGTTCCAGGAATCCTTTGCCCTTCAGTACAAGAACACCGACCCTTTTTCAGCCAAGCGGCTTGTCGAGCCCTACGGCGACCGGATCGTAATCCAGGAGCCGCCCGCCTTTCCTTTAGACCGGAAGGCGCTTGACGCAGTCTACGCCCTGCCCTACCAGCGGGAAGCCCACCCTATGTATAAGGAATTAAAGGGAGTTCCCGCCCTGGCGGAGGTTAAGTTTTCTCTGCTCAGCTCCCGTGGCTGCTTCGGAGCCTGCTCCTTCTGCGCGCTGACCTTTCACCAAGGCCGGCAGATCAACTCCCGGAGCGTGGAAGCGATCGTGGAAGAGGCGAGGCTCCTTACGACGATGGGCGATTTCAAGGGCTATATCCACGACGTAGGAGGACCGACGGCAAATTTCAGGCGCTCGGCGTGCAAGAAGATGGAAACCAAGGGGGCCTGTTCGGACAGGCGCTGTCTTTCGCCCGAACCATGCCCGAATCTGGAACCTGACCACAGAGAATATGTCAGGCTTCTGCGGGAGCTGCGTTCCCTTCGGGGAGTAAAAAAGGTCTTTGTCCGCTCGGGCGTTCGATTCGACTATGCCATGCAGGATTCGAGCGAAGATTTCTTGCGGGAGCTGGTGGAGCATCATATATCTGGTCAGCTTAAGGTGGCGCCGGAACATGTTTCCGACAAGGTGCTCGCCCTTATGGGCAAGCCGCCAAGGCAAAGCTACGACGCTTTCGCGGCGCGTTATGCGTCGCTAAACCGTGAAAGAGGTTTAAAGCAGTATCTTGTTCCGTATTTCATCTCGGCCCATCCTGGTTCGGGATTAAAAGAAGCTATCGAGCTTGCCGAATACTTGAGGGATACAGGCTTTGTCCCTGACCAGGCTCAGGATTTCTATCCCACACCTGGGACGCTGGCCACGGCCATGTACTGGTGCGAAGCGAATCCCCTGGACGACAAGCCTGTCTACGTGGCCAAGGGCGCTCATGAACGGGCCATGCAGCGCGCTCTGCTGCAGTATACGGCGCCGGCCAACGCCGACCTTGTCCGCGAAGCGCTGATCGCAGCCGGCAGGCAGGATCTTATCGGGACTGATGCGCGCGCTCTGGTAAGGCCAGGCGGGCAGTCCGCAGCCCGAGGGAACGCGCCTCAACACCGCCGGCGCTGAGATCGGCCAACTTCGACAACAGACCCTGGACCGTTTCCTGGGGAATGTCGACATCCAGACGTATAGTCTCGGCGAATTCTTCGCTGACAATTTTCGCGCCGAACTGGGGAAGGCTCATCTTGAAAATGTCGAAGAGGGCGTAGGGCAAATCGATGCGCATCGTATTCAATTCGGCGAGGACGGCTCTTTTCGTGCGCTCGATAACCTGTCTGCCCGCCTCGGAATAGGCTTTTACAAGGCCTCCCGTGCCCAGGAGGGTGCCGCCGAAGTACCGCGTAACCACCACAGCGACATTGCCTAGGCCTGAGCCATGCAGCACCGCCAGTAGGGGACGCCCCGAGGTACCGGAGGGCTCACCATCGTCGGAACAGAATTCCGTCCTGGAATTGCCACCACCGACGATGAAAGCGGGAACGTTGTGCGTCGCATCGGGGAATTCGCTTCTGATGGCCGCTACAAAGCTGCGCGCCTGCTCAACCGTTTCGACATAGTCAAGGCTCGCGATAAAGCGGGAGTTGAGGACGCTTATCTCGGCCCGGGCTGGACCGAGGGGCACCTGATACCTTTCTTTAGTCATACCTTAATTGTACCACGGCAGCACGGCCGGATAATCGCTGTATCGGTTGTTGCGCCCGGATAATCGCTGTATCGACAACCGCAGCTGGGCGGTCGTTGTATCGGCAGTTGCTCCCAGGCGGTCGCTATCAGCAGCCGCCCTTGTGAGCCTCTGCGTTCTTTATTTACCCACGCCATGGTCGAGCATTAAAAAGTGGCCGAAGCGCTCTTTTTTAGTCAAAAGGTAAGCCTTATCGTTCTCCTGGGCAGGGAGTTCGTGCTGAACCCTCTCTACCACTCTGATGCCGTGCCGTTCCAGCTCTTCCACCTTTTCAGGATTGTTCGTCATGAGGCGGACGCTTTTTATACCGATCTTTTTAAGCATGGCGGCGGGCACCGCGTAATCCCGTTCGTCGGCCTTGAATCCCAGGGCTAGGTTGGCGTCGTAGGTATCATAACCCTTGTCCTGGAGAGCATAAGCTCGAAGCTTGTTAACCAATCCTATGCCCCGACCTTCGGCTTGATGGTAGAGAACGGCTCCCCTTCCCTCCGCTTCGATCCGGCGCAGGGCATAATGAAGTTGGGGACCGCAATCGCAACGCTGGCTGCCAAAAGCGTCGCCGGTGAGACAGGCCGAGTGGATGCGCAAGAGGAGATTTTCCCCGTCGCCGACATCGCCCTTGAGCACAATGATATGATCCTTGCCGTCCCTGTTGTTGACAAAGCCGATGATGGAAAAGCGGCCGTATTCGGTAGGGAAATCGGCCACCGACGCTACCATGACACAGAGTTCTTCCTTGCAGGCGGCGCAGTCCTCCGCCTGGGGGCAATCTCTCAAAGACTGCATGTCCTGTTTGATTATTTCTTCTATGGATGGAATTGTCATATGCACTCCCGGCTGTTCATATTCGTAGAAGGTACTGCCGCAGGGCCTGCCTCGTCGACTCAAAGGCGATGGAAGGCCAGGGTATGGAGGAGAATTCGATCCACTCCATTCCGGTGGACTCTTCGGGGTCGGGAGCAAGGCGATCGATATCTTTTTTATTGAGGTCGGCGATAAAAAACAGATCACAGGTCCAGTATTCGACGCCCTTGAAGGTATAGCGATTGGGGTAAGAGGCGAGAAAGCGGAGGTTCTCAGGCGCCCAGCCCAGTTCCTCCCGGCACTCCCGCTGCAGGGCTCTTTCGGCAGCTTCTCCGGGATCCACAAAGCCGCCGGGAAGTGCCAGGCATCCCCGTCGCGGCTCCTTCGCCCGGCGCAGGAAAAGACAGCTGCCGCCGGAATTCAGGATGAGGCCAGCGGCGGCGGCGACATTGTGGAAATATTCAAAACCGCAGGTACCGCAGCGCCAGAAGCGGCCGCTCCAGCCGATTCCGGTGCTGCCGCAGGAGGGACAGAAGCGGAAGAGCTCGCGAGGATCGCCCAGTTCAACAGCTTCTCTGGCAAACTTAGGACCGGCCGGGCTGCCGTTTTGCAGGTTCCGCGCTTCACTGATAGGCTCTTTTTTCATACTATAGAGTATAGAGCATGAGCGATATAAAAGACGAGGCCGCCAGAAACCCGGCAGCAGAGACTCCGGAGAGAAAACCACTCGTAAAAGACCTCCAGACACAGGAAAGTCCCGCGGCGCGGAACGCCCGCTTCAGAGCCCTGGTGCGCCAGGCGCCAGAATCGCCTGGGGTCTATGTGATGCGCGACCAGACCGGGACGATTATCTATGTGGGCAAGGCCAAGGTGCTCAAAAACCGCCTCTTGTCATATTTTTCAGGCCGGAAAGACGTCAAGACAAGGCATTTGGTATCTCGGGTGGAATCGATCGAATGGATTCTCGCCGGGAGCGAGTACGACGCCCTGCTGATCGAGAACAATCTCATAAAAGAGCATAACCCCAAATACAATATCAATTTGAAGGATGGGAAGACCTACCCGTCCATACGCATAACCGCGGAGGAGTACCCCAGGGTCTTCCGCACCAGGCGCATTATCGACGACGGATCTGAGTACTACGGACCCTTTCCTAGCGCCGAAATAATAGATATATACCTCGAATTGATAAAACGGCTTTTTCCCTTGCGGCGCTGCGTGACCATGCGGCAAAGGGAAAGTCCCTGCATGTACTACCACATCGGCCGCTGTCCCGGGCCCTGCGCGGGCAAGATTAGCCGGGAAGACTACATGGCTCGGGTCGAGCAGATCCGCAAACTCCTTTCCGGTGAGACCGCGGAACTGACGGCGGACCTCAAGGCAAAAATGGAAATGGCCGCCCAGGCCTTTCGCTTCGAGGAAGCCGCGCGGCTGAGGGACGCCATTCGGGCGGTGGAGCAATTCGTCGGCCGGAGTAATGCCCAGGATTTTGACACGAGCGCCAGGGATTACCTGGCCTGGCATTGCGACGGAGACCTGATTTCTTTTGTCGTCTTTTCTATGCGCGAGGGCAAGCTCAAAGGTCGGGACAGCTTTGTCTCGCCCCTCTATTCCGACGAGCCGGAGGCGCTGCAGAGCTTCTTGACCACCTATTACAGCGCTGAACGGTTGCCTCCTCCATCGATTTTCACCATGAAAAAGCTGGAGACCAGAACCCTGGTTAAATATTTTAAGACAGAGCTGGGCGCGAAGGTAAGGCTGGAGTGTCCCAAGGAGCAGCGTCATGCCGCCTCTATGAATTTGGCTGCCCAGAACGCCCGGGAGGAACTGATCAAGCGGCGCAGAGAACTGGGGGACAGGAACGCCCTGCTGGAGCTCAAGTCAGCTCTGGGACTTTCCAGCCTGCCGATCCGCATAGAAGGCTTCGACATAGCCCAGCTTTCGGGCAAGAACACCGTAGCCTCCCTGGTGAGTTTTAAAAACGGCATACCAGACAAGAAAAACTATCGCTATTTCCGGATTCGCAGCCTCCAGGGTTCGGTGGACGATTTCGGCGCCATCAGGGAGGCGGTTGCGCGGCGCTACACGAGGTTGATCAACGAGGAGGCCGAGCTGCCGGACCTGATCCTCGTCGACGGCGGAGCCGGCCAGGTCTCGGCTGCCGAAGAGGTCTTGAGGGAAATAGGCCTGGACTGCGACCTGGCCGGCCTGGCCAAGAAAAACGAGGAACTGTATCTGCCCGACAGAGTAGCCCCCGTGGTTCTGCCTAAGGACTCCCCCGCCCTGCGCGTCCTGGTGGCGGTGCGGGACGAGACACACCGCTTTGCTACAGGCTTGTCCAGAAAGCTGCGGGAAAAGGACCTGCGTTTTTCTACCCTGAGTTCGGTAAAGGGCATCGGCGAGGCTCGGTCGAAAAAACTTATTAAGACCTTCGGTTCTCTGGAGGGAATTGCCGCCGCCGATATAGCCATGCTGGCCAAGACCGCAAGGATTTCCCAACAGACAGCCTTGTTGGTTAAGGAAACGGCGATCGCCGCCTATGGGCATAAAAGGAGCGGTTAAAGGCAAAGAGCCGAGCCAATTTAAAAATTAGCCTGATTTTAAAAGCCGCAAAACTCAATAATCAACAACCGTGTAGCGAGCCGCTGGGTATGAACCCCGCGTGCGAATCAATCGCGGCATAACCCATGAAAAGTGGAATAAATTTGACACCCCCTCCACTCAATGCTAATATTTCAATGGCTTTTGACAAATCTTCTAATCGTGTTTACATGGAGGCACAGATGAAAAAACGCGCAGTGTTGATCCTTATCGTCCTCGTAGCAGCGGCCGGCATAGCCGGCGCCCAGGGCAAGACCTATCAGTTACGCACGTCGACCAACCTGGCCGGCACCGGAACTATCGGCAAGGGGCTCACCTACTTTGTCGATCTGGTGAATAAAAAAGCAGCAGGCAGGATCAAGGCCGTCGCTAATTATGGCGCTGAGCTTGGCAGCCAGGCCGAGCAGGTGGAAATGGCCCGAACAGGCTCCCTCGAGATGGTCGTGTCGGCTCCCGGCACGGGGCCTGGCACCTGGGTTCCCCAGCTGATGATGTTCGAGTTCCCCTTCCTGTTCAAGGATAATGATCACTACCTTCGGGTTCTCAAGGGACTTGAAGGCGAAGTCAGCGCACTGGTGAAACCGTACGGATTTATCGCCACCGCCGGGCAGTCCATGGGCTCGCGCCACATGCTCACCAAGAAGCCTGTCACGAAGCTGGAAGACATGGCCAACCTCAAGATGCGCGGACCTAACGCCGTGTACATCAGCATGTTCAAGTCGCTGGGCGCGGCCGGCACGACGATGGACTGGAACGAAATATACTCGGCCATCCAGACCGGCGTCATCGACGGCATGGAAGCGTCGCCTTCAATGATCAACTCGATGAAATTCCAGGATGTGGCCAAGAACCTCACCATCACCGATCACATCATCGCCTGCGTGTACTATTTCTTCAACGAAAAATGGTACAACAGCCTGCCTGCGGATCTGCAGAAGATCGTCATGGATTGCGCCCAGGAAGCTGCCCAGTACCAAGCTAAGCTGGACGAAGACGACCAGGTAGCTTCACTTGAAAAGATGAAGGCCGCCGGCGTGGCTATCCACGAGCTCAAAGATAAGGCCAAGTGGGTGGAGGCCTGCAAGCCCATGCTCAACGAGTACAGGGCAAAAGGCAAAGCCTGGAACGATTTCATCGACAAGATGCTGGCTATCCAGTAAGCGAACCGGATTTTTCGCGGACGGGAGGTCGTCCCTATTCTTCCCGGGACGATCTCCTTTTTTTTGTAGGAGATCTATGCATGGCCAGGAAATTCTATCTTCTGTTTGATCGCATCAGGACCATCATGATGGTGTCTGTGTCGGCTTTTACGATAATTCTCTGCTTCATCCAGATAATACTCAGGTATTTCACCTTTCTTTCGATGCGCCCCTTTGCCTGGGGCGACGAAGTGCTCCGGCTCTCGGCCATATGGGTAATCTTCCTCGGTCTCAGTGTCGGTATAAGAGAAGGTGCCCACTTTACGGTAGATCTCTTTCTCAACAAGATTAAATCGGAAAAAGCGAGACAGGGAGTCGACACCGTGATCGACGTCCTTGTGATGGGAGTATTAGCCCTCCTGGCCTACAAAGGCTTTTCCTATACTTTCACCAATACGATGAGCAGCCTGCAGAACATCCAGATTTCCATGGCCTGGTTCTACGCTTCCATCCCCGTCGGCTGCCTCTTCGGCATTATCGAGTATCTCTACAAGATATCATTCGGGAAAGACTACAAGACTAGAATGCTCGCGAAGCGATAAGGAAGGAAACAGGCATGTGGCAGATATGGCTCGTATTCGCAGTATTGCTGGCCTTTATTTTCGTTGGATTTCCCATCTATATGTCGATTATTCTCACGACAGTGTCGTTCATGATAGGAATGAATCTCCCCCTCAACCTCGTCGTCATCAAGATGTTCGGGAGTGTTAATTCATTCTCGTTGATGGCGATCCCCTTTTTCATCATCGCCGGCAACATCATGGCCAAATCGGATATAAC
>DFYR01000042.1:0-5763 GCA_002383375.1 Spirochaetaceae bacterium UBA4077
AGGGGTTCGAATCCCCTATTCTCCACTACTTGTTACGCTTCAGACTTTTAAGCCCCATATTCCTTATCATTGCCGCATGGTAGAGGTCGTGGAGAACGATGCAATCGATCACTTGACCGACAGTGCAGCCCCACTCGGGTATAGCTTCCTCCCAACGGGACATCGGAAACTTACGCAAGGCCGTTAGCCATGCTTTCTGCATGGTTTTAAGATCTTGGATAAGGTTAGTCCAGGCGGTTTTATCGGGCTTGGTGGGAAGCTTGGGCCAATCGGCCTCTTCGTAAGAATACCTGGGAGCATCTCCTCCGGCGAGCTTTATGGCCGCCCACTTGTGGTAAAGTACGTGGAGGGCGACTCCCCAAACCGAATAGCCTTCGTACGTCGCGTCTTCCGTCAGCTCCTCAAATGGGACAGCCTCAACGCATGGCAGGAACGCCGGACCCATGAGGGAAGGACCGTCGAATTCGGTAGAAGCGATCCTCACGAGCGTTTCCAGTCTTTGATCCATTCTGTGCCTCCTTGAAAGCTTTACAAAAATCNNTACGATTGTTTTATCACTCCTCCTTGAAAGCTTTACAAAAATCATTTTCCAACATGCCAATATAATTTCGACAGGAGAGGGAGTCTTATAATATGGCCGCCTTAACCGCACTCTCGTAATTGAGATAAAGTCCCTCGATCCATTTTTTGTTTCCCCTATCCTTCGCCGCCGCGAAATGCGGCGACAGGCTGCTCGGCACCGCATTGGGCTTTTTCCCCGAATCGGCGCAGTGGGCGGAGTATGAGTAGGAGGTAGTCATCCCACCGAGGATTCCGCATGCGCACCCGAGAAGGAGATCACCCATATCCTCTTCGCCTTTGGATAAATAGGCTATACCGATCTCGCCGATCAGATAGGCGACATCACCTCGATCTCCCAACTTATAAAAAATGGCGCAGGAGGCTCTCAAGCGTTCAAGCGCGTCTTCATACCTTCCTGCCTTTATTTCCGCCATTCCCAGGCCTTCAAGCGACCAGGCTTTCATGAGTTCCTCACCAACTTCTTCGAAAACGTTGAGCGATTCCTTGTAACAGGATATCGCCGTTTCGACGCCACCGTTCTCCCGATAATAGTCGCCTAATCCCTGGAACGCGTGCGCTTCTAGCCAGGGATCCTCCACATGCCGAGCTATGAGTAAGATTTCCTCTAGTCCGGCCAGGTGCGTATCGTCCACTTTCTTTCCGCCTGTATTCGCATAAAGCCAGATCAAGGCCGCGGCAATTCTCGCAGGATCGCCGGAAGCTCTCGAAATGGCCAGTCCCTCTCTGCAATGGGCAAAACCTTCTGAATGCCTGCCTAACCAACGCTCAGCCAAACCGAGTTCGGAAAGCGCCCTCGCAAGACCTTCGTCGTCTCCCGATTGCCTCAACAGGCTGACGGATTGTTCATAAGCTCTTATAGCTCCCATCCAATCACCATGGAGTAAAGCAAGCCACGCTTGCGCGCGAAAGCTTCGACCCATGAGCACTGGGTAGTTTATGGCATCAGGATGTGCTAGGGCTGCCTCGAATGCCGCTCGGCCTTCCCCATATCGTCCGGAGCGATACCAAAACCACTCGAGGCTTTCGATGAGGCTTAGCTGATCCTCGATTCGGCCACAGGCTCCAAGCCATTCCATGGCAGCCTTCATGTTGGCGTATTCTTCTTCAAGCTGTTCCAGGGCCTGTCGTTGCCTGGTTCCGTGAAGCAACAGGGCGAGACTACGGGCTTTGGAAAGAAAATAATCAGCATGACGATTCCTGGCCTTCGCAGCGCCTCCGCTCATTTCCAGCCTTTCATAAGCGAACTCCCTGATAACCTCGGGAAGGTAAAACCTGGATCGACCAGCAGTCTCGGTTCGCGCGACAAGTCGCCATTCGACTAAAGACTCGAGAAATTCGCTCAAACCTCCATTTCCTGCCGGATCGCAAACTAGTCCTGCTGTTTCGTGATCAAAGCCGCCGGAAAAAACCGACAGCTGCTGAAGAAAGTGGCGTTCTCCTTTCTCGAGAAGGTCCCAACTCCAGGCGATAGCCGCATGAAGGGAGCGGTGACGTTCAGGCCTGATCGTCTCCATTCCACTCACGACCTTAGTCGATTTTTGAATTCTAAGATCCAATTCTTCAAGGCTGAATGCGACAAGCCTGGAAGCCGCCAACTCTAGGGCTAGAGGAAGGCCCTCGAGTCTTGCGCAAATTCTTGCAGCCTTCGGTATTTCAAGTTCAGTGAATAATATCGAAGACCTCGCCGACCTTGCCCGTTCCATGAACAGAAGGAGGGCGGGATAGTGTTCTCCGTCTTCTATCTTGCAATCTTCAGGAATTTTCGGCACAGCCAAGGGTGCGAGCGGAAATTCGTCTTCGCTTTCCAGGCCCAGAGCAATCCTGCTAGTCCCGAGGAATACTATATCAGAGCAGAGGTATTCCAGGCGCTTGATCTCAATTGAAGCATCGCGTACCTGTTCGAGGTTGTCGAGGACGACAAGCATCCTCTTATGACATAGTGTGGTGGCAACTCTTGAAAAAAGACTTTCGCCTTCGGTGGATCGACGTCCAAGTCCAAGCGCAGCGGCAAGCTCCGAGAGAACCAAGGCGGGATCCCTAATCGCCGACAAGTCCACGAAGACCGAGCCGTCGGGAAAGCCTGATCCAGGACTGGCGGCGATCGCCTTGGCAAGGCAAGTCTTGCCTACGCCGCCTGGACCTGTAATGGTGTGAATTCTTTTAAATCGTGCACCAAGGCGCGTTCGCAGCATGCTTTCATCTTTTTCCCTTCCGATCAGCACAAGAGTAGCCACATTCTTTGAGTAAGAAAATTCTTTTTTCAGTATATGAAAAGCGAGGTCCGGACTTGCGCCTAATTCTTTAGCTACAAAGGCCTCCCAAACTCTGAAGCTTTCTTCAGCCGCTGCCTTTTTCCCCTGTGCAGCGAGAATCCGAAAAAGGCAAAGTCGAGCTTGTTCATCATATGGATCGAGTTCGATCCAGCGATGCGCGGCATCGATGGCTTTTTCGGTTTTTTTTATTTCGCTATACCAGTACGTAAGTCGCTGGACGACCGAGATCTCTGCTTCCGAGATGCGGTTAGCCATCGTGCTTTGCCAATTATCGAATTCAGGGCATCCGGTAAGAGAAAATCCCTGCATGAAAGAACCTTTTCCCAACGCCGCAGCCTCGATGAGAAGTGGGGCGCAGCAGTCGCATGCCGATTCTAAACCATGGGATCGACATTCTCCTGCGGCTTCGAGAAGCTTCACTGCATCTACAAAGACAATCCCGGAAACAAATCGGGCATGGTCGCGATCGCATGCAATAAGCTCGGAGCTGAAGTTTACCGCAATATCGAGAAGGCTGGAGCGAAGATTAGCCCTAGCCGAGCTCTGAGCGCATTCAGGCCAGAGCATGGCGGCAAGAGTATCTCGCGCATGCTCCCCTGGTTCGAGCGCCAGGTATGCCAGGAGAGCGATGGATTTTCGTCTCGACAGATGGACCAGAGACTCTCCCGATCTGAGCGAAGACGATCCGAGCAAGGAAAGGGAGAGCTGATGCCCCACCGACTTACTCATATATTATTTTGACCTTTTGTTCTATTTTCTCACTTTTGAAACGGTTTTGCAACGCCTCAATCCTACAATCGAAACGCGGCCCGAGGGAGGACGAGCTCTCCTCGCCGCCGCGGATTAGAAATATCCGCGAAGTTGGGTACCAGGAGGATCAGAATGAAACGATGCCTGATATTTGCCGCACTCTTGCTGGCATTCGCGACTGTTACATCGGCCTATCCCGGCATTGGGAAGCTGAGCATGGACCAGACTGCGATAGCGGCGATTTTCGAAGGCTACGCAAAATATGCTGCGGCCTGCGACGTCGAAGGCTTTATGTCCATCTGGGACGTTGATGGAATCAAGATGGCGCACGGAAAACCCGCAGTAATAGGAAAAGCAAACATCTATGAACAGACCAAGAAAAATTTCGATGGAACTAGGGGTAAATTCGACAAGGTAATGGAGCTAAATCTGGAAGAAATCGTTGTGGCGGGCGATTACGCTTTCGCCCGCGGCACGTATATCTCCTCATTGACGCCGAAAAATGGTGGTGCTTCATCGATAACCGATGGCAAGTTCGTCACTGTTCTTCGCCGGCAAGCGGACGGGTCCTGGCTGATTTATCGAGACATCCCCAACTCTAACGTCCCGACTAAGTAAGTCGGGAAAAAGGAAAGGACAATGAAAAAGATACTCTCGTCAACTATATTCTGCTTACTCATGCTTGCCGCAGTTCAATCCCAAACCATGACCACTGCTCCCCGGACTCCCGACGAACAAGCACTCTCCATGGTGCTATCCTCCTACGCCGATACAGTCAATGCAGGCGATCCAGAAGCCTGGATAAGCCTCTGGGACACAGATGGCATCCAGCTGCCTCAAGGCGCACCCATGAACGTCGGACGGTCCGCCATCTGGAAAGCAAACAAGGATAGCTTCGGCGCTATAGAGATGAAGTATTCCATCATCCAGAACGAGATCGTGGTTTTCGGCGAGTACGGCTATGTCCGTGGAACCTATTCCTATACGTTTAAACCAACGATCGACTCCAAGCCTATTGCATTTGCAGGTAAATACCTGACCATCTGTCGCAGGCAGTCGGACGGGACGTGGCGGATCTATCGTGACACCTTCAATGCGGATGCGCCTTGAAAATCGAATAGGGGTCGTGGTTCTTGGCTACCGAAATTCGCTGCCAATCAGACAGCTTCGGTCGCCGAGGACCGCCCGCCAGATAGAGTTATACGGCGCCGTTTCGCGCTGCCTAGACAATCCTGAATAAGGATAAAAAAAGGAAAAATTATGGAAGTCCTACTTCCGGATATGAGGCGCGCACTGCATTCGTTCCTGTCGACAATGAGCACAATTCTAGGCAAATCTATGCACGGAGCAGATTCTCCGGCCAAAAAGGCGCGCAGCTACAGGGCTATCGGTAATGCACAGGCCATGCGCGATATCTACGGCCAGGCTGGGAAAGTCGATATTCACTCCTCCAAAGAAATGGTGAAATTTTACAGGGGAATGTCTTTCGGTAAAGATAAGCCCTTATAAGAAACTTTTTAAAATTCCAAGCTTTAAAAATAAATACGTATTATCAAGTCTTGATATGAACATATGATTTTTTGGCGAGCTTGTTAGTGTTCAACGCAGGCCGTTGGCGGCCTTCACTCCATCCGCATTGACCTTGAATTTCCTGTCGAAACTTAAAAGCCCGTTCACTTCGGCGCCCACATCATAGAGCTGCGTGTAGCAATATCCGCAGAACAAACCAGATTCCACAATGTCGCGCGTATATTCCTCGATGCTCTCGATCACGGCGTCCTTGCGCTCAGTGTCGTACCAGCCGAATCCGCCATATTCGCTCAGGAACAGCGGCACATCGGGCCGAGCGGCGGACGCCTCGAGGAATATCGGGCGCGAGATACTGTGTTAATAGAGTATCCGCTCTTTCTTGCCAGTTCCTTCAATGATGTCTTCATACTATTAACGTTAATATTTTCATTCGCATTTTTCATACCCGCAATGTCTATTTTTTATAATGAGCCTTAGTATTAAGACAAAAAAGCCCCGCCTGATAGGCGGGGCTTTTGTTTTCGCGAGATAAAATCAGTTCTTGACGGCGTTCAGTCCGCCCACGATCTTGAGAATACTGCCATTGAGAGTGACCTGGAGCTGGCCTTCCCACTTGAACATGGCTTCG
>DFYR01000042.1:5794-19381 GCA_002383375.1 Spirochaetaceae bacterium UBA4077
AGAACCTGGGGACCTGCGCCCTGGATAAAGCCTATCGCCCTGCGGGTGTAGTCGCCCTTCGGGAATGAGAACTTGCCGGTCTTGTCTGTGACAAGCCTATAAGCTGTCCCGCGATGGACGTACTGGACGGTGATGACGCCGTCGGCTGCCTTGGAAGCCGTAAGATTGTCGTCCGTACGCTGGGAGTTGGGTGCCACTGCAAAGAGGAAGAGTCCGCGGAGACCGCTGGGTAAAACGGTCTTGCCCTTCACATCATAGAGATAGGGCATAAAAAAGTGGGTAGATCCTGCCTTCGAGGCGCCGGACGTAGCGTCAAGGGTGTCCTTGTCGGCTGCCATATAGCGGATGGGCCCTGTGAAGGTAAAGTAGTTTCCAGTATCAGCGGCGGCAACATTTACCTGAAAATCGATCTTCAAGTCTTGAGCGAATGCCGTGGCTCCTAAGACGAGAAAAAGTGAAAGTAGTAGAGCAATCTTTTTCATAGCAATTAACCCTCCTTCGGTTTACGGACCTCTAAAGGTCCAATTTTTATATTTTAATACATTTTGTGAACTTGACAAGATAAAATCGAGTTAATTATATATATAGATAATTTTATCGATATTTTTAGCATATATAGCGAACCAGAGATCAATTAAAGAGAAGAAAAGGGCAGCCTAAATATCTCGATACCTATCGAATAGAGAATTGTTCACCCAATCTATAAGCCAACTGTGATATAGATTCTATAAGAGACGCTATCTGGCGGTATGTATTTTCTTATTACCTTGAGGAGCTACGTATGAAGAAATCAATATTGGTTGCAAGCATCGCTTTAAGCGCCATGATGGCCTCCTGCGCCCTGTGGCTTCCCCAACTCAGGTTGAGCAGCGCCGTGGTGATCGGCGAACCGCAGCGAAAGACGAACTTGGTTCAGATCTCAGTTCAGCCTAAATGGGATAATCCCGGGAAAGGAAATAAAAAAATAAGCAGTTTTTATGTAGAGTTCCGTAACCCTAGCCCAACGCCTGTCTATATCGTCTGGGAAAAATCGATTTTGGAATATTCCAATCGAAGCTTCATGCCGTTCGTGGAAGGGCAGCGGTATGAGCTCTATCCCAAGCCCATGGAAGCATTGCTGATTCCCCCGAGGGGTGTGGTCAGAAAATATATCTACTCGCCCCAGCAACTGTACCAGGAGGCGGGAAAGAGTGGAAAATGGAAACTGAAGCCTCTGGAAGCCGAAGAGGTGTTTATCACATTCTATATAAGATCCGAGAACCTGACGGATTATTTCTCGGTTGTTGTTCGCTAATCCATATAAACGGAGTCGATAATGCGCACTAGAATGATCCTGGGCATTGTTTTGCTGGTCGTAGGGCTTTTCGTCTTCATCTATGGGATGAACGCGTCAAGATCTTTCGTCGAACAGGTCAGCAATTCACTGACGGGCCGATATTCGAACGCTACGAGCTGGTATTTGATAGGCGGCATCGCCGCACTGGCGGCGGGAATCCTGTTGCTCCTATCGGGTTTCGTCGGAAAACGAAAGTAAAAGCGCCGGGGCTGCCATCGAGGATCTCGCTTGAACAATCATCAGCAGCGGAGGGATATCAGACTCTTCGTAGCGCTCTTTCGGTGGCGAGAAAATCCACCCTCTGATCCCAGGGACTCATAGGCACGCTGGCTACGATCTGCGCCTCGAAACAGAGGCCACATGTCTCGAGCCTGCCTCCATGGGCGGCCTCCGCCGCCCTAGCCCCGACGAGGAAGCGGTCGTAATACCCCTTGCCCCTTCCCATCCTTCCTCCCGAGAGATCGAAGGCTAGACCTGGCACGGCGACGGCCACGGGAGAACTTCCCAATTCCTCCAGCGATAGAACCTTGGCGTCCTCAGGAGGCTCGGGAATGCCGAAACGGTCCAAAGGCCAAGAACGGTATTCGGGAGACAGGGGAATGAATTCGAGGAAATCGCCGGCCTCCGAGGAATAGCTCATCCGGGGAACGGCCACTATTTTATCTTCTGACACGGCTATATCGATCAGATATCCTGTCTGAAGTTCTTCTTTCATCGAGAGAAAGGCTAGGACGATAGCTGCCGTCCTGTATGCGGGCAGCGTTATGAAGTTTTCTATGGCCCTCAGGCTCAACCTTGTCCTGGATTCGGGGTCCATGGCCAGAAGAATAGATTTGGCTGCCTTACGCAGCGTCAATTTTGCTTGCCTTATTTCGTTGTCGCGCATATTCCCAGTATACGAAAAATCGCTAGTGAGTCCAGGCATTTCGCCGAGCCCCGCCCCACCGCGATGCTAAGGTTTCAGCTTGAGAAAAGCCTTCCGTACAAGTCGGGGGAACGCCCCCGGACGATGTCGGTCCCGGGCACGACGCTTTTGAACTTGCTCAAAGCCGTATTGACGTAAGCCGCGGCAGAATGTTCCTCCGCCCGCAAGGTGGTAGTCACCCTGGCTCCGTCCGGATTGGTTATGGAACTGCAATCCTCCCTGGCTGCCGAGGCGCTGCGGGCGATGAAAATCTTGTTTTCCGCCGACCTGGTCTTTATCGCCTTCAAAGTCGAATCGTCCGTTGAAGCGTCGAAATGGACGATGATGTCGGCGCCCTGAAGCATGGCCGTCCTGGCTATTTCAGGAATATGGATTTCCTCGTCGAACATCGCGCCGAGGCGGATCGCGGAACTGAGCTGGACGATTTTGATGGAGCTCGCGTTGGGTAAATTCAATAATCCGATCGAGCCAATTTCCTGGGCAGGTTCCCAATTCGATACCACAAAGGCCTTCCTCGCGCCGCTGGCGGAGGTGCCGGCGAGCACGGCGAAATATCCCTCGGCCAGTTCGCCGGACAATGATTTCAAGACAGACTCGTCCAGGACGAATGACTGGGGAGCTTCCGGTAGTATAAGGAGCCGTGCTCGTAGGATCCATGCGTTTTTCGCGTAGTAGAGAGCCTTTTCCAGGTATTCCTCTGCCGAGGCGCTCTTGAAGCGCGCCAGCATGGTATAGACGACGAGATCCTCCACATTGTAGGACTGTCGGCAAATTTCGGCCACCGGCAGTTCCTCAGTGGGCTTGTCCATGGCTCCGAAGAGCGCCTCCTTTCTTCGCGAAACGGGCTTGCTCCTGGAGAGGTCGATTTCGATTATCCGGATCTCTTCCTTGTCAGGGGAGCACTGAGCGATCATAACGCCTTCTGGATCAACGACGAAGCTGCGGCCGAGGAAGGAAACCACGTTACCTTCAACACCGCACTTGTCGGAAACCGCGATGTACACGCCGTTTTCCCTGGCTCTTTCCTGAAGGATAAACTCGTACTGCTGGTTGCTGAGCTGCTCGGGCTTTTCGGCAGCGGCAACCAGATTAACCGGGTCCAGTATCAGCTTGGCACCGTCCTTGGCCAATAAGCCTGCGATCTCGGGGATTCTGCCATCGGCACAGATCATCGTCCCAATTCTACCGAACTCTGTATCGAATGCAGCGTAGCCTGAACCCGGCGTGAACCAGCGATCGTCAAAGTGCCAAAGGTTGGTTTTGGCTGTAAGATCGATCTGGCGCCCTTCCCTGTCGAAGGTCACGGCAGCGTTGAAAATACTGCCCTCTCGCCGTACCGCGATACCAATGCAGATATATACCGAATTCCGTCGCGCGAGTTCGGACACGGCTTTCAGCAAGGCTTCGGACCCTGCCAGAGATTCTTCCATGATCTCTTGTTCGGGCCTGATAAGGTAGGAAGGATAGGCGCATTCGGGCAGGAGAATAATATCGGGTTTATCAGCGCAAGCCTTTTCTATCAAAGCCTTGATGCGTGAAGCGGTATCGGCGTATTGGTACACCGTATCGCCTCGGATTTGAATCAGCGCCAGTCTCATCCATCAATCTCCTTGCAGCTAGTATGCCCGGTTTATTCGTTCAGGGATATGCCAAAAAATACAGGGCTACTGCGTGCCCTGCAGTTCCGAGGACTACGAAGAGATGCCAGATTGCATGGCCGAAGGAAAGCTTTTTATTCAAGTAAAAGATGGTTCCCAAGGTATAGGCCAGCCCCCCTGCGATCAACCAAGCGATCGTCAGAGGATTCAGCCTTTTCATCATGGGTTTTGCGGCAATGACGATGATCCAGCCCATGGCAATGTACAGAAGGGTAGAAACAAGCTTGAAGCGGCCGGTGAAGAAAAGTTTGAAGACTATGCCCGAGACGGCCAGACCCCAGACCACACCGAATAGGCTCCAGCCCCATGCGCCGCCTATCCCCGCAAGGGTAAAGGGGCTGTAGGTACCTGCTATAAGGGTGAAGATGGCGCTGTGGTCGAAAACCTTGAGACTTCGCTTCCGCGCTTCATCGTCAGCTAGATGATAGAGCGACGAGGCTGTGTATAGCGTGATCATAGAGGCGCAGAAGAGGCCGGCGCTTATTATCATAAGCGCGCCCTGGTCTTTGGCCAGCCTGCTCATGATCCAGATCGTATAGATGACAGAGGCTGCGAGGGCGGAGAAATGAGTGATAAAGTTCAGTTTATCCTGTTTTGACATTGCTGCCACCCACTGCTCCAAAATGGACAAAGTACATTTAGGTCAACACCGGTAAATACCGACGCGAAGCCCATTGTAAAATAAAAAATAAGGGTTAGAGCATTGCTTGAATCGCCTCACTCGTCAAGCGGGCAGGAGTGGAGTTCAAAGCAGTAGACTTCAAAACAAGGTTTCGGTTGACAATACCCTAGACCTCTCCCATGATCGATGTAGGAGGGATTCCTTGCGACTGAACACCTGGGAAAGCATATTAACCCAACTAGCGGCAGTTCGAGACAGTGAAGATGAGGACGCCAAGATTAATTTGCTCATGGGACTGCTTATCAATCTGCGTCTGCTTGGGCAGGACGATCGGATCCCCGACCTCAGAATTAAAAAATCCAACATGGAGACCATCTATGCCGAGATCGAGAATACCACGAGAGAGGCCCTGGATTCCTGCCAACATCCCTCTTCCAAGCTCATCTACTATGCCCGGGAGGTCTTAAAAAAACTTCCTGTCCGGCAGGGCGCCGAAGAGATGATCGAGCAAATTCGGGCAACCGCCGAAGCTTTTGAAGAGGAGCGGGTTGAGGACGATCCCATGCTGGGATTTGCCGGTGACTTGCGCAAGGAAGTGCATCGCAGACTTTCGCCCCGCATCATAAAAAGCTATCTCGAACCCTACCTAGAACTGGTGCGCAACAGGAACGCCGAACCCATGATAAAGGCAGGCTACGTTGCCCTTCCCAGACTCTTCGATCCTGAAGAGGAATCCGAGCGTTTCATCGACCTGGCAATCGAGCTCAAGGCGAGACTGACCTATCTATGGGACTATGAAAGCGGAGACATAGCGTCGGTCAAGCACCAGCTGGAGCAGAACCTCGGTATATTCGAACGCTGTTTTCTCAAGGCCGAGGTCGTCGGCTTTCTCGGCAGACTGACCCCGAAAAACCTGGCGGACCCTATTCTCGAACTCGACCTGTTGAAGCGCCTGGCGAGCTTCAAGCACTTTCTCAAGGAGTCGCACCGAGAGTCCAGAATCGATCTTTACGATTATCTGCTCTTGGATTTGTCCTTAGGCAGGCTAGTTTTCCTCCTGGCCAACGACCTTACTAACAACCACTTCGCCGAAGTGTCGCCGAGGAATTTCCGGGAAGCTTTGGGGGTATTGCGGGAACTGCTCAATATTTCATCGATCAAAGGCCTTGCTGTAGGCGACGTCGAGAAGTATCAGGAGGAATTGGACGACCTCAGAGAATCCTCCATGCGCAATTACCTGGTAGCCAAGAAAAGGCTGGGGGCCATCAGCAATGAGCTACAGCGTTATCTGCAGACCGAGATAATCGAAAAGATGAGCACAGCCCTCAACCACATACTAGAGGAATACGAGCTTCCCACATCCCGTCTTTTGGCTGTGAAGACGAGGTTTTTCAACAATTTCATCCGGAGAACCCAGATTCATGTGCTCAGCGAGTTTGCTGAAAAAGTCACCGCAGCGGTGGATAGAGAGCTGCAGCGCCAGGCCGACGATATGCGGCTCTACGCCCGTTTGGACCAGCCGGTAAAAGAATCGGAGTTACAGCCAAAATCGTTCATCGCATCGACATGGGAAAAACCAGATCAGAGAATCAGGCTCGCGTTGGGCGGGAAAGGAAACAGCATCATTGACATGGCAGGTTTGGGGCTCAAGGTCCCGCCGGCCTTTGTGCTGGGTTACCCATTTTTGTCGAGCTGCTGGGAAGAAGGAAGGCTCGGGGACGATCAGATCGCCATCATCGAAGAAAAACTTAAGGAATTGGAGGAGCAGTGCGGACGGAAGTTGGGCGATCCCGACCATCCGCTGATTCTCTCGGTGCGCTCCGGGGCACCTCACTCAATGCCGGGAGTGATGGCTACCATACTCAACGTGGGGCTCGTGCCAGAGGTGAGGGCGGCGCTGGAAAAACGCAGGGGCCCGCACCTTACCGAATCCATCTACCGGCGCTTTTTGAAAAACTGCAGCGCCGCCCTGGCTCTTATCGAGGGAAGCGAGACTCATATAAAGCTGCTGCCCGATAATGAAGACATTTCTTCCATGGAAGCCCGCCTAACCAAGCACCTGGGCCAGGAGTTTTTAAACGATCCCAGGATGCAATTATTGCGCTGCATCAGTCTCGTCTATGAATCCAGGGGTTCCCACGCCGTGCGGGCTTTTTCCCGCTCCATGCCCTCCTTGATCAAGCCAGAAACGGCGGTGACCGTCCAAAAGCTTGTCTTCGGCAACCTTGGTCCTAAATCCCTTTCCGGCGTAGTTATAACCCGTAATCCCATCACGGGAGACGATGAGCTTTTCGGTGAATTCAAGACCATGGCCCAGGGCGAGGAAGTAGTAAAAGCCAGCGCGGGCACAGAACCCATCTCGAAGCTGGATCGTGAACTAGCGGAAAAGCTGGTACAGGGCAAGCGCCTGCTCTTAAGCCACTACAAGCAGGATCTGGATATCGAATTCACCGTGGAGAGTGGTGAGCTCTATTTTCTCCAGGCTAGGGCTGCCCGATTAGGCGCTTTTGCCCAGCTAGTGGCTGATACGGATCTGCTCTCCCAATCCATTATCGACCTAAATGAATACCGTTCCCGGGTGGACAGGCTTGAAGCGGCCTATTCCAGCGCTGCCCTGCCCCGGGCGGATTTTCTTCTGCGCCGCTGGACTCCGCCCATATCGGTAGGCGTACCCATCAATGGCGGTGTCGTTTCAGGCACCCTCGTAATGAGCATGGAACGGCTCAAGGAAGCAGAGGCCAGGCGGGAAAGCGTCGTGTACTTCGCTAATAACACAAAACCGACGGATTTCGACGTAATGAACCTCTCCCATGCTATCGTGACGGTGTATCCCGGAAGGACTTCCCACGCGGCTATCACCGCCATGTCGATGAATAAGCCCTGCATCGTGGGCTGCGGCGACATCGAGCTGGACTATGATCGGAAAACCGTGATCTTTCACAGCGCCGGATCGTTGCGGCTGCGAGAAGGCGAGCGCGTCACCGCCGATGGCAATACGGGAGCCGTTTACCTCGGAGTGGCTCCTATCTCCGACTTCTTCCTCCCACTTGCCTCGGTGAGCGCCGCTGTGGGACGCTGCAAAACATCCGCTGAAGCGGTCATCGTCGTCCGTGATCTGATAGAATCGGAGCTTATCCGGCTCAAGCGCGAAACCAACTTACGCCGCTCCGGATTGGACTCGATCGAGACCTTTAATGGCGGGAACGTTCTTCTGCGGGTGGATGCCAACGTAAAAATCGATCAGGGGAACATCGAAAAAAAGGAGCGTTTGCTCCAGCTTTTACCCACCTTTGAGGCGATTCTTTCTCGGAAGGGGACACCCATCGTCTGCTCCCATCTGGGTGATCCAGGCGCCGAGGGAGATTTGAGACTTTCTAGGGAAGAATTGTACAAAAACTATAGCCTCCAGCCGGTAGCCGATCTGTTTTCATCCCTGCTGGGAGATCGTTTTATTTTCCATACACTGAGCGTCGCCTCTTCGGGCATTTTGGTTGGCAGAAAGGACCTTGTGCCCGGCAAGGTTAACATGATCGAGAATCTGCGCTTTGCTTCAGGCGAAAAAGACAACGATGACGCATTCGCCAGGTCCCTGGCCGAGCTATCCGACGGCTGGTATGTAAACGACGCCTTTAATGTTTGTCACCGCCGCCACGCAAGCATAACCAGCGTCGCCCGCTTCGTCTCCCGCAGGGTCGCCGGACCCTTGGTCATCCGGGAACTGGCCATCCTGGAAACGATAATCGAAAAAACCCCCCGTCCCTTCGTTGCGGTTTTCTCGGGCGAGGAACTGAGAGCCCAGTTCGGTGTAATGTCAGCCCTCCTCTCGAGGGTCGACCGCTTAGTGGTCATACCGCCAGGCAAGGACGATACTGCGGTCTACAAAGAAGAGGAACGCAAAACGCTGCCGCACATCGACTCCCTTATTGGTTCATTGCGGGACTCAGCCGCCGAAAGCCTTCTCATCGTGGGAAAGTCGGCGGAGGAAAGAAGAAAGGGGTTGGCGAGGGCTGCTTCCTGCATTGGAAAGGCCGGCGGCATTCTGTGGTCAGGCCCGGCTGGTCTGGAAGTTCTTGCCGAAACAGGGCCACAACCGGGACACAGCCTCAGAGAAATCCACCAAAAGGCCCTCCATCGGGCGATCAGGGAAGGGGTGTTCACCGTTGTCTGCAGCGAAAAAGAAAAGCAGCTGGCAGGGCTGGCCTTGCCCGGGCTTCATATTTCGACAGGTCCCAGCGCCTTCCTGGAGTATCTTGAGCGGCTATCGCTGCCGGGCATAACGGCCTTGGATCCTGCCGCGCCATAAAATGAGTCCCCGGCCACATTCAGGTATTGGCAGCAGCTGTTATAGTGGCCTTAGGAGAGTTCGTTATGGAGCAGCGGCAGGGGTGCGGGCGAAAAGAAAGGCCACCCGGGATCCGTCCCGGATGGCCTTTTTCATACCATGCTTTTATATGAATTCAGCGATCAGGAAAGTCCTGTTATCAAGCCCGTGGTGGTATCGATATCCATGCCCATGTACGCGGGTACCGAGGGTAGGCCGGGCATCGTGCTGATCTCGCCGGTGAGGGGATAGATGAATCCGGCGCCGGCTGCAAGACGCAGGTCCTTGACCGGGAAGACAAAACCCTTGGGGGCTCCCTTGATCGTGGGATCGTGGGAGAGCGAAAGGTGCGTCTTGGCCATGCAGATGGGCAGCTTGTCGTANNGGCAATGGTTTCGATCTTTTCCTTGATCGAAAGTTCAAGCGGATATAGGAGTTTTGCCTTGGCAGGCACGGCGCAGGCCTTGTCCACCGCTTCGGCCAGCGTGGCTGCTCCTTCACCGCCCTTTGCCCAGTTAGACGAGACCACCGCGTCGTAGGCGCCGGCCTTGAGGGCGGCTTCCCGCACCAGGGCGTGCTCGGCGGAGCTGTCGGTGGGGAATGCGTTGATGGCGACCACCGCGGGCAGGCCGTACTTGCCGATGATCTTCAGATGGGCTTCCAGGTTGGCGATTCCCTTCTTGAGAAGCTCCAGGTTCTCCTGAGTATAGGCCGTGGAAAGGGGTTTCCCGGGGGTTACCTTGGGTCCGCCGCCGTGCATCTTGAGGGCTCGCACCGTGGCGACAAGCACTACGCCGTCGGGCATTATTCCCGAAGCCCTGCACTTGATGTCCATGAACTTTTCGAAGCCCATGTCGGCGCCGAAACCCGACTCGGTAACCACGTAATCGGCCAGCTTGGTGGCTATCAGGTCGGCCACGATGGAGGAGTTGCCGTGGGCTATATTGGCGAAGGGTCCTGCATGGACAAAGGCCAGCTGCTCCTCCAGGGTCTGGAGCACGTTCGGCTTGAGGGCATCCTTCATGAGGATGGTCATCGCGCCTGCGACCTTGAGGTCCTCGGTGGTGATGGCCTTGCCTGACTTGTCCAGGGCAACGACGATCCGGCCCAGCCGTCTGCGAAGGTCTTCCAGGCTAGTGGAGAGGGCGAGGATGGCCATGACTTCGCTGGCTACGGAAATATCGAAGCCAGTCTCCCTCAAGGGGCCATTTTCCAGGCCGCCTAGGCCGACCACCATCTTGCGGATGGTCCGGTCGTTCATGTCCATTACCCTGCGCCAGAGGACGTTGTAAGGATCAATATTAAGCTTCTGGAGTCCCAATTTTTCAAAGTAGGAATCGGACCAGCGGCTCTCGTGGTACATGCGTGCGTCGAGGCCGGCGGCGCAGAGGTTGTGTGCAGCCGATACGGCGTGTATATCGCCGGTCAGATGAAGATTGAAATCTGCCATAGGGACTATCTGGCTGTAGCCGCCGCCGGCCGCGCCGCCCTTTATGCCGAAGGTCGGCCCCATAGAAGGCTGGCGGATGTTGGCAATGGCTTTCTTGCCGATTACCCCGAAACCCTGGGTGAGCCCCACGGTGGTAGTGGTCTTGCCCTCCCCCAGCGGTGTTGGGGTAATGGCTGTCACGTCTATATATTTAGCGCGTTTGGTCTTCGGTGTAGCCGGATCGGTCAAGAATTCTAGACGAACCTTGGCTTTCTGGCTGCCGTAGTGTTCCAAAAAGCGCTCTTCGAGATCGTATTTAGCCGCGATATCGGAGATGGGCTTTATTACAGCCGCCTGGGCGATGTCGATGTCGGACGGAACCGGACTTTTTCTAACGATGGACACAATAAACCTCCCTAGTGCATCAGGCCTCGAAGGCCCAAAGACGCTAACTAAAAAACGACGAGCCCTGGGCGATAGTTCCTAGGTGCTCGTCGTCATTTCACAGATTAGAGAAGCAGATCAAAGACCTGCGTATTTCCTCAGCTCATCCACGATTTCGGGCTTCATGGTGAAGCTGTGTTCATCGTCGGGGAACTTGGACTGTTGAACTTCGCCGATATAGTCCTGGATGGCCTTGAGCTGGAAGTCGTAGGCGTTGGCGTAGACTTTTACGAACTTGGGCGTAAAGCGCTTGAAAAGGCCCAGAAGATCGTGGAAGACCAGGACCTGGCCGTCGCAGTTGACGCCGCCGCCTATGCCGACGGTTACGCACTTTACCTTCTTGGTGATTATCTCGGCAAGCTGGCGGGGGATGGCTTCCAGTATGACCGCAAAGACACCCTGCTCGTCCAGGGCTATGGCGTCATCGTACACCTTCTTGGCGGCGTCCAGAGACTTGCCCTGAACCTTGAACCCGCCCAGGCTTCCGGCGGTCTGGGGCGTCAGGCCGATATGACCAAACACGGGGATTCCGGCGCGGACAATGGAGCCAACGGTCTTGGCGAAATCCTGTCCGCCTTCGAGCTTGACCGAATCACATCCGCCGTCCTTGTACAGAATTCCGGCATTGGTGATCGCCTGTTCCACCGAGATATTATAGGACATGAAGGGAAGGTCTCCGACCACATGGGCGCGCTTGGTTGCCCTCATGACCGGCTTGGTGTGATTGAGCATCTCGTCCATGGTCACCGGGGTGGTTCCGTTATAACCGAGCTCCACCATTCCCAGGCTGTCTCCGACCAGGATAATGTCAATGCCTGCTTCGTCAACCACAAGGGCTTGGGGATAGGAGTAGGCTGTGATCATGGAGATCTTCTTGCCATCCTTCTTCATAGCCGCGAGATCCTGGATTGTCACTTTCTGAACATCAGCCATACATCAACTCCTTTTCAAAGCTGGTAACTACACCATATCGATATTAGTTTATTATACTCCCTAAAACGCAAGGGCGCAAGCTTTCTCATGCATAAAATGAAACAGCGTATCATCTTCCGAAGCGCCGGCAAGCTTGACAGGATGGTTTGTCGATCCCATTATTGTTTATATATCAATAAAGGAGCGATTGTGATGAGAGACTCGATCACGGATGTCCCTGGCATCAGGATTGGACATGCCCAGAACTTGGATACAGCCCGGGGCGTTACGGTTATGCTATGCGAAAACGCCAAGACCGCCGGCGTCGACGTGCGGGGAGGATCCCCCGGGACCAGGGAGACCGATTGTCTGGCACCGGTGAATATGGTTCCCGCTCCCCACGCTATCTATTTTTCCGGTGGTTCAGCCTTTGGCTTGGCGGGATCAGGCGGGGTAATGAAGTATTTCAGGGATAAAAAGATTGGCTTTAACGCCTGGAACATTCTGGTACCAATCGTCTCGGGCGCCGTGATATTCGATCTCACCGTAGGCGACTCCATGGCCTATCCAGATGAAGCCATGGGGTATCAGGCCTGCGAAAACGCTAGCCTTGATGTGCCCATGGGCGTTGTCGGAGCCGGCACCGGAGCGCTTATCGGCTGGGCAGGCGACCTGGATCAGCGCATGAAGAGTGGCCTTGGAACCGCCAGCGCCGTCTCCGGCGATCTCGTGGTGGGAGCCTTGGTGGTGGTCAACTGCTGGGGCAACGTAAAGGATCCGGTGACAGGAGAGCTATTGGGCGGAACCCTCAACAAGGAAAGGAACGGTTTACTGGATGCCTATGAGGAAATGAAGAAAAAACAGGCAGCGTATGCTCCCGCCAAGGAGGGTCTAACCAGTCACACCACCATCGGGATGATAGCGACCAACGCGATTCTTTCCAAGGCCATGGCTACCAGAGTGGCCATGATGGCTCACGATGGCTATTCCAGGGCTATTTGCCCCGCCCATACTGCCGGCGAAGGCGATGCGATTTTCGCCGTCTGCACCGGGGAGGTGGAGAGCGATATCAATATCGTGGGCTCCATGGCCGCCGATGCGATGGCCCGGGCGATTGCCAAGGCGATCAGACACTCCCGCTCGGCCTTCGGGTATATGGGTCACGAAGATCTGGCTAGACGAATGAAGAAGTAGAAAAAAGGCCAAGTAAAAGACATTCCGGCGCCGGAAGATAAAAGCTTTCGGCGCCGGAGTTTTTTCAAAGAAATTTCAAGACTCATGCGAGCACTGAAAATCCTGGAAGATCCTGCTATCTTGTCGCCGCAGTCCCTGTCGCATTTTTATTTAATCAACTCGACTAGTTGGAAATCGACAATATTTGCCGCCCTGCCCTCGTCCATGTCGATATGCATTTCCAAAGCCAGGTCGTCTGCTACCCGTACGATGACGTTTTCGAATACAAGGCCCCGCTCGCCGGGAACGCGGATCTTGACCCGTTGGCCGTTGACGACACCGAACTCCTTGGCATCGTTGGTGTGCATATGAATGTGGCGCAGTGCGGCCACGAGGCCTTTTTTAAGCACCAGCTTTCTTCCTTCGGTACCGATAAGAGTGCAGCCGGGACTGCCTTCGATATCCCCGGATTCACGCAATGGTGGATCGATGCCCAGCTCCGCTGCATTGGTGAAGGAAACCTCCACCTGGGTATATTTTCGGTTAGGGGCTACCACTACGGCACCTTTGACGCTTCCCTTAGGACCTACGACTTCGACGGTTTCGGCGCAGGCAAAATTTCCGGGAACCGTGAGTTCCCTGACATGAGTGAGTTTGTAGCCCCTGCCAAAAAGGGTTTCCATATCTTCCTGAGTGAGATGGACGTGAATATCCGAACGGGCGATGGGCAACATGGTTTTCATGATAACGAACTGGTCCTCCTAACC
>DFYR01000042.1:19424-21520 GCA_002383375.1 Spirochaetaceae bacterium UBA4077
ATCTCGAAGATATAGGTCGGCTTGGTCATGGCTACGCCGTTCACGTTGTCCCAATCAAAGAGCAGGCCCTTGAAGCCCTTCACGTTCTGCAGGTAATCGGCGATCTTCTTCCGCTCTTCCTTGAGTTTCTTGGGATCTCCGGTCACGCCGGTTTTCTCGATGGCTTCTTTGACCATGTACACAGCGTCATAGTAGTTCGGCGCCAAGCTGGGAACCTGGGTGCCCTTGTGGTCTGCCATGTAGGCTGCCTTGAAGGCGTTCCAGCGGGGAGTATCCAGGGTATCGTTGGTGTAGTTATAGATCTGCACTCCCTCGATATCCTTGCCGCCGGTGGTGTAGAGCTCGGGGGTGTCTGCGCTGGAGAATACCAGGATGTGGTTCATCTTGGTCCACCCAAGACTCTTCATTTCCTTGATGATCTTGGCGGCCTTTTCGGCGTTGCAGGCCAGGATCACGGCGTCGGGTTTCTGAGACAAGGCACGTACGACGATGGGGCCTAAGGCCACGGCGTCGCTGGGAACGTCGACCTTGACTTCCTTCAGCTTCAGGTTATTGAGGGCTCTGGTGTGGCCCTTCGCCATCCCAGGCCACGCGCCATAGGGCTCGATGAACTGGACGACGGTTTTAATGTCGCTGAACTGCTTAAGCCAGGCCTCAATAAGGGGGGCAAGCCTTTCCTCGGTGGGGGGGAACCAGGAGACAGTCCAGGGGAAGTAGGGAGCCGCGTACTCATAGGAGGTGGACGCGGTGATGGACATCATCCCATTCTCCACGGCGATAGGCATTGCAGCCATAATTACCGGCTCGGGGACGGGGCCTAAGGCAACCAGGCTGTCCTTGACGATACGGGCCATCTCGACGGAACCCTTCTGGGGATCGAGGGCTGTATCGACGCCGATAACCTTCACGGGCTTGCCGGCAATACCGCCAGCCGCGTTGATTTCTTCAGCTGCGTAGTTGGCGCCCCAATGCAGATACTCGCCAATGGACGCAATAGCGCCGGTCAGAGAGTTGAGGAATGGAATCTGCCACTCGTTCACCACTACCTGGCCGAACGCCGCGGTAGAAGCAACCAGGAGCAGAATCATTACTCCGGCTAATTTTTTCATAAGACCTCCTTACTAGTCTTTATATCTTCTCCCGCTTGCGCGAAAGACGGATACCAATGTTGTAGACAAACTTTCTCGTGATAAAGCCTTCGGGTTTTAGCACTAATATAAGGATCAGTATAACACCATATATAACCATGCGCCAGGATTGAATTTCAGCTGGGAACAATAATGGAACCCCGTACAGAATGGGCGCCATCAGCAGTGAGCCCCAAAGGGTACTGTATCCTCCCACGAAAATTGTGGTCATGAAAATTCCCACCAGGTGAAAGGTAAAGAAATCCAGGTGGAAGCTCTTGTAGATAAAGCCATAGAGCACTCCCGTGCCTCCGGCCACAATGCAGCTGAATATCTGCAGTAGCTGACCAAGTTTCTTGATGTCCACACCTAGGGATGTGGCAAGGTCTTTGTCTACAAATACAGCCGATGCGGCTTTGCCCAGCCTGGAGTTATCGAAGCGATTGATCAGAAAGCCGACGAGTAGTACAAGGCCATAGAGAATGATGATTATCAAGTTTCTATGCCCTGCTGGTGTTTTTGCGATGTTGGGTAGTCCGAACATTCCCATAGTTCCGCCGATGGCTGGGATGTTTTCAATTACCGTTCGCGAAATGTAGATGAAGGTGAAGCCAACTATTACGACCGCAAAGGTGGGGGCGTCGCCTATGAAGAGCGAGACGACGTAGCCGATTAGTCCACCCACGGCAAAGCCAATCAGTAAGGCCCAAAAAAACGGGAATTTTAAGGTCAACACCAGATAGCCTGCTAGATAACCCGATATGGCCATGTTCGCGATGGTAATGAAATGCAGGTGAGCCACCCTATAGGGCAGGTAGATAGCCCAAGTCATGAGGATGTTCACCGCGGTAATCGAAAGGAAGTAGTATATTGGTAACGACACGGTGTCCTCCCTTAAACCTTTATGCCGAAGAGACCCTTCGGCTTCCATAAGATGACGATAAGCATCACGACAAAGGCTATGGCATT
>DFYR01000025.1:0-1009 GCA_002383375.1 Spirochaetaceae bacterium UBA4077
TCAGGCCGAAACGGGACAGGGCGCCAAGGCCGCCGCCCAGAAAGATTATAAGTACCGTCGTCATGGGGCTGCACTATATCCCGGACGGGCGGTAAATCATATACTCAAAGCCTATGAACTCCGCCATATCCGAAGATGAGCCTATCTACCAAATTTACCTTCGCAACTTCACCGACCAGGGGACCTTCGCCGCCGCCATCCCCCGACTGCCAAAGATTGCGGACCTTGGTTTCCGGTGGGTACTGCTGACGCCGATCCACCCGATAGGAAAGGCGTCTCGCAAGGGCAGCCTGGGTTCGCCCTACGCGGTTTCCGACTATCGGGCCGTAAATCCCGAGCTGGGCAGCCTCGACGATTTTCTCGCGTTCTTGGCCGAAGCCCATGCCCTGGGACTTAAGGTGCTGATGGACGTGGTCTTCAACCACTGCGCGCCTGACTCTGTGCTGGCCACAGAGCATCCTGAGTACTTCATGCTGGAAGGCCAGGCGCCGGCTTCACGGCGGGGAGAGCTGGAGACGCCGGCGCACGGGGCGCGGCTGGGCAGAAAGTGCCAGGACTGGTCCGACGTGGTGGACTTCGATTACAGCTCTTCGCCCGCCCTATGGATGGAGCTGGAGTCGACGCTCCAGTTCTGGCGCGACAAGGGCGTGGACGGCTTCCGCTGCGACGTGGCATCCCTGGTGCCGGTCGAGTTTTGGAAGCATGCCCGGCAGCGGGTAAACCAGTACGATCCGGGCTCGAGGTGCGAGCGATATCCTCTGGCATGGATAGCCGAATCGGTGCATCCAGCCTTCCTGCAAAGCCTGAGGCATAGGAGCTTCGGGGCCTGGTCAGAGCCCGAACTCCATTCGGTGTTCGATGTGAGCTATGACTATGACGGCTGGGAAAGGCTGGAAAAGGTGTGGGCAGGTTCGCTGTCCGCCTCGGCTTATCTGGACTATCTCTATGTCCAGGAGACCCTCTATCCGGCGGGAGCGCTGAAGCTACGCTTTATGGAAAACCACGACCT
>DFYR01000025.1:1034-12354 GCA_002383375.1 Spirochaetaceae bacterium UBA4077
TCGCTCTTCGATAAGGATCCGCTTGCCTGGTCCGAGGGCAATGAGGATTTCAGGCTTTGGTTTGGAGCCTTGATGAAGGCCTTAAAGGGGCTGAAAAGCAGAGCCCCTTGTTTCAGCCATAGGGAGCTCTCCCGGGGTGTTTTTAGCCTGGAGCGCCGGATGAAACCCGAGGACCCGCGCCCGAAGTACATAGCCCTGGTGAATCTCGAGGGATGGAATAAGCCGGTCAAACTGCCTGAACCTTTAGCCGGGAGGGAGCTTTTAAGCGGAGAGATGCTCAATCTGAGCGATGAAGCATTCCTGTTCGAAGAGCCGGTACTGATCGAATTGTCCTAAGCTACGCTCATGGACTGAGAATGGGAATATGAAAANNCGCGATCCTTTACCTTTATAAATTGAGGCTTTTTTTAAAACTCAGATGAGTTTTAAAAAAGCTACCTTAAAGATGCGTACGTTTCGTCTATTTTAATGCATTTGGCATGAAAATAGACGAAACTACAAAGCCAATTTTAAAAGTTAAAAGACTTTTAAAATTGGCTCAATTCTCTGTCAGAAACCTGCATCCTCGTTCATCAGGATCACCTTGACCCTGCCGGGCTGGACTTCCTTGTTGAGGATGAGCACCTTGGAAGGGTATGAGTTGAAGCTTTCGGGCAGTCCATAGGCGGCGCGGGCACGGGCGCTCTCCTGGGGCACCACGTGCTGAACCAGGCGGTCCCAGGCTTCATCCAATCCGGGCACAATCTTCTTGGTACTGACGACGAATATCACCGTGCCCGCGCCGTAGGTATAGGCAGGGAGCTGGCTGCCGGTAAGGGAAGCGACCAGAAGTTTCCCGCTCTGGGTTACCGCATGGGCCGAGCCGACGGCCACATCGGGACCTGCTCCGAGCTTGCGCATGTCTCTCCCCTGAGTCTTGCCATCCATTGCATTGAGCTTGCTTCTCACCGACTCGTATCGCCCAGATTTGTCGATCTCCGCGCTCAAACCAATCGAATCCGCCGTTGCCGAGGCCATCACGAATACTTCCGACTTCTCTGGTATAAGGTTTAGTGCCGCTTCCTTGGCTTCCTTGGCGCCTGGAACAACGGTGACATCAAACCCATTCTCCCTCAGGGCGGCTGCGGTCTTTTCCACTATTTCTTTTGCAGGCAGTTTATTCCATTCGATCACGTAGAACTCCTTGATACTTTGTTTACTTAATATATATAAAAAATATAATAAAAGGAAATAGTGGAGCTCATTTCTTGAATCAACAACCTTGCAGAAAGCTGTCGAGGTATGTTGGTTCTATAAGGAATTGAATGAAATCCGGGTTTCATACCTACACGGCTTTTTTGTAAGAAAAACGCAGCGAGCTATGGGGTATGAAATCCGCGTACGAATCGATCCAGGACTGAAGCGAAGCTTTTTTGAATACCTGGCTTGCTCGCATAAACAAGGTAGAGGATAATCAGATAATATTCTTATAGTGAAAATATGGAGGCTGCCCGTGCGAAGCCGAGCTGCGCCGAGGCGTTTTTTAGCTGTAATGACATTGTTATGCGCTGCAGCCCTGGCAGGCGCACAGTCAAATTCCCGGTCTATGGAGCTTTCGGCCTTTCTAGAAAGCATGACAGTCGATTATTACAAGCCATCTATGACCGCAGCGCTGGGGAGCTTTACCTATGCCGATACCCAGTTGCCCACGCCTTTTTCGCGCTGGTTGGAGGACGAGCTGCGCCAGGCCTTATCAAAAACCGCCAAGATCAAGCTTTTCGACAAGCAGGTGGCCGCCGCCATGGATCCGTCCATTCGAGAAAAGTACAAGGATTTCTTCGGCGCCGAAACAGTGGATTCGCTCATATACGGAAAATACAAAAGCGATGGCGGCTCGGTGTTTGTCACGATTTCGATCACCGATCTTTCGACGGGACAGCTGATAGCCGAGAGACCTGTGGTCTTCGCTCCCACCCAGCTTCCCCAGGGCATGAGGGTGGCCCCGACGATGCAGACAATTCAAGCGGCCTCGAGCCTCGCTTCGCTGGCCGGCGGTGCAGCCTCTTCGGATGCTTCCTTTACGCTCTCCATGGCTACCGATCGCGGCATCGGGGCCACCTACCGCGACGGGGAAAACTTAAGCCTTCTTATAACCTGCAGCAAGGATGCCTATCTGAAGATCTACCATGTGGACGTAAATGGTGTCGCACAACTTATATGGCCTAATCGTTTCGGAGGGTCGGGAAGAATCGCCAAGGGTGAAGCCATGCGTTTCCCCGCCGAGAGCGATCGCTTTACCTATAAGCTTGGTGCTCCGTACGGGACGGAATACATTAAGGCAATCGCTTCGCTGGCGCCTTTCCAAACCATGGAACCCGACTTCTCCGATCTGGAGGGCCCCCCCGTCCTTGCCATCACTCGCGGCCTTTCAGTGGAATCGACCAACGCGGCCCAGCATGCGGAGGCAATGGCGGTGTATGAAATTCTTCCTTGAAGGTATCAGGCCCATGCCAAAGTGCTGACTGCTGTAATGGCAGTGGGAACTGCCCGAATTCTTATAGCGGCATTAAGGTGCTTAATAGTCTAGAGCTTTATCAGCGTGGAATCTCGAACACTCCCTCAAGAACGTGCCGTGGGGCATAGGGGAAATGGGGGATGTCGGACAAGGCGGTGACGCCGGAGAGGACGAGGATGGTTTCCATGTCGGATTCGATGCCGGCGATGATGTCGGTGTCCATGCGGTCGCCGATGATGGCGGTCTCTTCTCGGGTGACGCCCAGCTTGCGTATGGCGTGGCGCATCATGAGGGGGTTGGGCTTGCCGACGAAGTAGGCCTTGCGACCTGTGGCCAGTTCAATGGGAGCAAGGAGGGATCCGCAGCCGGGCACCAGGCCTTTTTCGCCCGGCCCGGTGAGGTCAGGGTTGGTGCCGATCAGACGGGCGCCGCCTAGAACAAGACCGATGGCCTTTTCGATGGTGTCGAAGCTGTAGGACCGGGCTTCACCCACGACCACGTAGTCTGGATTGACGTTGTTCATGGTATAGCCCGATTCGTAGAGGGCGTGGATGAGCCCGGGTTCGCCGATGACATAGGCCGAGCCTTTGGGGCGCTGAGTGGACAAAAAGCTCGCTGTAGCCAGGGCGCTGGTGTAAAAGTGGCTTGGATCGACGGAGATGCCCAGGCGGGCGAGTTTTTGCGAGAGTTCAGCGGGGCTGCGCTCGCTGGAGTTGGTCAGGAAGAGGAATCGCTTGTTGTTGTCCTTAAGCCAGGCGACAAACTCGGCGGCGCCCTGGAGCAGGCGGTTGCCATGGTAGATGACGCCGTCCATATCGATGATAAAGGCATTCTTGGATCGGATGACTTCCAGGCCGGCGGTCTTGGCTTCGTCCATTGTAAGGCTCCTCGGGCGGACAGTACTACGGCCCAATCCTAGCGGGGGGCTGGCCCTTGGTCAACCTGAGGGAACGCTTGGCCGTGGTCTTGCGAAAATGAATTTTAAGGTTCATTTCCGTTGACAAGGAAAAATCCTCTACCTATGATGAGACTGTTGCGGCGCCGAGAGGCTTAATCGGGAAGTCGGTGAAATACCGGCACGCCCCCAGGCACTGTAAGGAAGCGTTTANNGTCGTAGACGCGGATATCGCTATTATTCACTGGGTGCTGAATAATGAAGGTTCTTACCTCCATAGGTTCCCGCACAGTTCCAGTGTCCTCGTTCCGGCAGTAGGCCGGTCGCTCTCTCCGCAGAAGACCGTCTGCGTCTAGGGCAGTTTTGTCCTGGGCGCGGTTCGCTCTTATCGCGGCGGCGCAGCGCGTATCGTTCCGGAACGGGGATAGGAAAGTTATGGACACGATCAAGAGGACGATCGAACGCATCGCCGCGCCGGATGCGTCGGCCCAGGCTGCCGCAGCAGAGCGTCAGGGCCGGCTCACGAAGCCAGAGGGCAGCCTCGGTGTTTTGGAGGGGCTGTCGATCCGCATAGCGGGCATGCAGGGAAGGGGTGATCCCAGCGCAGAGCCGGGTGCGGTCTTTGTCATGGCTGCTGATCATGGGGTCTGCGCCGAGGGAGTAAGCGCATACCCTGCGGAAGTCACTGCTCAGATGGTCCGCAATTTTACCGCCGGGGGAGCAGCGATCAATGCCATTGCCGGCGCCGTCGGCGCCCGGGTGGTGATCGCCGATATGGGCGTGGCTACAGAATTGCCCCGAGGTTTAGCGATTCATCGGCGGAAAATCGCCTACGGAACCAGGAATATGGCCCAACTTCCGGCTATGACAAGGGTGGAAGCCCTGCGTTCCATCGCTTCCGGAATCGAGATATTTGAAGAAGAGTTCTCGGCCGCCCCTTTCGGGATAGCGGCGATCGGCGACATGGGCATCGGCAATACCACAGCGGCGGCTGCCTTGGCTTCGGTCTTCACGGGAAAGGCTCCGGCTGAGCTGGTTGGCCGGGGAACGGGACTGGACGATGCGGCTTTGGAACGGAAAATCGCCGTGGTGGAGAAGGCCCTCGCCCTACACAAGCCTGCTGCCAGGGACCCAGTCGCCGTGTTAAGCGCAGTCGGCGGATTCGAAATCGGGGGTATGGCGGGGGTTATTCTTGCCGCCGCTGCGCATAGGGTTCCGCTGGTGGTCGATGGCTATATCACTGGCGCGGCGGCGCTTTTGGCGGCTGCCCTCGCGCCAGCCTGTAGGGACTACATGATAGCCGGCCATCTGTCGGCGGACAATGGCCACGGTCTCATGCTATCGGCGCTGGGCCTCGAGCCTCTTCTTAATTTGGGGATGAGGCTGGGCGAAGGGACAGGAGCCGCCCTGGCCATGGGAATCTGCAAGGCTGCCTGCGCAGCCCTCAATTCGATGGCTACCTTCGAAGCGGCTGGAATCGGAGGAAAATTATGAGGAAAACTCTAACGATAGCGCTTGTCCTGGTTTGTATGCTTGGGGCGGTTTCAGCCCAGACTGGACCCGTCTCAGTCGACTCCCTGGGGAGGACAGTGAGTCTTTCTAAGCCTGCTGCAAGGGTGATATCTCTGGGGCCTGGGCCTACCGAGCTGCTTTTCGCCATCGGGGCTAAGGTTGTGGGCGTGACTACCTACTGCATTTATCCGCCGGAGGCCATGAATGTTGAAAAAATCGGCGGCTTTTCGGCAGACTCCATGTCGCTGGAAAAAATCTTATCGCTGCGGCCCGATCTCGTGGTGGATTCCGGTGCCATCCATACAGCCCTTACTCAACGGCTGGCTGCATACGGGATACAGCACTATTCCTACGATCCGGGTTCCTTCGAGGATATCGCCCAGGGCATCCGCAATCTGGGGGTACTTACGGGAAGAGTAAAAGAATCGGATACTGTCGCCACTACCATGCTTCGGCAAATCGAAGAGATTGAACGACGCTTGGAGTCCATCGCCAGGGAAAAGCGGCCAAGCGTCTTCTGGGAAGTCTATAACGAACCCCTCATGACCTGCGGTTCGGCCACATTCCAGCATGCAATCGTGGAAGCGGGCGGCGGCAGGGATATTTTCGCCGATCTGCCCGGTTCCTGGCCCATGGTGAGCAACGAGGAAGTCATCAAGCGCGCTCCCGAGGTGATTATGGGCGCGGACGATCATGGGGACAGCCTCAGTCTCCAGGCGCTCAGGGCTAGGCCGGGCTGGAATCTCATTCCCGCGGTAAAAAACGGCAGAATAATTGTCATTCCTACAGGAATAGTGTCCAATCCTGGACCTAGGGTTGCCGACGGGGTGAGGGCTGTAGCTAAAGCCTTGTATCCGGAGCTTTTTAAATGAAAAAATCTGCCCGGACAGGACTTCGAAGGCCAAAGCTGGGAGTGTGGGGTTTTTTAGTCCTGGGCTTGGCGGCAGTGCTGGCATTTTTGACTAGCCTCTGTCTGGGCTCGGTTTCTTTGACTCCCCTGGAAGTGCTTAAGGCCTTGGGGGCAGAACTCTTTGGGCTAGCGGGGGCCGATCCAATCAGCGTGACGATAGTCTGGCAGCTTAGGCTTGCCCGCAGCCTTCTGGCGGCAGTGGCCGGCGCCGCACTCGGAGCTTCTGGAGCTGTGCTGCAGGGACTGTTTCGGAATCCCTTGGCAGATCCCTATTCCATGGGCGTGTCGGCGGGAGCGTCGCTAGGCGCTGTAATCGCCATTGTTGCGGGATTTTCCACGGGAGTGAGCTTTATCGGCGCGGTGGAGATTAGTTCCTTTGTCGGCGCCCTGGCTGCTTCGTTTTTAGTGTACATGGCCGCCAGGGTTTCGCGGAGAATTTCACCCACGGCTGCCTTGCTGCTGGCCGGCGCGGCGGTGGGTTCCTTTGTCTCGGCCGTGGTGGCCCTCATCGTTACCTTCAACGACAAGGATCTCCATTCGGTGTTTTATTGGATGCTGGGAGGCTTCGGGGGCAAGGGCTGGAAAGACCTAGCCACCGCCGCGCCGGCCGCTGCCATCTCGCTGGCAGGGGCCCTTTTTCTCGCTAGACCCTTGGATGTACTCGCCGCCGGGGAGGAGACCGCAGGCACCTTAGGACTGGATGTTTCCCTGCTGCGGCGCCTGGCGGTGCTCACCGCGAGCCTTGGAGCCGCAGCTGCAGTCGCCGCCGGCGGAGTAGTCGGATTCGTCGGCCTCCTGGGACCTCACTTCGCCAGGCTGATCGTCGGTCCCCTGCACCGGCGCCTCATTCCCCTTTCGGCGGCTGCCGGCGCCGTCCTCCTGATGACGGCCGACGCCCTAGCCAGGTCCGTCGCCGCACCACTGGAGCTGCCCGTCGGAATCGTCACCGCCTTTATCGGGGCGCCGGTCTTTTTGCACCTGCTGAGCAGAACCGAACGGAGCACGAGTGTATGAGCCCATACAAACCTTTTATAGAAATAAACCGAGCCAAGGATGAAGCGCCGCAGGCAGGGACTGCCGAAGCAAAATCCCCTTCAGCAAAATCCCCTTTCCCTACCTCGCTGGACCAGGATTTAGAGACTAAAACCGCTGCCTTCGCCCTGGAAGCCGAAGCCCTCAGTGTCGGCTATCCGGGATGTGCTCCTGTAATTTCGGATCTCAGCTTCGGGCTTCAGCGGGGAAGGGTGCTAGCGGTAATCGGTCCTAACGGCTCCGGCAAAACCACGCTGTTTCGCGCCCTGGCCGGAGAACTGCCACTTTCGGCAGGAAGAGTCCTGGTGCGCGCCCAGCGAGACTGCTTGGATATACACAGACTTCCGGCACGAGCCAAGGCGAGGCTTATCACCAGGGTATTGCAGAACGAGCAGTCCGCCTGGGCCGTGCCAGTTTCTGACTATGTCCAGGCCGGGCTCTTCGCCGCCGAGGGCTGGTTTTCCCATGATCCGGCCCGGGCGGCGAAAAAGACAGCTTGGGCTTTGGAGGCTATGGGAATTTCCATTCTATCCAAGCGCCCTGTAACCGAGCTTTCGGGTGGCGAGTTTCGACGGGTGGTCATAGCCCGGGCTTTAGTACAGGACACCGACATCCTTTTGCTGGACGAACCGACTGCGGACCTCGATCTGGAGCATCAGATGGAAACCCTGGAACTCCTTTTGGACCTGGCCAAGACGGGCAAGGCGGTGGCGTTTTCGGTGCATGATCTCAATCAGGCAGCCATGGTGGCAGATCAGGTTCTGCTGCTGGCAGAGGGCAAGGCTGCGGCCTTTGGGAAGCCTTCCGAGGTTCTGACGGCGGAAATAATCGGCCAAACCTATAGATCCAGGGTTTTTGTGGGAAAGCATCCGGCGGCTGACATTCCTCAGATCGTGCCTAATCCCGGATGGATGGAGAGGGTGAGCGCAAAGCGCCGGGGCACCGATTCCTGAGCCTATCCCCGGCCGTTTGAGCCATTCTTATAACTCGTTGGTCTTTTAAAAGCCTCCCTAAACTATAAGCCGCACTTCAAATTACAAAACGCATTGACAGCTTCCCGCACTTAAATTATATTTCAGCAACTTTAGTATTTATTAAGCCTTGGGAGTAAGCAGGTGAAATACAGGGTAGGAGAAAAAATCCGCCTGGTTCGGGAACGCAAGACTCTTACCCTTCGCCAGGTAGCGCAGGAGGCTGGAGTAAGCGAAAGTCTGGTCTCCCAGATCGAGCGCAACAAGGTTTCCCCGGCGATCGATACGCTGCTATCGATAGCGGACGCCCTGAATATCGATCTGGAATACCTTTTTTCGGACTATCGAAGAGAAAGAACGGTTAGGGTGCTCAAGGCGGAAGACCGGCAGGTTTTAACTAAACCGGGTGTGCGGTATGAACGCTTTGCCCAGATCGAGCAGGGGCAGGAATCACAAAAAGGAATTGAGGCTTACCAGATAGACATAGAACCCGGCGCTTCAACTGGTAATGATGACTACGGCCATGAAGGCTCTGAGCTAGGCCTCGTGGTGGAGGGAAAGGCCGAACTGCAGGTAGGAGCCCGGCGTTTCGGCCTGGAGAAAGGGGATTCGGCGAGTTTTTCCTCGGATTTTCCCCACAGGCTCGTCAATGTGGGCGAGAAGACTCTACGAGTATTTTGGGTGATTACCCCGCCGAAGCGGAATGTCCAGGCAAAACCTTGAGGAAGGAAAAAGGAATGGGAAAGACCTTAGCGGAAAAAATCTTCGCTTCGCACCTTGTCGAAATGCCCTTCGACGATACATGGGTCCTGAAACTGGACCGGGTATTCTGTCATGAAATTACCACGCCTATTGCCATTGCCGATCTCCAGGAACGGGGCATGGACCGGGTGTTCGATCCTAAAAAAATTAAGGCAGTTATAGATCATGTGTCGCCGGCTAAGGACTCGAAGACCGCCGAGCAGGGCAAGGCTTTGCGCCTCTGGGCTCGCCGCCATGGCATTGCCGATTTTTTCGATATCGGGAGCAATGGAGTCTGCCACGCGCTGTTCCCGGAGAAAGGCTTTGTCCGCCCAGGCTGTGCCCTTGTAATGGGCGACAGCCATACCTGTACCCATGGAGCATTCGGCGCTTTTGCCGCCGGGGTGGGAACCACCGATCTGGAAATCGCGATTCTCAAAGGCGTCTGCGCCTTTAAAAAACCTAAAACACTGAAGATCGAGCTCACTGGCAGCTTGCCGGCGGGCGTTTACGCCAAGGATGTCGCGCTTGCTGTGACTTCCGCCCTGGGCATGGGTGGGGGCACAGACTATGTTCTGGAGTATTCTGGCCCTGTGGTGGACTCTCTGTCCATGGAGGGCAGGATGACACTCTGCAATATGGCTGTCGAAGCCGGAGGCACAAGCGGAGTCTGCATGCCCGATGCTACTACCGTTGAATATCTGTGGCCTTTTATCGGTCCTGGGGGTGAGGCTCTATTCTTCACAAGGGATGAGGCTTTAACTGAGTATTCTCAATGGACCAGCGACAAAGACGCTGAATACGACAGCGTTATCACCATCGATTGTTCAAGCCTGGAGCCCCTGGTTACCTACGGATACTCTCCGGACAAGGTGCAGCCTGTCAGAACACTGGGGGAAGTCAAGGTGGATCAGGTTTACATCGGCTCATGCACCAATGGTCGAATAGAAGACCTCAGGGCTGCCGCGGCAGTTCTAAAGCCGGAAGTCCGTAAGGGACGGAAGGTCCATTCCGATCTTCGGGCCATCCTTGCCCCGGCTACCACAGAAGTGTATACAAAGGCTTTGGAGGAAGGGATTATCGATACCTTCATCAAGGCGGGTTTCTGTGTCTCCACTCCTACCTGCGGGGCTTGCCTCGGGATGTCCAATGGCGTTCTGGCATCGGGCGAGGTCTGCGCCTCTACCACGAACAGAAATTTTTCCGGCCGCATGGGAAAGGGCGGAATGATCCATCTCATGAGCCCGGCGACCGCGGCCGCTACCGCCCTTGAGGGAAGGATATGCGCGGCCAGGCTTGGAGGAGAGTCATGAAACAACTGGGCGGAAAGGTTCTTTTTCTCGATAAGGATGATATCAACACCGACGAAATCATACCCGCGAAGTATCTCAATGAGGATTCCAAGAAAGCCCTGGCTCCGTTCTGCCTTGAAGACCTGGTTGCTCCGGGCTTTGACCGTGCCAGGGACCTGCCAGGAAAAGGCGCAATTGTCTCGAGGGCCAATTTCGGCTGCGGGAGTTCCAGAGAGCACGCTCCCTGGGCGCTGGAAGCCAATGGGATCAGGATAGTCATCGCCGAGAGCTTCGCCAGGATTTTCAGGCGCAACATGTATAACTGCGGAATGCTGGCGGCTGAGTTGCCTTTCGATTTCATAGCGGAACTGTTCAGGCGTTTTTCCGGCCAGGTTACAGAGCTCAGGGTGGACCTGGACTCGATGGTTCTCAGATTCGAATCGAAGGAGTCCGGGGCGCTCGAAGCGCCCCTCTCCCTGGGCGGGTTCGAACTAGCCATGCTGAGGTCAGGAGGGTGGCTGGATTTCGCCGCGGCCCGGTATTAAAGACACGATACCAAGCTTGACAGGCCTTTCCAGTCTCGAATTTGCCCGGGTGCAGGAGAATTCCAAGCGCCGATTTGTTCAGTTTTAAGGAGATTTTTATGGTCCGCAGGATACGGATATTCGATACGACCTTACGGGACGGGGAACAGGCTCCCCGCTGTAGCATGAATATTGGAGAAAAAGTCGAGGTAGCCCGCCAGCTGGAACGCTTGGGCGTGGACGTCATGGAGGCAGGCTTCCCCGCAGCGAGCCCTGGCGACCTGGCTTCGGTGAAGGCCGTGGCCGAGGTGGTAAAGCAAAGCAGCATCGCGGCGCTCTGCAGGGCGACCAAGGGCGATATCGAAGCGGGCTGGCGGGCGTTGGAAGCGGCGGCGCGCCCGCGCATTCACACCTTCATCGCCACCTCCCCGGTCCACATGGAGTACAAGCTCAAGATGAGCCCCCAGGAGGTGCTCGAGCGCGCCGCCGCCGCGGTTCGCCTGGCCAAAACCTACTGCGACGAGGTGGAATTCTCCGCCGAGGACGCCTCCCGGAGCGATCCCGACTTCCTCTGCCAGGTTTTCGGCGAAGTAATAAAGGCAGGCGCCCGAGTACTCAACATCCCCGATACGGTGGGCTACGCCCTGCCCGAGGAATTCGGGCGCCTGGTGGCTTATGTAAAAGCCAACACCCCGGGAATTGAATCGGCGATCATTTCGGTACATTGCCACAACGACCTCGGCCTCGGGGTCGCGAACAGCCTGGCGGCAGCGCTGGCCGGCGCCGAGCAGATCGAATGCACGGTCAACGGCATCGGCGAGCGGGCAGGCAATGCCTCCCTGGAAGAAATCGTCATGGCTCTCCGCACCAGGGGCGAAGCCTTGGGGCTGGACTGCGGCATCCAGAGTGCCCAGATCTATGCTGCCAGCAGGCTCGTCTCCAAGGTGAC
>DFYR01000031.1:0-7608 GCA_002383375.1 Spirochaetaceae bacterium UBA4077
GGTAGGTATTCGAGCCTTTTAAGAAAGCACCCGTACGCGCGGCTTATTTTCTGATACAATCTGTCTCATAAAAAGATGGCTTTAGGTGATCGATGTGTCCCGCGCATCGTAGGCGTAAAGTACCCACGAAGATGTCCACACGATGGATGTAAAAGAATGAAAAAATTCCTGGTTCCCCTGATGGTCGCTGTGATCGCGCTGCAAGCCTTCGGGCTCGACCAATCGGCAACGGGCGGCTCCCCCTTGAGTTCGACACCGCTCTGGGCTGCCGCCGAAGCGAAAAAAGACAAGATGGTCCTCGTCAGCGACATACATCTGGGAATCGTCGATAAGTATTCCGAGAATCTCAAGAATAGAGCCGTATTCATCGAATTCCTGCGGCGTCTGGAAAATACGGCAGACGTGGGCGAACTGGTGATCGCGGGCGATTTTCTCGACGAGTGGTACCTTCCGCTGACCTATCCCCCCTACAGTGATTCGGGCGAATTCTACCGGCAGGTGGTGAAAAATAACCAGCCATTGTTTGACGAACTCAACGCTCTTATAGCGAAGGGCATCAAGCTAAGCTGACCTACGTTCCCGGCAACCACGACATGACGCTGGAGAGCGACATCCTGGCCCAGGCGCTCTCTGGGGTCAACCAGGCACGAGACGCCCGCGGCATGGGAAAGCAATTACACTGGATTCCGCAACGAGATCCTGATCGAGCACGGGCACAGGTACGATGTCTTCTCGGCGCCCGACAGCGTCTCCAACAAGGACATCACCGGCGACGAGCTATGCTATAGATGCACAAGGCCCCACGGTTCGTCCCCGGGCCTTATTTTATGCCTCTTCGGGATAAAAATGGATGGAACCGTCAGGTGCCTTGAGACGCCAGAAACCACTTTCGAGGCCGATCAGGCCCTCGGGCAGGTAGATCTTACCGGCACCGTCGGGCGCGTCCACCGCGTAGCGCGGTATCTCCAAGCCGGAGAGTCGTTTGCGCAGTTCCCCGTAGATCGTCAGCCCCCGCGAAAGGGGGACGCGGAAATGCGCCGTGCCCGCCGCCAGGTCGCCTTGGAAGAGGTAATAGGGATCCACGCCTGCCCGGCTCAAGCCCACGAAAAGTGCTTCAAGAACACCAGCATCATCATTGATGCCGCGCAGCAGAACGGTCTGGCTCCGCACGGGAATACCCGCGGCGAGAATCATATCGATTTTTTCCAGAAAAAGAGAAGAAAGCTCCTTAGGATGATTGGCCTGGATCACCATACGCAGGGGTTTGTACTTTTTCAGCATGGAAACAAGCTTCCCGTCCACACGCTCGGGCAGGCTCACCGGTGCCCTGGTGCAGAGACGAAAAAAGATGCCGGATCGAGCCTCCCGTAGCTTGGCAAAAAGCGCTTCAAGCCTTTCGGTGGAAGCGCTTAGAGGATCTCCCCCGGAAATCAGGACTTCCCTTAGTTCGGGGTGATTTTGGACATATTGCTGAACCAGGAAAATTTCCTCATCAGATATAAAGCCCTGTTCCGAAGGCAGTAGATTGCGGCGGAAACAGTGCCGACAGTAGAGCGGGCAGGTTCCGGTCACCCTGATAAGGAGTCGTGAGGCATACTGGTGTACGAGTCTGGGCAGGGGAGAATGCTCCTCCTCGCGAAGGGGATCTTCAGACTCCAGGGGAGCATCGATTAGCTCGGCCGGGGAGGGCAGGGCCTGGGCGAGGATGGGATCGAGGGGCACGCCTTTTTCGTCTCGACAACAGTTTTTATAGTCTTCCGAGGCAAGATCGAGCCAGTAGGGCGGCGCAGCGAAAGGTAAAGGCCCCTTTTTTTCCAGCGCTCCGGGCAGCGCAACATCATCGCTCATAAGGCTACGCTAACGTTTTTAGGCCTTCCTGTTCAACACCCGTCGGCTGTATGCTTCATTGTACGCTTTTGCCAGCAAGCCTTGCTGGACTTATAGGAGAGTCGCCCATATGCCGCAGTATAAAAACCTCATCTTCAAGGGTGGTGGTGTGAGGGGAGCCGCGTATGTCGGCGCGATCAGGTATCTCTACGAAAACAGGCTGATGCGATCGGTCCAGAGGGTGGCGGGCACCTCAGCGGGCGCTATTACTGCCGCCGTCCTTGCCCTGAATTTCCAGGACTTCACCGAGCTTAAGACCGTAGCAGACAGCCTGGACTATCGGAAGGTACCCGCCGAGGGAGACCTCAAGGACGAGGATGCGGGACTGCTAGGCAAGCGGCTCTCAGCCAGGCTCCAATCCCACGGACTTTTCAAGAACCTCCAGTGTTCAATACGTCTTGTCCAGGAAAAAGGCTGGTATTCCAGCGATTATTTATATCAGTGGCTTCGTGCGACCATCGCTGGCAGGTTTTCTGCCGCCAAGGAAGCTTATACCTTCAGAGATTTTCGCGATGTGGCGATCCATAGGGATAAACGGGCTTTCCTGGACCTCTACGTCACCGGCACCGATATTTCGAACCGGAAAAGCCGGGTTTTCTCCTATGAAACGACTCCCGACATGGAGGTCGCCTTGGCGGTGCGCATTTCCATGTCCATCCCTCTCTTCTTCGAAGCCATTCCCTTCGAGTATCCCGGCACTCAGGGAACGCAGTACTTCGCCGACGGCGGGCTGATGTGGAATTACCCCATCGAGCTTTTCGACAATCCCAGATTCGGGCGGAGGATGGCTCAGGGAGTGAATACCGAGAGCTTGGGATTCTTTCTCTACGACTCTCCCCAGACTCTCAAGTACAAGGAGATAAAGGGGCTGGTGGATTATTTGGGCGCCCTCTTCGAAACCCTCAATCAGGTGCAGGACCAGCTTGTGCCTTTCAGGGAGAACGACAAGGATAGGACTGTTTTTATCGACGACCAGGCTGTCCCTATGACTCAGTTTGAAATCGAGGCTGGTGACGAAACCTACACCAAGCTTTTCGATTCGGGATACCGGGCTACAGCGGAGTTTTTCTCGAATAAAAGCAACTGGGATATTTTCGTTCACAGGCTTCAATCCAGATTGGGCTGGAGAAAAGACAGGGGTGCAGAGGACTGAGTACGACATAGGGGCTGCTCGTGTTTCGATCCTTGGACCTCGGGGGGTCCCCGGGGAAAATAGTCGGGACTCCTTGAGAAAAATTAATATTTATGCAATAATTCGCCAACTATCCAAAGCCGACGGAGATCGTAAAACCATGAAAGAAAGACTCGAGCGTCTTAAGGTCGTCAAGTCGCTCATAAAGACTCACCGTATTGATTCACAGGATTCTCTGCTCCAGCTGCTCGCCGAGGCCGGCTATTCGGTCACCCAGGCCACCTTGTCCAGAGACCTCAAGTATCTCAAGGTAGGGAAGGTAGCCGATGGGCATAGCGGCTACTACTACACCATGCCCTCCGAAGAGGAGCGCAAGGAGTCGGAAAAACACTCAATCCAGGATTTTATGCGGGGCTATGTATCGGTAGACTGGAACGAAAGTGTCGTGGTGGTTAGGACCTTCTCCGGGCATTCGGATTCCATGGCTCTGGCGATCGACAACATGGGCATGGAGGATGTGTTGGGGACGATCTCGGGAAGGGATAATGTCGTCTTTGTCGCTCTGAGGAAGGGCTCCAAGGGCGAGGATTTTATTGCCGCCTTAAAAGCAAAGATCCCCGATTTCGATCCTGAATGATAGTATCCGGGGAAGGGGAGCGGATTTGGAAACGGGAAACCCTGGGCTATATTCCTTTCTGTCGACCCATCATGGCCTGATGTTCTTCCGCTAGATGTTCCAGCAGCTCGCTGAGTTTCCAGTCGAGATTGGAGACTGTCGTCGTTGCGAATGCTGGCGGTTCTCCTGCCAGACCCAGTGCCCGGACTGCCCTCAATACCCCCAAAGCCTCTTCGTTTGAAAAACCGTGAAGTACCACCGCTTTGAATTGTTGATCCATGGGAAAAGCATAGCAGATGCTGCGTCCGCTGGAAAGGATGTCTAGCATCGCAGTCGGCGGCCCTCCTTATCTTCCGCACAGCAGCCGATAAGCATTTAGCCGCATCGTTTCTCCCCCACATCATTCGTACTGTCGCGCTAGCTTGCCTGGAGCAGTCTTCATTCGTATCTTTTAAACACAAGGAAATCCTATGAACTACGAAAAATTCACGCTTAAGGCCCAGGAGGCCATCAGGGCGGCATCTGCCCTTGCCCAGACTAAAGACAATCCCAGTGTCGAGAACGAGCACCTGCTCCTTGCTCTCCTGCAGCAGGAAGAGGGAGTCGTGCCTGCGCTTTTGGACCGCATCGGCGCCGACAAGGATTCGCTGCTAAAGACTGTTGAGGCATCGGTGGCTAAGCTGCCCAAGTCCTATGGAGCCGCCGCCCAACTCTATCTGTCCAACAGCGCTTCCAAGGTACTTGCTAAGGCTGAATCGGAGGCTGCGGCGCTCAAGGATGATTTTGTCGCATCCGAGCACCTTCTTTTGGGCATACTGGCGGTGGAAGGCTCGGCCTCAGCCCTGCTCAAGGCGCAAGGTGTGAATAAAGACAGGGTTCTGTCTGCCTTGGTCTCGGTACGAGGTTCCCGTAGGGCTAGCGACCAAGAAGCCGAAGAAAAATATCGAATCTTGGAGCGCTATACTCGGGATCTTACAGCCTTAGCCAGAGCCGACAAGCTCGACCCGGTCATCGGCAGGGATGAGGAGATTAGGCGGGTGATGCAGGTGCTCTCCCGCAGGACAAAGAACAACCCTGTGATAATCGGGGAGCCCGGCGTAGGCAAGACAGCGATAGTGGAGGGACTGGCCAGACGAATAGTGTCGGGTGACGTTCCCGAAGGATTGAAACGCAAAAGACTCCTAGCCTTGGATCTGGGCTCCCTGGTGGCAGGGGCGAAATTCAGGGGCGAATTCGAAGAAAGGCTCAAAGCCCTCATAGAAGAGATACAAAAATCCGATGGAAGCCTGATTCTGTTTATCGACGAGCTCCATACGCTGGTTGGGGCTGGAGCAGCCGAGGGTTCCATGGACGCTTCCAACCTCCTAAAGCCTGCGCTGGCCAGGGGCGAGCTCAGGGCGATAGGGGCCACGACCCTGGACGAATATCGAAAGCATATCGAAAAAGACGCAGCCCTGGAGCGGCGCTTCCAGCCTGTCTATTGCGCCGCCCCCTCGGTGGAGTCAACGATAGCCATCCTCCGTGGCCTGAAGGACCGCTATGAAATCCATCATGGCGTAAGGATCAGGGACGATGCCCTCATCGCCGCGGCGACTCTCTCGGATCGCTATATCACCAGTCGTTTTTTGCCCGACAAGGCCATAGATCTGGTGGATGAGGCTGCCAGCCGACTGAAAATGGAGATTGAAAGTCAGCCCACCGACCTCGACGTGATAGAGCGCAAGCTGATCCAGCTCACCATGGAGATCCAGGCGCTTAAAAAGGAAAGCGATGCTTCCAGCCTGGAACGGCTTTCCAAGCTCGAGGAGGAAGCTGCTGAGCTCAAGGATAGCCGGGATGCCATGAGGCTTCGCTGGGACAAGGAAAAGAAAAAGATAGAGGACATACGCGGGCTCAAGCAGAGCGTGGAAGATCTTAAGCTCGAATCGGAGCGTCACCTCAGGGAAGGCAATCTGGCCGCTGCCTCGGAGATCAAATACGGGAGGCTGCTGGAAGCCCAAAAGCGATTGGACGGGCTCTCCGCCGAGATGAAGGCCGAAAAGGGCGAGTCCAGGCTCCTACGAGAAGAAGTCTCGGAAGAGGACATCGCCAGGGTGGTCTCTGCCTGGACCGGTATACCTGTTGCCAAGATGCTCTCCAGCGAATCCAAAAAATACGTCGATCTGGAAGCCCAGCTTGCGCGAAGGGTAATCGGCCAGGATAAGGCGCTAAGGGCCGTGGCTGACGCGATACGGCGAAACAGAGCGGGGCTTTCTGACCCCCGAAGACCCCTGGGTTCCTTTCTCTTCCTGGGACCCACCGGTGTGGGCAAGACGGAACTGGCCAAGGCTTTGGCCGAATTTCTCTTTAATGACGAAAAGTCTCTGACCCGCATCGACATGAGCGAGTACATGGAAAAGCATGCCGTATCCAGGCTCATCGGAGCGCCTCCGGGTTACGTGGGATACGAAGAGGGAGGCCAGCTCACCGAGGCTGTGCGTAGAAGACCCTATTCGGTAATCCTTTTCGATGAGGTGGAGAAAGCCCACCCCGAAGTTTTCAATGTCCTTCTGCAGACCCTGGACGACGGCAGGCTTACCGACGGGCAGGGGAGGGTGGTGGACTTCAGAAACGCCATTATAATAATGACCAGCAATATCGGCTCCGAGCTCATCCTGGAGGCCGAGAGCATGGAGGCTGTGAGAGCGGAGATCAACAACCTGCTCAAGCTGCATTTCAAGCCGGAGTTCCTCAACAGGATAGACGAGATCGTTCTCTTCGATCGGCTCTCGGAGGCTATGATAGGTGCCATCGCTGAACTCAGGCTGGATGAGCTCGCAGCCAGGCTCAAGGAAAGGGATATCAGCATCGAGGTTCTTCCGGAGGCTAAAGCCTTTATCGCTTCCGAGGGCTACGACAGGCGTTTCGGCGCCAGGCCACTCAAGCGGGCTATCCAGTCTCTTCTGGAGAACCCCCTCTCCAGGTCGATACTCTCAGGCGAGCTGACCGAAGGAGACCGGGTGAAGGTAGGCAAGGAGAGAGAAGGCTTATCGTTCCTGGTGCAGCATGACCAGCAGCGATAAACCGGAAGGACAACAGGGGACCGATGGGCGCCCGTTCGAATCGGTCCAGCCGACAGCCCTCACGGATACCCATGCACACCTGGGCCACGTACAGGAGCGCCTGGGACCGGCTGGCCTGGAAAGACTTTTCGAGGTCTTCCAGGCGTCCTGGGATGGGATGAAAGCTGCCGGAAAGCCAATAGCCCAGTTTCCCTTTATCGTGGACATCGGCACCAGGCCAGGGGATCTTGCCCAAAGGCGCGAAGGCTTTGGCAGCCTTGACTTTATCCGGTTCAGCGCCGGACTCTGGCCGGGTCAGGAAGCTTTTACCGACCCCAAAGCCTCCCTGGAGCTTCTCGAGGCTGATCTACGTCAGGAAGAATGCTGCGCCTTGGGCGAGTGCGGCCTGGATTATTTTCACATGGAGGCCCAGCGCGGCCGACAGATCGCCCTCTTCGAGGCCCAGGCCGCACTCGCCCGAGCCCGAAACCTGCCTCTCATAGTCCACTCCCGGGATGCTTTCGAGGATACCCTTGCTGTCATCTCCGCCCTGGGCGGCAGTGCTCCTGTGATCATCCACTGCTTCAGCTACGGTCCCAGAGAGGCTGAAGCCTTTCTTGCCGCCGGCTGCCTTCTGTCCTTCGCCGGCAACCTGAGCTACCGCAGGGCGGAAGCGCTTTCCGAAGCGCTCAAGCTTGCGGCGAACGCAGACGTTCTTCTCATTGAAACCGATTCACCCTACATGAATCCCATGCCCCGCAGGGGGAAGCCTTCCTCGTCTCTGGATATCACAAGGACCTATGGCTATGCCGCTTCGGCCTTAGGATTGGAATTGGCTGATCTTGTCGAGGCGGTGCAGGCAAGAAGCTTTAAAATATTCTGCTCCCGGCGAGGATCCGAAGCGGGACAAGACTGACTTTTTCTGCTTCCCT
>DFYR01000031.1:7789-23949 GCA_002383375.1 Spirochaetaceae bacterium UBA4077
ATTCGCCGGAGGGAAGCAGCTCGATTTTTAGCGCCGCCTCCCCGGCTATAGGGCAAAAGCTGTTTTTAAAAGCTTCGAGCGCTTCTTTCCCGCGTAAAATGTTTTCTTGAAATAGTACGAGGCAATAGGGCTTAGCCATATCCGTGAATGCGGATTGTTTTCCCGCCGTATTGACGACAGCATCGGCTGCCTTTCGGCCCAGCGTTTCATAGGCTTTGACATAGTCGTAGCCGATACTCCAGTAGCTCAGGCCGTTCAAGCCGGAGGAATCGCCGAAGGGGATGACGAGGTGGGGTAGGGCTGAAGCAATCCATAAGGCGGCTAATCCTTCCGTCAAATCCTCCCGCTGCATTTCAGCCTTATTCTCGCTGATAGCCCTGTCCAAAAAGCCCTGGACAAGCTTTCTAGCCGCCAGGGGGCTGGCGATCAGGGCTTTCGGCGTGGAATTCTGGGTCTGCCAATCCAGGAGCAGTTCTCGAGAGACAGCTGACAGGCTTTCAGGCCTGATTAAATTTGCTTCCCCTGTTTTGGATGTCTTTGTCATCGCCAGCGTCGTTTTCCCCAGGTCTATCAACCCGGGGCTATGGGCTAAGAATGACACGGTTTCGGGGAATAGCCTTCCGAAGGCTTCATCGATCAAGGCTGCAGCCGCTGGAGGACCCTTATGTGCACTGCATCCGAGGAATGTGAAAGCTAAGGACAATGCGAAGCATAAGAAAAGTCCGAACCCGAACATAGGCCTTTGCTTGTGTCTGTTTAGGCGCCCCATCTGTACCTTTTCGGCAAGCCTCGCCTGCTTGACTGCCGGCCTGCCCGTTCTTAAGATTAACAGGAAAATCATATCGAGAGAAGCTTTCCGGAGGAATCATGACAAGTTACAAGGAATTAGGCCTTTCGAACACCGTCGAACTATTCGCCAAGGCTGTGGCCGGCGGCTATGCCCTGCCAGCCTATAACTTTAATAACATGGAGCAGATGCAGGCGATCATCCAAGCCTGTGTGGAAACCAAGAGCCCGGTGATCCTCCAGGTTTCTTCAGGGGCGCGCAAGTACGCCAACTCCACCCTTCTGCGTAACATGGCCAAGGGAGCGGTTGAATATGCCAAAGAACTGGGCTATCCCATCCCCATAGTCCTCCACCTGGACCACGGGGACAGCTATGAGCTCTGCGTGGACTGCATCGAAAACGGCTTTTCATCGGTGATGATCGATGGCTCCCACCTGCCCTATGATGAAAACGTAGCCCTCACCAAGAAGGTCTGCGACTATGCCCATTCCCGCAAGGACTATGTGTCCGTGGAAGGTGAGTTGGGCGTCCTGGCCGGCGTGGAGGATGAGGTATCGGCCGAGCACAGCCATTACACCAGGCCTGAGGAGGTGGAGGACTTCGTCAAGAAGACAGGTGTGGACTCCCTGGCTATCTCCATCGGCACTAGCCACGGCAGGACCAAGTTCAGACCCGAACAGTGCACCCGCAACGCTGAGGGTGTGCTCATTCCTCCTCCCCTACGCTTCGACATTCTCGAAGAGATCGAGCGGCGCATACCCGGTTTCCCCATAGTCCTCCATGGATCCTCTTCGGTGCCCATGGACTATGTGCACATAATCGAGCAGTACGGCGGAAGGCTCAAAGACTCGGTGGGCATCCCCGAAGATCAGCTTCGCAAGGCTGCCCGCAGCGCGGTCTGCAAGATCAACATCGATTCCGACGGAAGACTGGCCATGACAGCCCTTATCAGAAAAGTCCTGGCCGAGAAGCCCGAGGAATTCGATCCCCGAAAGTATCTAGGCCCTGCCCGGGATGAGCTGAAAAAACTGTACATGCACAAAAATCTGGAGGTGCTCGGCTCGGCCGGTAAGGCCTGATCCTCTCGAAGGGAGATCAGCGCCCCTTTTTGACCAGGTATGAGCGATCGATACCTTCGTTTTTTGCAGTTTCCGCAATTTTGGCGGGTTCAAGTGCTTTTCCAGCTATTTACCCGTTTTGTAAATATATGGTAATATACGCGCCGGTCTTAGGACTCCGATCAACCGCGGAAGTCGCCGGGACCAGCGGATCCATGTTCCGCCCCCCGTTACGGAGCATGGGTTCATTATAGGAGGTCAGTTGGCAGACAAGGACTTGCGGATCAACGAACAGATCCGCGTGCGTGAAGTAAGGCTTATCGACGACAAGGGTGAACAGCGTGGCATCATTCCGACCCTGGAAGCGATCAAGATCGCCCGGGAGGTCGGACTCGATCTGGTTGAAGTCGCCCCCCAGTCGGTGCCCCCGGTATGCAAGCTTCTAAACTATGGCAAGTTCAAGTTCGAGCAGGAAAAGAAGACCAAGGACGCCAAGAAGCATACGAAAGCTACGGAGCTTAAGGAAATCCGGATGCAGCCCAAGATTGCCGGCCATGACCTCGATTTTAAGTCCGAGCATATCAGGTCCTTCCTGGAACAAGGCAATAAGGTCAAGGTGACCATACGGTTCCGAGGAAGGGAGCTGGCGCATACGGAAATCGGCGAGGAGATCCTTAAAAAGATCCTTGGCAAGCTGGAAGGCTATTACATTATGGAACGGTTGCCCCTCATGGAGGGACGCTTCATGTCCATGGTGCTTCAGCCCAAGGTTGCCATTATTAAGAAACAGGCTGCAGTGCAGGCTTCCGAGCCCGCAGCCACTTTATGAAACGACGAGAAGGATGGTAGATCATGCCTAAGATGAAGACGAAGAAAGCCGCCAGCAAGCGCTTCAGCCTCACCGCCAGCGGCAAGGTGAAATACAAGAAGATGAACCTTCGCCATATCCTTACCAAGAAGACGACCAAGCGCAAGAGAAATCTGAGGAAGACGGGCTACGTTGAAGCTGGTCCCGTTCATGAGATCAAGAAGAAGCTTCTGCCCAACGGCTGAACAGGGCTCATAGGAGAATTAGAATGTCAAGAGCAGTAGACGGAACCAGGCGGAAGGATCACCGCAAAAAGATACTCAAGCTGGCGAAGGGCTATTGGGGCCGCCGCCATTCCAACTATAAGGTAGCCAAGGACGCAGTAGCCAAGGCGCTTTCCGATGCCTACAAGGACCGCAGGGACAAGAAGGGCGTGTTCAGGACCCTCTGGATCGCCCGCATCAACGCGGCCTGCAGGGCTCAGGATATAAGTTACAGCCGCTTCATCGAGGGCATGGCCAAGGCCGGCGTCACCGTGAACAGGAAGGTTCTGGCCGATCTGGCCATCACCGATCCCGCAGCCTTTACCGCTATCGTCGAAAAGGCGAAAGCGGCCCTCCAGGCTTAAGGTTATGGTAAGTCTCGAGCAGATCCGCGCCCTGGAGGCGCGGGTTGAAAAAGCGGTTCTTCTCATCGAAAAACTCAGAAAAGAAAACGCGGAACTCGAGCAGCGACTGGTTGAAGCTTCCCAAGGCGAAGAGCGGCTGCGGGAAGCCGAACAAAAAGTAACCGCCGCCGAACTAAAAATCGCCCAGGTAGAGGAACGAACGGCAGCACTAGACAAAAAGGCACAGGACGCCGAGGCCGAAAATTCAGCACTGCGCAATCGAGCTGCACTGGCGGAGCAAAAGGCCGATGAATTCCAAGCCAAGGCCGCCGAGTGCGAGGCTAGGGCCGAACAGCTCAGACACGAGCAGAGCAGAATCGAAGAGGGGCTCTCACACGCCCTGGATAAGCTGGATGCCTTTGAGGATCTGGTTATGGGCATTTCCCTCTCCGAGACCGCCCGAACCGATGGTTCTCAGCCTGGGGACGACAAGGTGGAGGCGGCCGAGCTGTCCCCGTCGGCGCTTAAGTCCCAGGAAGAACCCTTTCGAAGCACTGGGGTTTCCTCTGCCGAAAAGAACGGAACCGAGCATGAGTTCGATATCTTCTGAAAGCCCTTCTCAAGGGCCGGGTCCTAAAGCGCCCACACACGTGATACCCATCGAAATATTGGGTGTTTCATTTACAATCAAGACCGATGAAGAGCCGGATTACATTCACGGTTTGGTGGAAGAGCTGAAGAGTAGGCTTTCCACAGTATCTAACCAGATGAGGATCGTGGATCCACTCAAACTTTCCCTGGTCACTGCCTTGCTCAGCCTGGATGAATTGCACAGGGACAAGGAGCAGAAAGGAGCGTTGTCCAAGGAATATGAGGCATCCAGCCTTCTTGACGATCTGGACAGGCGGCTGGGAGAGCTCGGTCTGTAGGACCGCGAGACGAGAGAATTGAGGAGTCGACAGGATGATCATTCCTTTACATGAGTTAATTAATTATAACGCAAATTCCTACGAACTGGCGGTGGCCATAAACAGGCGGGCTTTCCAGCTGGCGGTGCTCAAGACTCCCGAGGTGGAGAAGAACAACGGCAAGGTAGTTTCGCTTTCCGCCTCCCAGCTTTTCGAAAAGCAGGTGGAGTATCGATTCGTATCCAATTAAGGCTGTAATCCTCACCGGCCCGACCGCTTCGGGCAAGACGGAGCTTCTCGACGAACTGTTCGGCCGGGGAGCTCCTCATTTTTTTTCTACGCTAAGCGCTGGCGTCCAGCGGAATTATGTGTCGGCCGCTGTCATCAGCGCCGATTCGATGCAAGCCTATAGGGGCATGGACATAGGCACTGCCAAGCCCGGAGCAGAACTGCGCGCAAGGCTTCCACACGAGCTTATCGATATAAAAAATCCCGATGAACAGTATACGGCCGGTGAATTCGCAGCCAGGGCTGATGAGCTGTGCGCCGCCTTGAGTTCCCGGGGCGTGCTTCCTGTGGTTTCTGGCGGGACCGGGTTTTATCTGCGCAATTTTATCTGCGGCCCTCCCTCTGCTCCCCCGGCGGATCCAAGGCTCCGGGCGGAAGTGGCAGCCGATCTGCAAAACCGCGGCGCTCAGGCCTTACGGGATGAACTGTTCGCGGTGGATCCCGAGAGCGCCCGCCGCATCCATGAACGGGACAGCTATCGCCTCAGCAGGGCAGTGGAGATTCTGAGAGCCACGGGGCTGGCTCCCTCCAGTTTCGCCCCTTCTAAGCTCCCCAGGCGGGGATACGAATTCCTGATAGTCGGGGTGGAGCGTTCGCGTAATGAGCTTAAGGAGCGTATCGGCCTTAGAGTCCGGGCAATGTTCGACCAAGGGCTTTCCACTGAGGTCGAGACGCTTCGCAACCGTGGCTACACGGCCTTTAGCCCCGGTCTTAAGGCGATAGGGTACAGGGAGTTTTTTGAAATGGAAGGCTCACGTCCCCAAACGATCGCCGATGCGATCGCCCTTCACAGTCTCCAGTATGCGAAGCGACAGATGACCTTCCTGCGCGCCCTTCCGGGCATCCTCTGGATCAAGCCGGAAGCAGAAAAACTAAAATTCCTCGTGCAGAATTTCTTGAACGGCACTGGGTTGGCACCTAGACCGAGCTAATTTCAAAATTACGGTTGCCCGATATACAGAGCGATTGTTACGAAATGACGGATGAGCTATACTCCGGCACGATGGATAGTAGCATTCTTTATTCGGGCCTTTTAGCCCTCCTTCCCATATCCGAGCTCAGGGGTGCCATTCCCTATGCTGTCTTGAACGGAATCGACCTCATTCCTGCAGCCATTCTCGGAACGGGCATCAATGCCCTGGTGCCTTTTTTGGCCTATCTCTTTCTTTCCACAATACATAAGCTTCTATACAAGCTCGATTTTTATAAAAATTTCTTTGACCGTTTTGTTGAAAAAGCCAGGATTAAGGTCCATAGCAATGTTGAACGCTACGGCTACTGGGGTCTTCTTGTTTTTGTGGCAGTTCCACTCCCGATGACAGGAGCCTGGACGGGAACCCTGGGCGCCTGGGTTCTGGGCATGAACAAGAAAAAGTCTGTCCTCGCCATCGTAGGCGGGGTTCTGATCGCAGGTCTTATCATCACTATCCTTGTCGCCCTTCTGGGGGCTGGCGCCGAGATTATCTTCCTCAAGTCTTTTTAATAAGGAGCGTTTGAGGAGCTAAGGCCGTCAGGCTTCCGGCGCGTCTCTCCAGGATTTGAGATTTATCCAGGTCAATTCATGCCGGTTATGCCACAGATGCAGAACCTTCGAACCCGGAATCCGGGCGAAGAGTTCCGTCGTTTCCCTGTCGAAGGAAGGTCCCTGCATCTTGATGGTGCATATATAATTTTGTGCCAGACCCGATTCCAGCCAGAGGGAGATCCATTCATACAGAGCCCTGGGATAGCAGATCACATCCGAACAGAGCCAGTCCACCGCTCCGCATTCGGCGGGTTTTAGGGTAAAGGCGTCGTGCCGGAGGTATTCAACCCCGGGCATGGCCAGTATCGATGGGTCCAGGGCAGCTCTGTCCACCGCAAGCACCTTCGCTCCCAGCTTTGCCAGCGCCCAGGTCCAGCCTCCGGGGCTGGCGCCGGCGTCCAGGCAGAAATCCCCAGGGTTGGGCAGCGTTTGGGCTAGCAGAAGGGCTTCCCAGAGTTTTCTGTAGGCTCGGGATGGAGGGCCCAGCTTGTCTTCCACAAAAGAGAATTCCCCGTTGGGGAAAGGGCTGGAGCAGAGCGCCGAGCCCAGCAGAAGATTCTCACCCAGGAGCGTAAAGCCCCCCATAGGGCTTTTGGGCAGTCCGAAGGGGAAGGCCTTAGCCTTGAGTGGAAGGGGAGGGAGAGCCTCGGCGATGAGAGCAGTTCTCCGCTGTAAAATAGTCGGATAGGGCGCCCAATTCCTCTGCATCGCTCTCATGCCCTTGGCTGCCTTGGAGATGGAATCGAATTCCATCAGAAAGGGTTCGAGCCAGACTGTACGCGTCCAGTAGGCATGGGGCGCTTGTATTGTTTCGGTGCTCGTGCCGCCCGATGGTTCTTCTTTCCAGCGGCTCACCAGCTCTCCGTCCAGTCGATTGTAATCCGGCAGCTCGTCCAATAGGTGCTGCAGGAAACCACGGGCCGCAAGGTAGGCCACCCCATGGAGATAGCGCATGGCTGACGATAGCAGAAAGGAGCTTCCCTTTGCCAGTGCTCGGCGCTACTCTAGGAGCTGGACAATACCATCCCGGCTTCGAGGTTGACCATGAGCACGATCCACAAAGCCCTTTTAGGGGGCTTCGACCAGATAATCCGCGATCCGGTCTGGAGCGACATCGCCTTTGATAATTCACTTCTAGCCCTAAGCCAAAATCCAGCCTTTGACGTCCTGGATGGGATTCGTCAGCTGGGACCGGTAGCACTGGTATACCCCGGTGCGACTCATAGTCGCAGAGCCCACAGCCTGGGCGTTTACCACATAGCCCGTCGCTTCCTCCTCGCCTTGGCGGATCGGGGAAGGCTGGATTCAGCCACACCGGAAGGAGCCAGATCCTTTCTCGCCGCAGCCCTTTGCCACGACCTAGGCCACTATCCCTACGCCCATTCCCTCAAGGACCTGCCGCTGGCAGCCCATGAGGCGATAGCAGGCGATATGCTCCTTGAGGATTCGCTTCGCCGCGCGATCGTCCACTGCGGCGCCAATCCTGAACAGGTGGCTGCGATCATCGACTGGAACAGGCCTGCCGCGGACGACGGAGAAACCCTCTTGTACAGGCGTATACTCTCGGGGGTCCTGGATCCGGACAAGATCGACTACCTCACCAGGGACGCCTATTTCTGCGGTGTGCCATACGGCATTCAGGACGCCGATTTTATACTCCGGCGCATCGATGTGACTGATGGCAAGCTCAATATCGATCCCAGGGGCGTAATGAGTGTTGAAGCGATTCTGTTTTCCAAGTATCAGATGTATAGGGCGGTGTATTGGCACTCCTCGGTGCGTTGCGCCACTGCCATGGTTAAAAAGTCGATTCTTGGCGCCCTCAACGGCGGCATGCTCTTGCCAAAACAGCTCTACGGTCTGGACGACGCCGGACTTAGCCGGCTCATGGCAGAAGGCCCAAAAGAGGTCTTCCAACCGGCCTTGGACGCCCTCTCCGGCAGGCTGTACAGCCTTGTAGCCGATATCCCCTTCGATCTTAATTCAAGCGTTCATACGGATTTGAACGATCTGGACAAGCGCCTGGAGGCTGAAGCCACGCTAGCCATGGCTGCGGACCTAAATGAGTGTGAGGTCCTCATCGATATACCGGAGCCCATAAGCTTCGAAACCGATCTGGACGTTGAAACGGAAGAAGGCCTCTGTCAATTCTCCAGCTGTTCACGGTTGTTTGGGGCCGAGGGAGCGGCAAGGCTTGTGCCCAGCCTAAGACGAATACGGATATTCGTGCATCCAAAAGCAGATGCAGACACCCTGGCAGGAATGGCGGCCGAGCTGTTGACCTGAGCCTAGTTCGGCAGGTTCAATTCGTTTCTCCATATGATTTTTTAACATACAGCTCTTAATTTTCCCCGAATAGCCGTAAATCCCCTTTTTATCTAAACATTCGTATAGCGGTATTGCGAAAAAATATTATTTCTGTCGATTCTTCCTTGCCCCAATTCGTTGACTATCCTCCATTAAGGGGTAAAATAGGTGCTAAGTGGTAAATTGTGGGAAATAGTAGGAAATAGTGGCATGAACCTGTTGACCGGTGAGTTCAGGAACACCCTGGACGAAAAAGGCAGACTTTCTCTTCCTGCTCGAATGAGAAGCGAACTGCCGGGCTTGAACCTGGTGCTCACCCAGGGGATCGATAAGTGCCTCTGGGTTTTTCCGCCCCTGCAGTGGCAGGAGTTCTCGCAGAAGCTCATGGCCAGCACAAGCCTTTTTCAAGCCCGATCCAGACTGGTCCAACGCAGAATACTGGCCCCGGCCCAGGAAGTGGAGATTGATCGCCTGGGCAGGATTTCCGTCCCCCAGAGTCTGCGGGAGTGGGCCGGGCTTTCCAGGGAATGTGTCATTCTGGGAATATCCAAATACATCGAAATCTGGAACGCCGAGGAGTACAGGAAATACCTGGATGAAAACCAAGGCGAATTCATGAGCGCCGCCGAGGAATTAGGAGGCCTGACGCTCTAGGCGTCGGGATGCCTATGGAGGAGCTGAAGCAGGATTCTGGACTGAACACCGAATCGATCATTCACAAACCAGTGATGCTGCAGGAAGTGCTCTCCTTTTTTGTCCGGATCGAAAACCCCGCACCTCTGGTACTGGACTGCACGCTGGGCGCTGGGGGTCATGCCCAGGCTATACTTGAAGCTTCCCCGGCAGCTTCCTATATCGGCATCGACGCTGATCCCGAAGCCCTCGAGCGCTCGGCCCGGAGGCTCTCGGCGTTTTCCGACAGGCTCACGCTGAGAGAAGGCTTTTTCGACGAGCTGCTATTGGATCTCAGCGAGTCCGCTAAAGCGGCTAAGGACTTTCGCAAGCCCGACTTCATTCTTTTCGACCTGGGGCTTTCCAGCCACCAGTACCTCGGTTCGGGAAGGGGTTTCAGTTTTTCCGCCGACGAGAGTCTGGATATGAGACTATCGCCCCGGCTGGAAGATACGGCTGCCGATATCGTCAACAGGCTTCCCGAAGACAAGCTGGCGGACCTTATTTTTAAATACGGCGAGGAGCGGTACTCTCGCCGCATCGCCAGAGCGATAGGGGAAGCCAGAAGAAACGCCCCTATACGAAGTTCAGCCTTTTTGGCTTCGCTTATCGCCAAGGCTGTGCCTCCCGCCTATAGGCACGGAAGAATCCATCCGGCGACGAGAAGCTTTCAGGCTATACGAATCGTTGTCAACGGAGAGCTGGAGAGGGAAGAGCGGGCTCTCGTCCTGGCCGCTAACCTGCTCGCACCCGGCGGAATCCTTGTTGTCATCGCCTTTCACTCTCTGGAAGACCGGATATCCAAGCGTTTCTGCAGGGAATACGGAAAAATCAGGGGATTCGAGGAACTCTGCCGTTCACCGCTGGTACCCAGTCAGGAAGAGTGCGAAGCCAACCCCGCCGCCCGATCAGCAAAACTGCGGGCTTTGAGAGCGCCATTGTCACTGAGGGCGCCGGGAACACAAAAGGCGCCTGGAATACTGAACGCGTCCCTGGTCCTGAAGGCGCCTCTATGAAAACAGGAAGATTTTGGCTGTTGATGATAGGAGCCTGCCTGGTCGCTTTGGGCATGGCTTGGCAATCCAGCCGTTTCGCGGACCTGGCTGCCAGGGCTGCCGGTCTGGAGCGTGAACAGGCAGCCTGGATGGCGGAAAACCGCCGCATCGAGGCAGAGATCGCCCAGCTTTCCAGCCGGGAGCGCATCGAAACCCAGGCTCAGCGCATGGGGCTGAAAAAGGCCCAGCCCGAAGACATCCTCAGGGTCATTCTGGCCCCACCACGCAACGGGGAGGCTGGAAATGACTGAGCAGGGAAGGCAGCTCTTCAGCGCCGGGGAAGCAGCGGGCATCATCGGCGCAGCCAGCAGGGGAAATCTCGAAGCGCCTGTGCGGACGGTGGTGGTGGATTCGAGAAAGGCTAGCCTCGATTCCCTCTTCATCGCCCTGCCGGGGGAGCGGGCGGACGGGCACGACTACATCGAGGCAGCCCTGGCTCGGGGCGCAAAGACCGTCTTGGCTGCGGAGTCTCAGAAGGAAAAAGCCTTGCGGGCCTTTTCTTCCACCGCCGCTTCCGGGGCCTGCCTTATTCTCGCCGACTCTCCCCTGCGCGGACTTCAGGCCTTGGCAAGGGAGCATAGGCGACGGCTTCAGCAGCTTCTACGCATTGGCGTCACAGGGTCTTCCGGCAAGACCACCACAAAGGAATGCATAGCCGCGGCCTTGAGACCATCCTATCCATCCGGTGCTCTCGCGATGAACGAGGGTAATCTCAATTCCGACATAGGGCTTTCGCTTTCCATGTTCGAGCTGAATAAAGATCATTCACTCGGCGTGTTTGAGATGGGGATGAACCGGAAAGGAGAGATGGAGGAGCTGGCTGCGATCTACGAGCCTGACATGGTGGTAGTGACCAACATAGGTAGTGCCCACATCGGCATGATTGGCTCCAGGGAAGGCATTGCAGCGGAGAAAAAAATGGTTTTTTCCCGCTTTAATGGCAAACAGACAGCCTTTGTCTGGGATGAGGATCCCTTCAGGGATTTCCTTGCCCAGGGAGTTCCCGGGCGCTTCGTCCAGTTCGGCCTTAAGAGCAGCAAGGGCTTTGAGAAAGCCGAGAGTCTGGGGCTACAGGGCTGGAAGATCGCCTGGCAGGGACAACGCTTCCTGTTCCCGCTCCCCGGCCGTCACAATTTACTCAACGGGCTGGCAGCCCTGACCCTTGCATTCGAGCTGGGTCTCGATCCTGCGCTGACTGCAAAAGGGCTATCTTCGGTGCGGCCGCTCTTCGGCCGCTCGGAGCTGCTTACCGGCAGGGTGGAGCTGCTAAAGGATTGTTACAACGCCAATCCTGACTCCATGAACGCCGCCATCGACCTCTGCGATTCGGTCCAGCCGAAAGCCAGGAGAGTCTACGTCCTCGGCTCCATGCGCGAACTGGGTCCCGAAAGCTCAGCCGCCCACGAAGCCCTGGGCCGAAAGGCCGCCAAGTCCAAGGGCGACGCTCTTTTCTTTTTCGGCGAAGAAGCCGAAGCCTCGTTTCTTGCCGCCAAGGCGCTTCGCCCGGCAGCAGGAGATTCTCTTTTCCATACGAATTCGATGGACGAACTATTCCGTCAGGTACGCGCCTATCTGCAGGACGGCGATCTTGTCCTGCTAAAGGCTTCCCGGGGTTTGGCCCTGGAACTCCTGGCCGACAGGCTCGTCGAGGCAGGTTTCGCCGAGGAGAATCATAATGCTTCGTGAACTATTGCTCCCCCTGGTCAAATACTTTTCCCCCTTCAACATTTTCCGCTATCTGACTTTCCGTTCCGCCTATGCGGCAGTGAGCGCCCTTCTCATAGTCTTTCTTCTGGGACCGCTGGTCATCAAGAAGCTAAAAGTCCTCAAGTTTGGCCAGTCGGTGCGCCTGGACGGGCCGGAAAGTCACCTCATTAAATCGGGCACCCCAACCATGGGCGGCGTTCTTATCGTCATCTCCGTGGCCGTCTCCGTGATTCTCTGGCAGGATGTCCGCAACCCCCTCACCTGGATCGCCCTCTTCGCCCTCTTGGGCTTCAGCCTCATAGGAACTGCCGACGATTGGCTTAAAATCAAGAAGAAGAATTCCGACGGCCTTTCGGCGGGGAAAAAGCTCATATTCCAATTTCTCGTGTCCGGGGTGGTGGCGGTGGGTCTCTACCTCACCGGGGGCGAGAACGCCACAAAGCTGTATCTCCCCTTCTTTAAGAACCACATCCTCGATTTGGGCATCTTCTGGATTCCCCTGGCGATGATCTACGTCACCACCTGGTCTAACGCGGTGAACATCACCGACGGCTTGGACGGCCTGGCCACAGGCCTGGTCATCATGGCCCTTTTAGCCTTTTCCATCCTCACCTACGTGAGCGGCCGGGCCGACTGGTCCGCCTACCTGGGGATCCCCTACATCCGTGGAGCGGGCGAACTGACGGTGTTCAACCTGGCCCTCCTGGGAGCCTGCACGGGCTTTCTCTGGTTCAACTCCCATCCCGCCGAGGTCTTCATGGGCGACTCCGGCTCCCTCGCATTGGGCGGGATTCTGGCCGTTCTCTCCCTCATCGTGAAAAAAGAAGCGCTGCTCCTCCTCATCGGCGGAGTATTCGTGATGGAAATTGGATCGGTGATGCTCCAGGTTCTCTATTTCAAGGCGACAAAGGGGAAGCGCTTGTTCAAAATGGCGCCTATCCATCACCATTTTGAGCTATCAGGTCTCAAGGAAACCAAGGTTGTCGTCCGGTTCTGGATACTGGGCGGCATGTTCGCACTGCTGGCGCTCTCGACGCTGAAGATCCAATAGCCATGGCGATGCGAATACTGGACGGAGCGGCGGCTGAAAGACAGGGGGGCGAAGACTCCCTATCGGGATTCCTGGGCTCCTTCGCCACCCTCACCCTGATGGGTTTTATCGCCATGTGGTCAGCCTCTTCAGGCTACGGCATACGGATGAACCAGAAAGCCAGTTATTTCGCACTCAGGCAGGCTATCTTCTCCGTGCCTGCGATCATTGTCTTCATCGTGAGTTCCAGAATCCCTCTGGATAAGGTCAGATCCCTCATCGGCCCCCTCACCCTGGCATCGTTGCTCTCCCTTCTCCTTCCCTTCATCCCCGGCCTGGGCGTGGAGATCAACGGCGCCAGGCGCTGGATCGATCTTGGGATCACCAATTTCCAGCCATCCGAGCTATGGAAGCCCGTTGTCCTGGTCTATACCGCCCACATCATGGCGAAAAAAGGCGAGCTGATCCGCAGATCGGCCTGGGAAGCGGTGTTTCCACTCCTGGTCCTTAGCCTCGGTACGGCGATTATCTACCTCCAGGACGATTTTTCAACCTCCATGCTAGCGCTGCTGGCGGGCATCTCGGTGTTTTGGATAGCCGGAGTCCCCCTTCGGTTTTTTCTGGGTGTTTTCGTACTTTTAGTGCCCGCGGCCATCCTCATGATCACTTCCTCCGAATACAGGCTTATCCGGGTCCTGGGCTACATTATCCCCGATTACGATCCCCATGGAATGAACTACCAGGTGCAGAATTCCATCCGGGCGATAATGTCCGGAGGCTTCTGGGGCAAGGGCTTTGGTTTGGGAACCCGAAAGCTGAGCTCGATTCCCGAGGTGCAGTCCGATTTTGTCTTCGCCGCCTTTGCCGAAGAAACAGGGCTCCTGGGCGTGGCTGCGGTTTTTGCCATCTGGACCTTCCTCGTCGTCACTGTTGTCCGCCAGGCGAGAAAAAAAGATGCCTTCCCTCAGTATCTAGCGCTGGGAATGCTCGCGCTTCTCTCCATCCAATTCCTGGTCAATTTAGGCGTTGTCAGCGGATTCCTGCCCGCCACGGGGATAGCGCTTCCCTTCTTCTCGGCGGGGGGCTCATCTCTTATTTCGACAGCCCTGGCGGGGGGCGTCATTCTGAACGCCCTCGGGACCAAAGGCTTTGAAGCCATGACGCCATTGAATGAAGAAACGATCTCCGGAGGAAACGATAATGAGTGAGACAAAGCTCAACTCCCGGCCGAAAATAGAACTGTTCCGCGAAGCCAAGGCTCTGGGAGAGGCTATGTCCGTCAAGGTGGCTCCTGCCGCCAAGTCTGCCCGGGAAAAGGACAGGCCGGCATCGGGGAAGTCCCTGTGGGATCCGAGCAGCGCCCGGACCCAGGCTTGGGCATTTCTGGAGCGTAGCACCGCCCGGCGCGAAACCGGTCTTCCCGGCACAGCAAGAAGTACTGCATCGAAGCTGGTGGGCAGGAACAATGGCTCTGAAAACCCGGCAAAAACCAAGGCTAGGCGATCCGAAAAAGCAAAGCATTCCAGCGATGAGGCAAGCGGCAACCTTCTGTTCCTTGCCAGAACGAATGAGCAGCTCAGGCAGAAACCGAAAAAACTTTATGACCAGAAAGCCGCTTCCCTAAGCAAGCAGGCTGCGGCCAGGGAAAAGGCGGCTAGGAAGAAGGGCAAGAGCGAAAACGCCAAGCTCGTCCTGGCATTTGTACTGCTCATCGGACTTGGGGCCGGCCTCTATGCCTCCCTTCCCCAGGTAACCAGGGTCAAGGCGGTGAGCGTCGAGGGCATGCAGAATGTCCTCCAGAAGGAGATTCTCGACGCCCTGTCGCTCAGCGAGGAAGTCAACCTCATAAACGCCGATATCCCCGCCATGGAAGCCAGAGTCCTGGCTAATCCCAAGGTGGCTTCGGTGAATATCGGCCGGGCCTTTCCCGACAAGCTCATGGTCAGGCTCCAGGAGCGCAGGGCAGTCGCCTGCGTCCTCATAACCGAGGAACTGGGAACCCGCTCCATAGCCCTGGACAGGGAAGGCGTAGCCTTTGCCTACATGGACAGCATCGCTTCGCCGGGCAAGCTTCCCGTCCTGTCGGGAATCCGCTTCGAGCGCTTCAGCCCGGGGCAGAGCCTGCCCGAGTACCTCAAGCCTCTATTGAAAGATATTGCCGAATTGTCCGAAATGAGTCCTTCGCCCCTGGAAGCCTTTTCGGAAATCCGCATAGAAAAAATCTCCGAATCCGAGGCGGAGCTCCTTCTCTATCCCTCGGGCAAGACAGTCCCTATCCGGATGCCGGCCAGGCTTACTCGTGCGAGCCTGGGATCGGCCTTGCTGGTCCTGGATATTCTCGCCGGTCGACAGGGAGCTGAAAAGATCCAAGAGATCGATTTCCGCACGGGTACCATCGTGTACAGAAGCAAGGAGGCACAAGCTGGCTGATTCCTTTATCGTCGGTCTTGATATCGGCACAACATCGACCCGGGCTGTGGTCGGAGATTTTAACGAAGAAGATCAACTGGAGATAATCGGCGTGGGCCTAGCCCCGTCGACGGGACTGCGCAGGGGGGTGGTGCTCAATATCGAGGCTACGCTTTCCTCGGTCAGCGCGGCCATCGAGTCCGCCGAGCTCATGTCGGGCCGGGAGATTCACTCCTGCGTCATGGCTGTCTCCGGGGCGAATGTGGAATGCCTCAACTCAAAGGGAGTCGTGGCAGTGGCCGGGAAGGGCAGGGAGATCACTGCCGAGGACATAGCCAGGGTGCATGAAGCGGCCAAGGCCGTCTCCATCCCCATGGACAGGGAGATCCTCCACGTCATTCCCCAGGTCTACTCGGTGGATACCCAGAAGGACATCAGGGATCCGCTGCACATGATGGGCGTCCGCCTGGAATCGGAGGTCCACATTGTCACCACCTCGGTCACCACCAGCCAGAACATGGCCAAGTGCGTGAACAGGGCGGGGTATAAGCCTGAACGCCGCATCCTGGGCTGCCTGGCGGCTTCCAGGGCTGTGCTTTCCGATGATGAAAGAGATTTAGGATGTCTACTTTTGGATATAGGCGGCGGAACGTCGGACCTGATGGTTTTCAAGGAAGGGGCCCCCTGGTATACAGCCGCCATTCCCGCGGGGGGCATGCAGGTCACCAACGACATATCCATCATGCTCAGCGTGCTCATGGACTCGGCGGAGCGGCTGAAGCGGGAGGCGGCCTCCTGCTGGTTGGAGTCGGTGGATGCCGACGAGCTCATCGTCGTGCNNAGGGAACCTACGGAGATTCCCCGGCGCAAGCTCTGCGCCATTGTCCAGCCCCGCATGGAGGAAATCTTCCTCATGGCCAAGGAAAAGCTGGAAAAGGCCGGCTGGTATAAGGAGATCAAGGCAGGCGTCGTGCTCACAGGTGGCGCTTCCCTGATGGC
>DFYR01000031.1:24005-24422 GCA_002383375.1 Spirochaetaceae bacterium UBA4077
CTCGCGCAAGGAAAAGAAAAATGCTTCCAGCTTGGGAAAAGTCCTGGGTTGGATCAAGGATAAGTTTATATAACGCCCGCCTAAAGCGGTGACTAAGCCCCTTTCCGGGGCGAGGGAGGCTATTATGTCAATTGAAATTATCGACGATGAAGGCGTTGTTAACCCGACCGTGATTAAGGTAATTGGGGCGGGCGGAGGTGGTTCCAACGCGGTGAACAGGATGATCGCTACGGGCGTCAAGAGTGTCCAGTTCATAGCGGTCAATACGGACCTGCAAGATCTCGAGCGCTCCAAGGCCGAGATCAAGCTGGGCATCGGTACCAAGCTTACCAAGGGCCTCGGCGCAGGCGGAAAGCCCGAGGTGGGCGAAAAAGCCGCCATGGAGGACAGGGAGATTATCGAGCAGTCCCTGCGGGG
>DFYR01000059.1 GCA_002383375.1 Spirochaetaceae bacterium UBA4077
CTGCCCGAAGTGAACAAAGGCCAGGGCTATCTGCGCGAAGACGATAACGTCTGGTTTTACGATCCCACCAGCCGCAAATTCTCCCACTCCTCGATAAAGGAAAACCTTCAGAATTCCGAGGCCAAGAACTCCGATTTCACCGCCTCCTCACTCAAGGACGACTACGTCATCCAGAACATAGCCGAAGGCAAGCTGGGTCAATACCCCGTCTGGATCCTCGAGCTAAAGGCCAGGAACAACGAAGTGCCCTATGAACTCTTGAAGCTTCACATCCGCAAGGACAGAACCATGCTCCTCAAGGAAGAAGCCTTTTCGGTCAACGGAAGGCTCATGCGCACCACACTCTACCCAAAGTACGTTTCCCTGGAGAATAAGCTTCTGCCTTCCCAGATCCTGATCCTTGACGAGATCAACAAGGGCGAGAAAAGCCAGATCAGCATGGCTGAACAAAACGTGGAAAAGCTGCCTGACAAGGTCTTTACCAAGGCATTCATCGAGCAGGTCAACCGCTAGCGCCCCTGGGCGACGACATAATAAGGAGTGGTAGCATGAACAGAGCGAAAATGCGATTTTTCACCCTGGTCTTCCTGGCCTGCTTTGCTGCGGCGACTACAGTTGCCCAGGAAGCTGACGATGAATTCGACATGGACTCCCTCTTCGGCGATGAAATGGTCGAGGAGATTCCCTCTGGACAAGAGGGCGGGGCTCCGAACGCCGACCCCCTGGCCTCGCTGCTCACCAGCCAAGGAACCAGAATCGGCGGCTCCTTCAGCGGATCCTTAGACAGCGCCTTTACCTGGGAAGATCTCTGGACCGGAGGAACGAGCTTTTTCGATCCTGAAGGAAAAGACCTCTCACTCTCTTTGGCATCTATGCTCTACTTCGATGCCCGTCCCAGCGAGGATTTCAGGGCTTACGGATCGGTAAAAGCCGGCTTGCCTTTTTCTTTTGCAGCAAAGGCCGATGATCCGACAGCGGCGGCAATAAATGTACCCAACATAAGAATTTTCGAACTCTTTTCCGACTTCAACCTCGACGACAAGATCTTTTTCCGCTTTGGCAAGAGCACGGTAAAATGGGGCGTCGGTTACTTCTGGAGTCCAGCCGACGTAATCAACCTGGAGTCCATCAACATCCTGGACGCAGAAGCCCAACGAGAGGGACCTATAAGTTTCAGAGCTCATCTGCCTATTCTCGGCACTCAAAACAACTTTTACTTTTATACTATTTTAAACAGTGATGACATTAAGTACGAAACGACTGCCCTGGCCTCTAAAGCAGAATTCCTCCTCGGCGGCTACGAGCTCGGCCTGGGAGCCTATTATCGCTACGATACCGCTGAGCGGGCCATGCTCACCCTCACCGGCCCCCTGGGCGACTTCGACGTATTCGGCGAGGCTATGGTTTCCAGGGGAAGCGCGAAGACCTTTGTGACACAGGTGTGGCCATCCCAGACATTGTCAACACCCAGCGATCACAGAGGAAATTATTATTTCTCAGCAAGCGCGGGCTTCAGGTACAGTAATTCAAATAACAATTTCAACGCCCTTGGACAGTATTTCTTCAATGGCGAAGGGTATGGGGACAGTACGCGGGAATCCTTGATTAGCCAGTCAAGAACTGCGATCGCCGCCCTCGGAGGAGCGGACACAGATCCCGGCAAGCTTGCAGCTGCTGCCTTAAAAGGACTCGTTCTCAATTCCGGCCTCCACTACGCGGCCGTAAGCCTTTCCAAGGGCGAGCTATTTACCGAAAACCTCTCAGTTTCAGTCGTCGTCGTTGCTAACCTTTCGGACTGGTCCGGACTCGCCAAGCCTACCCTCTCGTACAGCCTCAGCGACAACCTCTCACTGGCACTAAGTCCTACGTTCTTTTTCGGACCGGAGGATGGCGAGTACTCCTACATCGCCGGAGGGAACCTTGTTTCATTGAGCCTGGGCATGAATGTGAGCGGATCCTTCTAGGCTAGTCATGGGGCGGCCTTGTTGAGAGCGTTCCGAGGGGAGTTCGTCCAAGAACGCCAGTTGTCCTTTTATCAAAGGAATGCTTTAATTGAAGTGTGAGCGGAACACTCGTGCTCCACGATCATCCTCAGAAAGGAAACAACTATGAAAATCCACCCTATTACCGACAAGATCTATGCGCTTCACGCCGACATCCAGTCCGACGATCTTTTTGAGGGAATATGGCCGATCCCCTACGGGGTGTCTCTTAATTCATACGTAGTAAAGTCGGAAAAAATAGCTTTAATCGATCTGGTCCGCGACTGGGTGGGTGCTCCCGGCGAACTGGCGGGTCAGTTGGCTTCCATTGGCCTGGGATTGGACGACGTGGACTACCTCATCCTCAATCACCTGGAGCCCGATCACACGGGCTGGCTCAACGAATTCAGGGCAATAAACCCTACTGCTGAAATAATTTCCACGGCCAAGGGAATCGATCTGGTTAGAAGTTTCTATAAGATCGAAGACGGCCTGCGGGTTGTAAAGACCGGCGACAGGCTGGAGCTGGGCAACGGCTTCGCCCTGGACTTCTTCGAAGCCCCTAACGTGCACTGGCCGGAGACCATGATGACCTGGGCAGCGGATGGAGGCGTGCTCTTCTCCTGCGACGCCTTCGGCTCCTTTGGCGCCCTGGGCGACCGGGTTTTCGACGACCAGTTCAGCGACGAGGAACACAGCTTCTTCGAGTCCGAGTCACTGCGCTACTACGCCAACATCGTGGCCAGTTTCGGCCTCTTCGTTAAACGAGCTATCGACAAGGTCTCCAGCTTGGACATCCAGGTAGTGGCCCCTAGCCACGGCATGGTCTGGCGCCAGAACCCAGGCGAAATCATCGAGCGCTACCTCAGGTATGCCGGGTATCTTGAAGGTCCTCGGGAAAAAGAAATCGCCATCGTCTGGGGTTCCATGTACGGCAACACAGAAAAAGGCCTGGCGGCGGTCATCGAAGGCATCGAAGAAGAAGGGGTCCCCTACACTATCCACCGGGTCCCCAACGAGGACGTTTCTTGGGTGCTCTCCGACGCCTACAAGAGCGAAGGCCTGGTGATCGCCATGCCCACCTACGAGTACAAGATGTTTCCTCCCATGGCCTACGTGGTGGATATTTTCGAGCGCAAGCATGTGTGGTACCGCAAGGTGCTGCGCATTGGCAGCTTCGGTTGGGTGGGCGGCGCCCGCAAGGAATACGAGAACAAGATAGCGCCCCTCAAGTGGAATTCCCTGGAAGCCGTCGAATGGGCGGGCGCCGCCGACGAGGAAACGCTGGATCTTCTGTATGAGCGGGGCAAGGAACTGGCCAGAGCGGTCAAGAACGCCTGAGGCTCGCTCAGGCATCTGGCGCCAGAGCATACGGGATCGGGTGCCCTGGTGTCAAACCGACAAAAAAGGCGCCTCACGGCGCCTTTTTCATATCCTGAACATAGCTTTTTCCGATTTATCGGTCAGGCGGGAATCTTCACTCCGATTTCTTGCTGATCTTGTTTGCGATCTGTATAAGCAGGAAAAAAACACCCAAGGTGAAGAACACGCCGAGAAGGCCGCCGGCTGTGACACCGAGAGCCTGTATCGTCGTCCCGAAGGGGTGGACGAGGGATCCGTCCGCCGCACGCTCACCCATAGACTTAAAGTATTCGATTATCCTATCCATGTTTTTCTCCTTAGAATTTCGCCACGACGTAGATGAGAGGCACAAGCGCCAGCACCATGCCGCCGGCGATGACGGATCCCAGCTGTCCCGAGACGTTGGAGCCGATGGCGTGCATCAGGATGATGTTGCCTTTCTCCTCTTCGCTCGCCATCTTTTGGATGATACGGCCCGACATCGGGAAGGCTGAGATGCCGCATGCGCCAATCATCGGATTGATCTTCTTGCCCTTGGGAAGGAAAAGGTTGATGAGCTTCGCGAAGAGGACACCGCCTGCGGTGTCAAAGATAAAAGCCACTAGACCCATGCCCATGATAAGGCCCGTCTTCCAGGTGAGAAAGTTTTCGGCCTTCATGGAGGCGCCGATCGTGATGCCCAGGAGCAGGGTCACCAGGTAGGCAAGCTCGTTCTGGGCTGTCTGGGACAGCCGTTCCAGCACGCCCGATTCCCTGATGAGGTTGCCGAACATGAGGGAACCGATGAGAGGTACCGAGATAGGGGCGACGATACCCGAGATCATCGTTACGAGGATGGGGAAAAGCACCTTTAGCCACTTGGGTGAGTTGGATTCGTGGTAGGTCATGTGGATGCGCCGTTCGTGGCTCGTCGTCAACGCCCTGATCACGGGCGGCTGGATGAGAGGGACGAGGGACATGTAGGAGTAAGCCGCCACCGAGATTGGTCCCAGCAGATGAGGCGCGAAGAGGTTGGCGACGAAGATCGAAGTGGGCCCATCCGCCGCGCCGATGATGCCGATACTCGCCGCTTCCTTGAGATCGAAACCGACCAGGGTGGCGATGATTATCGTCGCGAAGATGCCGAACTGGGCGGCAGCGCCGAAGAATATCATCAGCGGATTTTTGAAAAGCGGCCCGAAATCGATCATGGCGCCTACCGCGATGAAGATGAGAAGGGGGAATAATTCTGTGGCGATACCCATGTCGTACAGGATTTTAAGAAATCCGTCCGCGCCTGCATGCTCCCAAACGACGGAGAGCGGCAGGTTGACCAGGATGGCACCAAATCCGATGGGAAGCAGGAGCATTGGCTCGTATTCCTTCTTGATGGCGAGCCAGATGAGAATGCCTCCGATACCGTACATGAGAAGCATTTTCCACGTTATCGATGTGAAACCGATGAATACATCCTGCATTTATTGCATTCCTTTCCATACCAGAAGTCCGAAGGCCTTCGATACTGGCATATTATGATGACGAATGGATATAGTTTTACCCGCTTTTCACGGTTTTGGCAATGCTAGAATAGCGAAAGGCTCGCCTGATATAATGATTGGCGCTATGAACAGCAGCAGCACAATCGCCGTCGGATTATCGGGCGGCGTCGACTCAGCCCTGGCCGCCGCGATTCTCGTGGAATCCGGCTACAAGGTCATCGGCCTTACCATGAAAATATGGAAGGGCGCCTACAAGATCCAGGAGGGACTCAAGCACGCCTGCTTCGGCCCAGGCGAGGAAGAAGACATCGCCGCCTGTCAGGCGATCGCAGCCCGGCTGGGTATAGACTACAAGGTGATCGACCTCTCGGAGGAATACGAAGCCCGGGTCCTGGAATACTTCAGGGCTGAATACAAGGCGGGGCGAACTCCCAACCCCTGCATCATCTGCAATAGGGAACTCAAATTCGGTTTCCTGGTGGATAAGGCCCACGAGGCGGGCATCCAATTCAACTACTTCGCCACCGGCCATTATGTTCGCAAAGAAAGCCGAAACGGCGTCACCTTCCTTAAAACCGCCGTCGACACGAGCAAAGACCAGAGTTACTTCCTCTACGGCCTCGAATCTTCTCGGCTCGAACGGATTCTATTTCCTCTCGGCGAACTCACCAAGGAAGAAGTGCGCAGGCGAGCCCTGGCTTTGGATCTGGAAGTGGCCGAAAAACCCGAAAGCCAGGATTTCGTGGCCGGGGGCGACTACACTCCCCTCTTCGAATCCTCCAAGCCCGAACCCGGCGACATCGTGGATACCAAGGGCATGGTCCTGGGCCAACACAGGGGTCTCCCCTTCTATACCATCGGCCAGCGTCGTGGTCTGGGCGTTAGCATCGGCCCCGAACCTCTCTACGTCCTGGGCGTGGATGCCAAAATGAACCGCGTCATCGTCGGTCCCAACAATGGCCTTTTCTCCTCAGGCCTTATCTCCCGTGATTTCCGCTTCCAGGATCCTACAATGGCGAGAAGCCGCATAGCTGGCCTTGGAAAAATAAGGCAGAACCATAAGCCCGCGGCTTGCACCCTCTTCGCTGCGGATCCAAGCGACCTAGACAGCCACGCACCACCTTCTGTTAAGGGCACTCTCGGCGAAAGCCGCGACGCCAGCCTAGACTACGGCGTACGCGTTCAGTTCGAACTCGCCCAGCGGGCAGTAGCCCCCGGCCAATCCTTTGTTCTGTATTCCGATGAGGGACTTGTCCTGGGCGGTGGCGTGATCGACGAGGCGATCGCTGACACTAACGCCGACAGCCTTCATTCATAGTTCCGCTTGTAAAATCCGTACAGGATTGACCGAGGACCGGGATTTACCTATATTGTGCTTATAACGACGGGGGTGCACCGGTTTCGACTCGTGCGGTCCGTGTCGCGCGTTGCAGGTGGAGACGCCGAGCTCCTGATTTCGGCAAACCTTTAATTGCCAACAACAACGGCAATCTCGCTCTCGCTGCGTAAGTAGCGTCAGAACGACGGACAACCCGGGGCGCCGCCTTGAGCGCTGGGATTGTCTGCAACTAACCAAGGCTCACATCCCGCGCAGTCCGGGGCGCGGGGCGGACATCATACCGGAATAAGGACCAGGGGAGCGCGCCGCCCCGCGCCCCTGGTCCTGACAACCCAATAGGACGGACAAACCTGTAGAGGCGCGCGATGCGCGTTCGGGGACGGGGGTTCGACTCCCCCCACCTCCAAGGATTTTTTAGCCGTCTGCCACGAAGGCAATTTTATTTTAATCAATATTTACAATAGTAATATGATTTTTACTTCTCCCCGTCTTTCCGTATTACTGACTTGTTTTTCGGTACTGTAAGCAGTATTGTAAGCAATATAGTTACGAGATTCGGAGGGGATATGGGAAGAATCGGTACTGTCAACAATCTTTCGCACATTTATCGGGGAGCCCTCACCCAGTTCCCATTTATGCCTCGATTATCTGGTAGCCGATTTCTCCTTTGAATAAAAGATCCATGTTCATATAACACCGAGTGCCCCATTGGCGACCAGCGATATACCGCAATCGGGAGGTCACCAGCATAAGCGCAGAGTTGCCGTCCGGGAAGTTGCCGACGACCCGGGTACGTCTTCGGATCTCTTGTGAAACGGCAGCTTTAGTGACCCCGGGTCGGCAGTTTTAAGTGACCCCTCCCGGGCATAGTTCAGCAGTACGCCGTCAGGCTCCTGCTGTCAAGGCTCGCTGCCGGG
>DFYR01000028.1:0-260 GCA_002383375.1 Spirochaetaceae bacterium UBA4077
CACGATCTCACCGTGGTCCGCTACTTTGCCGACAGGATCGGGGTAATACATCAGGGGGAGCTGAAAGAGATGGCTTCCACCGAAGAGCTTTTCGCCAGACCCCTGCATCCCTATACCAGATCACTGCTGTCGGCGGTGCCCATGCCTGATCCCGACGTGGAAAAGCAGAAGCGTCTCATCGTCTACGATCCTTCGATGCACGAGTACTCGAAGGAAGGACCTTCTTGGAGAGAGGTCTTTCCCGGACACTTCGCCCTGGC
>DFYR01000028.1:278-16436 GCA_002383375.1 Spirochaetaceae bacterium UBA4077
AAGACCCCCCGCCGCCTTTTTTACTATGAAAAGTCCGAATCCCCGATAAACTCCCTCAGGATGGAGTCCCTGGGCACATACTGGGCAGGGATGGGGACAAAATTGTACAGGAACGCCTCGATCCGCATCGCCTCTGCATATTCTGGCATCGTCGGTTTGATAGTATCCAGAAGCGGGTCGGCAAAAACCTTGAGCACGCCCAACTCATAATCCAGGGCAGAGTTGAAGGCTTCGTCGGCCGAGTTCTGGAAGGGGAAAATGTAGCGGCGTTCTCCCCGCTGCACCGAAGGCCACATGGAAAGGGTGGTGAGGGCGCTGTGACCCCTGAAATAGTAATCCCTCACCATGCGCCGCAAGAGGCGGTAGTCGGTGGTGCTCACCCTGTTGTGGTCGTCCAGGTTGAGCTGGGTGAGGGCGGATACATATATCTTGAATTTGTTTTCCTGGGGAATTTTCGGAGTTAGGTCGTCGTTAAGACCGTGGATTCCCTCGAGTATTAGCACCTCATGCCCCGAAAGCCTTAGCCTTTTACCTGTGCTATGGCGCCTTCCGACCTTGAAATCATAGATGGGCATTTCCACTTCCTGCCCATCGAAAAGCCTGAGCAAGAGTTCGTTGAGATAGGCAACATCGAGAGCTTGCAGGCACTCAAAGTCAGGCTTGCCCTCCTCGTCCAGGGGAGTTTTGTCGCGATCGATGAAAAAATTGTCCAGCTCTACGGGAATTGGCTCGTAACCAAGCACTTTAAGCTGGATAGCCAGCTTCTTGGAACTGGTCGTCTTGCCAGAGCTAGATGGACCGGCGATGAGCACTACCTTGACCTTGTCCGACTTTCGCGCCACAGCCTCGGCGAGGGATGCTATCTTTTTGTTCTGGAGGGCTTCGGCTACCATTATATACTCTTTTATGCCGCCCGAAGAGTAAAGCTTGTTGAGCCTGCCCACCGAACCTATGCCCAGGACGCGGCCTCGTTCCTTGTACTCTTCGGAAATCTGATAGAGTATGGGTACGTCTTCGAAGGCTTCCAGCTGATCGGGATTGTGTCTGCGCGGGTAGCGGAGCAGCATGCCGCCGTGGTAGGGAATGAGCTCCCAGAGCGATAGAATCCCGGTACTCATCACCATGGGATAAATGTGCAGATCCCTGAAGCCCGCGCATTCATTCAGAGGTATATGGGGATCGTTGAGGTTTTCTACCAGGGCAAGGGTATCCAGCTGACCGGAATTCTTGAAATACTCGCATGCAGCTTCCCATGGCCAGTCTTCGACCTGGATAGGGATGTTGTCCGAAACGAGGCTCTTCATCCGTTCGCTTAGGATTTTCGTGTCTGCCTCGGTAAGCATTTTTTCATCGGCATAGTAGTGATAGAATCCGGCTCCTATAGCCATGCCGGCGATCAACCTGCGTTCGGGAAAGAGCTGGCGGGAGGCTATCGCCAAAAGGAAGCAGAGCGATCGGCGGTAGACAAGGGCTCCGGATGCGGAATTGGAAAGTACAGGCTTAACCTTGCAGTCGCTGGACAATTTCGCATCCAAACCCTTAATTTCATTGTTCACCAGGGCAGCTACCAGGGGTTGTTCAAGGCTTCCTGTCTTGGCTAGTACATCCAGCGCCCGTACCCCCGTGGGAAAGACAGCTGATTCCCCTGATTCATAGTAAACGGTGATCTGTGTCATTATTTCGACCCCTTGCCTTTGACGATATAAACCGCTAAAGAGTACAATAAACCATAGTACAGCACTAGAGAGAAGCCAAAAAGACAGTTTATATGCCGGATCCTGGATTCTCTGTCTTCAGACGCCGAGAATTCCCTCCTTTGCTTCAGCTCTGGGCTCCATTTTAGAAGGAGTTGTCATGAACCACGATATACCCGCTAGAAACCAGGTGCCGCTTGAAGACCGTTGGGACCTCTCAGCGCTTTTCGCTTCCGACAAGGCTTGGGAAGAGGGGCTCGAGGAGCTGGTCGACCTTCAAAAGGGTATAGAAAAGGCCAGGGAAGGCTTCGCCGACTCCAAGCAAGCCTTTGCCTCTCTCCTGGGCTTCTACGAGTCTTATTCCGTCCTGGACGAGCGCCTGGCTTACTACGCCGACCTGCGGACCACAGAGGACGAAGGCGACAGCCAGGCCAGGGGGCGCCTTGCACGGTACATCGGCGCCGCCACAGCGGGGCAGGCCGCCTGGTCCTGGCTTGTGCCAGCCATCCAAGCCCTACCCGAAGCCTTTGTTGAATCCTGCCTCCAGGACCCCGGTTTTGCCGGTTACAAGGTCTTTCTGAGCAAGCTCCTGCGCTTCAAGCCGCACATACTCACTGAAAAGGAAGAAAGACTCCTGGCGCTCCAAGCCGAGAGCAACCGCGTAGCCCAGGAAACCTTCGGTATCCTGACCAATGTCGACTTCGATTTCGGTCGGGTGAAGACAGATGAAGGCATGCAGGCCTTGAGCCAGTCCAGCTTCGCCTCTCTCATACGGAGCAAGGACAGAACCCTGCGTCGCCGTACCTACATGAAGTTCTACGGCGTCTATGACGCTCACAAGCACAGCCTGGCAAGCCTCTATGCAGGCTCGGTCAAGACCGACAAGTACCAAGCCCAGGTGCGCAACTACCCCAGCGCCAGGGCTCAAGCACTCTTCCCCGACAAGGTTCCCGAGGCGGTGTACGACAATCTAGTCAAGACAGTCAACGAAAACCTGCCCGTGTTGCACAACTATTATGAACTGCGGGCAAAGGTCCTGGGCTTGAAGGAGCTTCGCCACTACGACGTCTATGTACCTCTGGTTCCCGAAGCTAAAAGCAGACACTCCTACCAGGAAGCAGTGGATATCGTCATCGATGCCCTGGCTCCCCTGGGCGAGGAGTATACGAAAACCCTCAAGGCTGGCCTTCTGGGCGGCTGGGTTGATCGGTACGAGAACAAGGGGAAGCGCTCGGGGGCTTTCTCCGCCGGCAGCTACTCAGGCAAGCCCTACATACTCCTCAACTACAAGGACGATGTCCTGAGCGATATGTTTACCATGGCTCACGAGGGCGGACATTCCATGCACTCCTGGCACTCCAGGGCGAACAATCCCTTCCTCTGCTACAACTACAGCATTTTCGAAGCCGAAGTGGCCAGCACTTTTAACGAGCAGCTCCTCTTCGATTACTTGTATAAACGCTCGGGTTCGGAGCAGGAGCGAGCCTCCCTCCTTGCGACCCGGATCGACGGGGTACTGGGCACACTGTTCCGGCAGACAATGTTCGCCGAATTCGAGGCCACTACCCACGCCATGGCCGAATCGGGTCAGGCGCTTACCCTGGAAGCCCTGAGGGCGGAGTACAGAAAGCTTTTGGTCAAATACTTCGGTCCCCTGATGAAGCTTGAAAGAATCTCCGACCTGGAAGGCCTGCGGATCCCCCATTTCTACAACGCTTTCTACGTTTACAAATACGCCACCGGCGTCGCCGCTGCCATCGCCCTCTCCCAGCGGCTGCTTTCCGGCGGGGACCGCGAACGGAAGGATTACTTCGCCTTCCTCTCATCCGGCGGCGCGCGCTTCCCCCTGGAAGCCCTCAAACTCGCCGGCGTCGACATGGCCAGCCCCGAGCCAGTGCGCGCCGCCTGCGCCAAATTCGATTCCGACGTAAGGGCTTTGCGGGAGATCCTTAAGCTCTAAGCCATAACGTTGAGCGCTCTTTCAACGAGCCCCAAAAATATATTCCTCGTTCTGCCGGTGAAATCCCAGATACTGGTCGCTAAAAATTTCAGCATAGATCCCTCATTACTGTTCATTTACAATAAAAACGCCGCGAACAATGAAGAAAACCTAATGGCCCTTTTTGAACTTGGCGCGTCCCTTCACTTCGGCGGCGGACTGAAGGGCTGGACCATAGGATTGGCGCCTGGAGTCTTTTATTCCTTCGACGCAAAACTGACTGGGTTTGCCGCTGCCGTAAAAGGCGGTTACCAGTGGGTGCTCGGAAAAGGACTGGTGCTGGGAGTCGTGCTGGGAGGCAGGTATATCCATATGGACGGAACATTGATTATTCCCGATTTAGCGCTCGATCTGGGATGGAAACTGTGATGAAACCATTGAACGAAAGTGTCGCTCTCTCCATGGATTGCCACACGCCTGACGTGGTGCCCTTTCTCCCCTACATCCTGCAGGATTTTACCGAGTTAGGCTCGCGCACATCGTCGCTTACAAAAATCATCGGAGAATTGAAACCCCCGGGGAAAATCCATGTTCTGGATCTTGGCTGCGGTAAGGTTGCCATTACCATGGCCATTGCCGAAACCTTCGATTCGGATTGCCTTGGGTTAGACGCGATGGGCGATTTCATAATAGAAGCCGAACTGGAAAAAAAAAGGAAAAACATTGCCAATTGCCGTTTCATGGTCGGTGACATAAGAGAGTTGAGCTTTCTGGAAAATGCCTACGATTTTATAGTCTTAGGTTCGGTCGGCCCAATATTCGAGAGTTATGCTGCCGCCCTCAATTCGTTCAGACAATTGTTAAAAGACAATGGAAGAATTCTGCTGGACGAAGGCTACATGGAGGAGGGAAGGGTTCATCCTGTTACACTAGGCAAGTCGGAGCTCTTCGAGCAGATCGCTAGGGCTGGTCTCTGGGTGGAAAAAGAATATAAGGGTGAAGAAATTTCTCCGCCCGGCGAATATGAAGGTGAAATGGATAAAATCAGGCAACGTTGCCTGGAGCTCATTGCCCTCCATCCCGATAAAGCTGAAATCTTCCAGCAGTACATCAAAAAACAGGAAATCGAGTATCAGAGCCTCGATAACGAGATCACGTGCTCAACCATGGTTTTGGCCCGATGCTGAGAATACAATTCAGTTGACCGCGTTGAAGATATTGTAGGTGTTGATAAAGGACTCCGCAAAAAGAGGAAGCTGCTTTTTTACAATAGACCAATTCTGGCCAGTACGATGCTCGCCGCCGCCAAGGCCGCTGTTTCGGTCTTGAGGATCCTTTGACCGAGTGAACAAGCCGTAAATCCCCTGGAACGCAATACATCCAACTCCGCATCCGTCCAGCCCCGCTCGCTGCCAATGGCCAGCCAGAGAGGAGTGTCCAGTTGCACAAAATCGGCTAACTTTGAAAGCTTCTCGCCGGGGTGGAACACGAGCCTGTTTGTCTCTCCAGGCATCGCTCTTTGGTTTGAAACCCCGCGCCGGTCTAGGGCGCCCAACGCTGCATCTCCATCATGCAAAGTTGCGCCGCGCTGCGTGGCATCGATCGCCTCACAGGCCCGGGAAAGGCTCCAAAAGCACTCGACCTGGGGAAGCCTTGGATTGCCAGCTTGCATGGCGCCTTCGATCAGATGGCTTTCGAAATCCCTGGTCCGAAAAAAAGTGGACTCGGCATAGGATTTTTCTCCCAGCTCGCTCAGGGTAAACCAGATCCGGCTCAAACCCAGGCTGGTGAGATCTTTCAGGATCCTTCCTGCCTGGATGGGGCGTGGGAAACCCATAAGAAGGTTCACCGGGTACAGTGCGGGAGCCTCAGATACAGGAGTAAAGGAAAGAAGAACTGAATCCTTGTCTAGTCTTTCTATTGTGGCGCTGCCCAGGCTACCGTTCGAGCAGCCCGCCGCCAGACTATCGCCTTCCTTTTTCTTGAGCACACGGGTGATATGCTTGTAGCGCGCATCGCTTCGGTGGAGGGGAATCCCCAGTTCCTCCTCCTTTAAATAGAGAATGTTCACGAAAACGGATCCATATCGACCTGGTAATCCACCCCGGGAATTCCGAAGCCGTGAACTCGCAGGAAATCAGCCTTGAAGCCATCCAGATCCGTCAATTCCGGCAGGGTCTCCTGATTGATTCTACCCATCAGTTCGAGCACCTTGTTCTGGACCGAGTCCCTCATCTCCAGCTCATCCAGCCGTATCCTGCCTTGGGCATCCACCGCTACAGGCCTGCCTGTGCCTGTATAGAGCCGATCAGAAAAAAGCCGCATCATTTGATCGAGACAATCTTCGTGACTGCCGTCTTCCTTCATCACCTTGAAGAGCGCCGAGATGTAGAGAGGAATAATGGGAATCACAGCGCTGGATCGGGTGACCACTGCTTTATTTATCGAAACATAGGCGCCCAGGCCAAGCCCGGCGTGGCGCGCGTTGAGCGCTCGCGCCGCCCGCTCCAGGTCTTCCTTGGCCTTTCCTATCGTCCCATCCTTGTAGATGGGGTGGGAGAGGGGCGGTCCGATGTAGGAATAGGCAACGCTTAAAGCGCCTGCTTCCAAAACACCGGCCTCGGCCAATGCGTCTATCCATAGCTCCCAATCCTCGCCGCCCATCACCTTGATCGTTTCGACGACCTCCTGGACGGAGGCCGGTTCCACACTGGCCTGACCCAGCTTGCCGGTGAAGGGATCTGCTGTGGTGCCGGAATAGCTCTTGCCGATGGGCTTTATGACCGAGCGGTACATAATTCCCGTTTTAGGGTCCACTCTCACAGGGGAGGCGAGTGAATAGATGACCAGGTCATAGGCGTAGCCACCTGCCCTGGCTTCCTCGATAGCCAGGCGCTTGGCTTCCTTGGAAAAGGCGTCCACCGAATAGCTTTTTGCAGCTAGGTTTCGCTCGGCGGCGAGCCCGTCGAAGGCACGGTTGGCGTACCAGCCGGGGGAGCCGGTTTTTGTTGCCGACGGTTCCCGTTCGAAGGAAATGCCCAAGGTGCTAGCCCCGTAGCCGAAGGCGGCCACGATCCTGGAAGCCAGGCCGTACCCCGAAGAACAGCCTATTACCAGGGCATGGCGCGGAGTCTTAGACTGGGCAGCTGCCGCAGCCTTGTCGCCAGCGGCTAGAACCTTTGAAGAGCTGGCGTTCGCTGTCTTCGCGAGAACCCGCCTTACCTGCTCTTCCACGTCCCTTGCGCAGCCGGCGGGGTGCGCGTTGAGGCAGATATTGTTCCGTATCATAGGTGTAATTTTCATTCTTCAACTCCCGAAGACATGGCTATCCACTCGGCTTCCACAGCCAGTTCTCCATCTACCCTGCCGCTTCCCTTCTGGTGAAGGACGAGGGGACTGGACTTGCAGATCTCTATTTCCATATCCAGCTTGTCGCCGGGAAATACTGGTTTTCTGAAGCTGGCTGAACGGATCTTGGCGAGGACAAATAATCCCTTAAACCTGATGCCCAAGAGCTTGGCGCCCACGCCTCCTGCCTGCGCCAAGGCTTCGATGAGGAGGACTCCCGGAACGACTGGGTGCTTTGGAAAATGCCCGGTGAAAAAGAACTCCTCGATCTTGAAAAGCCTGGAAGCGATGATTATTTGCCCTTCCGTTCGGGCTTCATCTACGAACAAGAAAGGGCTCCGGTGAGGTAAGTACTGTTCGATCGTATCCACTATTCTATCCTTTCCTGGCAATAGTTAGTATTTAACTGTTATCCAACTATATCGCTTCTCGCTTAAAACTGAAAGAAGGCGCTTCCTGTCAGATCTTTCTGAAAGCCAGGGCTCCGTTATGCCCCCCGAAGCCAAGTGACGCACTCAGCGCTGCCTGGGCCTGGAATTGGACAGCTTTGTTGGGGATGTAGTCCAAGTCGCAGCCGTTAGCGATATCGGGATTTTCCAGGTTGATGGTAGGAGGCAGCCAACCGGTATCCAGGGCTTTTATGCAGACAATAGCCTCCAGCGCTCCAGTGGCACCCAGGCAGTGTCCCGTCATGCTCTTAGTTGAGCTGATTTTTAGGTTTTTAGCATGATCCTTGAAACAACGTTTTACCATCTGGGTTTCCGTCGGATCATTCAACGGCGTTGAAGTGCCGTGGGCGTTGTAGTACCCTATCTCCTCAGGCCTAAGGCCGGCATCATCCAGCGCCAGGGAAAGCGCCCTGGCACTCTGAACGGCCTGAGGATCTGGGGCAGTGAGATGGTAGGCGTCGCAGGTCGCTCCGTAGCCCGCGGCGAGGGCGTAGATCCTCGCCCCGCGTGCTTTTGCCCTTTCGTAGTCCTCCAGAATCAATACACCGGCGCCCTCGCCGATGACAAAGCCGTCCCTGGCAGCATCGAAGGGCCGGGAGGCTTGTGCCGGACTATCGTTGTATCCCGTGGATAGCGCCTTGAGTTTACCGAAGCCCGACATGGCGAAGAGGGTGATAGCCGCCTCGGTGCCGCCGGCGACTGCTACGTCCAGTCGTCCTGCTCGCAGCAAGTCGATAGCCTGGCCGATGGCATCGGTTCCAGAAGCGCAGGCTGTAACCTGAGTGAATGCCGGACCGTATATTTTCAGCCTCATAGCGACATTGCCGGCGGCTTCGTTGGAGATCATGAGGGGCACGGTCATGGGCGGCATTCTGTCTGGCCCCGCTTCCATCAATTTGGCATGGGATTCCTCGAAAATATCCAGGCCACCTATGCCGTTGCCCAGGCAGATGCCTATTCGCTCCGGTTCATAACCTAGACTATGCGCCCCTTCCGTATCTTCGTGAAATCCAGCGTCCCTCCAGGCCTGGACCGAGGCTGCGACAGCGTATTGGGAGAACAGAGCCATCTTGCGGGCTTCGCGCTTGTCCATCCACAGTGAGGGATCGAAATTTTTCACTTCCGCGGCAACCCTGCTCTCCAAGGCTGAAGCATCAAAGCGGCTAACAGGTCCCACTCCCGATTCGCCCCTGAGCAGCGCTTGCCAAAAGCCTTCCACATCATTGCCTACGGGGCTTATAAGCCCAAGGCCTGTTACTGCTATTTCTCGTTTCATGTAATCACTCCTATCGAGCTTACCAGCGTATGACTGCCGATCCGTAGGTGAGGCCCGCGCCGAATCCTACCAGCATTATGAGATTTCCCGGTTTCAGCAGCTTCTTTTCGTCCATTTCGGCCAGTGCGAGGGGGATGCTGGCCGCCGAAGTGTTGGCGTATTCTTCGATATTCAAATAGAATTTGTCTGCCGGCACCCCGAAACGCTTACCCGCAGCCTGGACGATTCTGGCATTAGCCTGGTGGGGAACAATCCAATCGAAATCCTCGAGTCTATATGCTGTAGCATGCATGATCCTTTCTATCAAAACGGTGATCGATTTTACAGCAAATTCGTATACCTTCTTTCCGTCCATGCGCAGCATTGGCACAGTCGGAGCGCTTCGCTCCCAGATGTCGTCCCTGGGCGCCTGTTCCAGGTAGAGATCCTTCGCCCCAGCCCCTTCCGCGCCTAGAATAAAAGAGAGACAGCCCCTGCCGGCCTCGTCGATCCGAGAGATGACCGCGGCGCCAGCCCCATCGCCGAAGAGCACCGCTGTGGATCTGTCGTTCCAATCCGCGATTCGACTTATTAAATCCGCTCCTATCACCAGGGCGTGGCGCCCATGTCGGGCTTCAAGCATCGATGCCGCCACGTCCAAGGCGTAGATAAAGCCCGTACATCCTGCGGTTATATCGAAGGCGGGGACGCCGTAGGCGCCGATCTTTTCCTGTACGATGCAGGCGGTGGCGGGAAAGCCGAAGTAATCGGGGGTGGCGGTGGCCAGCACGATGAGATCGAGTTCCTTCGGGCCTATCCCCGCTTTGGTCAAGGCTTTTACAGCCGCCTCGGTGGCCATGTCGCTGGTTATGACCCCCTTAGAGGCGAAGTGCCGAGCTCCTATACCCGTATGGGAACGTATCCATTCATCCGTAGTGTCCAAACGTTCGGCGATTTCTTCATTACTCATGCGTACAGAGGCTATGCTTGCCCCGAGGGAGCGCAGTATAACTGACATAGACAGCTCCTTTATGAAATGACAAAATATGTTAAAATGTCATTCTACCCTATTCAACACAAAGAAGAAGTCCCTGTCAATACATTGATAAGCCTCAGCTCCCGGCTATAGATAAAACTTTCATAGCCAAAAACCCGCTTCATCATCCGATTCTCTTGACCCTCGGGCTTAGATTTTCTATATTTCCTATGATCAATTTTACTTTTATTGCATTTCAGGAGGATAAGGTATGAACGTCAAACCCTTGGGAGATCGCGTTCTGATCAAGATCAAGGAAAGCGAGACCAAGACTGCGGGTGGCATTATCATTCCGCAGACTGCCCAGGAAAAAACCCAGACTGGGGTGGTCGTCGCTGTGGGAACCGACAAGGATGTGATCAAGGTCAAGGCGGGCGATGAAGTCATGTACGACAAGTACGCGGGCACCCAAATCAAGATCGGCGGCGCCGAACACCTCATCGTCAAGATGTCCGATATCCTCGCCGTGCTGGAATAATTCCAGGCCTACGGGATAGCGTAAAAAGGACTGCCAGAAAGGCAGTCCTTTTTTAAGCCTATCGTTTATTTTGTATCCTTGGACTTTGAGTGAAGGCTTGATCGCAGGGAATTTGTACGTCTAGGGCTTAAGGATAGCCAACAACTCCTCGGAGCTTTTCGCTTTAAGGATAGCTTGACGCTTTTCCTCGCTGCGGAAGAGCATGCTCACCTCGGCCAGAAACTGCAGGTGCGGGCCGGTTTTATCGGGAGGTGACAGGGTCATAATGAAGATCCTGCAGCCCTTGTGATCCAAGGCTTCGAAATCGACCTTTTTATCCGAAACGCCCACGCAGGCGACCAGCTCGGACACAGCCTGGGTTTTGCCATGGGGAATGGCTATACCGTGCTTCATGCCCGTGCTCATACGTCCTTCTCGCTCAAGTACCGAAGCCTTGGCTTCGGCCTTGTCGCGCACCTTGCCGCTTCTCATAGCCACATCGATCAGCTCGTCGATAATCTGATCTTTATTTTTCCCTGAAAGATTCAGGGCGACGAGCTCGGGTTTTAAAACTGTCATGAGATCCATATACCTGGATAGTAGAGTGCAGGATCTAAGGCGTCAAGCCTTAGATAAAGTTTCGAGGGTCTTTGGAATCGGGTCTGAGCGATCCGCGGGCGACCAGGGACTGGGCGGTGCCGATCCACAGCGCATCCAGAAAGCCCGCCATCATAGAGAGCACGAAGGCGACAGGGACAATGATGAGGTAGCCGTTTTCAAATCCTCTACCGAACAGACCGCAGGCTAGGGTAATAACCCCGATGGGACCGCTGCTCAAGGAAGATGAGGCTGCGAGGGTAGCCATGGGAATGAGAACGGCGATAAGCAGTAGCCTGGGAATAGAAATCGTCAGCTGTGAATAGGACGAGAGCACTGCAATAAAAGAAAAGGCCGCGATGAAAGCGGTGCCGATACGGCCTGCGAACAAGCCGCTGGGAAGGAAGACAGCATTATACCGCCGTTTGATTCCCTGGTTTTCCCTGGACTGCCTGATGATAATTCCCAGGGCGAATCGCGGACTGCCGGAACTCATGCCTGCCAGGGCTGCGGGCAGGCCGGAGTAGAGCAGGGGAAGGGGGTTCTTTTTTTCGCCCAGTATATAGAGAGCAAGGGGGAGTACGATAAAGAGGAGTCCCAGGCAGGCGCTGCCAAGGTAGAGGAGAAAGGATCCGTAAATGCCCTGCTTGAGCGTACTGGCCATCAGGTGAAAAGCCCGTGCGGAAATGGGAATCAGGAGTGCTCCGGCAATTTCGGTGATGAATACGTTGATGGTGTGAAGGATGCGGGAAAAGGAATCCAAAATGTTGGTAAATGGCTTGGCCGCAATAGGATCATGGGCCATGGCAAGACCAATGCAAAGCGATAGGAACAGTGCCGGTAGCGGCCGTTCTCCGGAACGTAATAGCAGCTCGGAGATATTGGCCGGAAAAAACTCCAAGAGCCCCTTGCCCGTTCCTTGGGCTGCAGGGGCTGCTATGTCCGATAAAAGTGGAAGTCTGATAGGCAGAACAAGCAATGCGGCGGCCAGGCCGAGGACTGTGGCGGCCAATAACGACAGGGCAAAGAATACGAGGCTTTTTAAGGTCAGCCCCCAAAAACGTTTTTCTTCATACAGTTTTACGACTGCCAGAGGAAGATTGACCAACAGCAGGAGTTCCAGGATATAAAAACCGATCTTCATGGCTATTTCTGCTGCATGAAAGAAGGCTGCGCCCGGTTCGAAGAGAGAAGGGGGGCTTACCCAGAAGAGAAGCGCCCCGAAGGCTATGCCGGCTAGATACTTGAACCACAATTTCATCGCCAATCAGCATACTCGCAGGCGAAAGCAAGGGTCAACCTGCAAAGGAGAGGCTCTTCCGCTGCTTGAGACCTTGCGGAATGCTCTGAAGCAAGAGAAAATGCTTATAAAAGGATCAAATCGAGAGAGGAGTGACTATGGCCAATGCGGTAATCCAGCTCCCGTATACAAAAAACGAGCCTGTCCTCGGCTATGCCAATGGCAGCCCTGAATCGGAAACACTCAAAGCGGAACTGAAGAGGCAGAGTGACAATCCTCTGGAGATACCCTTGATAATCGGCGGAAAGGAAGTGAAAACCGGAATCCTGGGCGAACTCCGCTCTCCCCACAACCATAGTCTGAAATTGGGAACCTATCACAAGGCGACGAAGGAAGCGGTGGCCGCCGCGATCGACGCGGCAATAGCGGCGCGTAAAAGCTGGATGAACATGCCCTGGCAGTCCCGGGCCGCGATTTTTCTCAAGGCCGCCGACCTGCTTTCCACAAACTATCGAGCCGTGTTGAATGCAGCCACCATGCTTGGTCAGAGCAAGACAGCGATGCAGGCAGAAATCGATTCCGCCTGCGAGCTGATAGATTTTTTCAGATTCAACGTCCATTACATGAGAAAGATTTACTCGATCCAGCCCGAGCACAACAACGAACATGTATGGAACTATGTCGAATACCGTCCCCTGGAAGGTTTCGTGTTCGCGCTCACGCCCTTCAATTTTACGTCTATCGGCGGCAACCTGCCCACAGCCCCGGCGATCATGGGCAATGTCGCCGTATGGAAGCCAGCGAGCACGGCAGTTTTGTCGAATTACTATGTCATGCGGCTTTTAAAGGAAGCAGGCCTGCCCGATGGCGTTATAAACTTCATCCCGGGTGACGGCGCCCAGATTGGCGATCCGGTCATCGACAGCAAACACTTCGCCGCTGTCCATTTTACCGGCTCGACAGGCACCTTCAACTCTCTGTGGCTGAGGATAGCTGAAAATATTAAGAGAAATACCTACAAGGTCTATCCTCGCATCGTGGGGGAGACAGGCGGCAAGGATTTTGTATTCGCCCATAGGGACTGCAACATCAAGGCGCTTTCCGAGGCGCTCTTCCGTGGAGCCTTCGAGTATCAAGGGCAGAAGTGCTCCGCCACGAGCCGGGCTTACATACCCCGATCGATCTGGCCCCAGGTCGCCCAGCTGCTGAAAAAGCGCTGCTCGGGGATCAGACTCGGGGACACCAGTGATTTTTCCGTGTTCATGGGAGCCGTGATCGATGAAAAAGCCTTCAAGAAAATCGTGTCCTATATCGAACTCGCCAAGGCCGCGCCGGAGGAATACCGAATAATCAGCGGAGCATCCTGGGACAGCTCCAAGGGCTGGTTTATCGAGCCCACCATCATCGAGACGACAAACCCGAAGAGCAGGCTCATGGAAGAAGAAATATTCGGCCCCGTTCTTACCGTCTACGTCTATGAAGATGACAGGCTGGACCAGACCCTGGAACTGCTCGATTCAACCAGCCCCTTCGCCCTGACCGGCTCCATCTTCGCCAGCGACCGAGCAGTCATAGTAAAACTCGCCGCTGCCCTGGGCGAAGCTGCGGGCAATTTTTACATCAACGACAAATCAACGGGAGCCGTGGTCGGCCAGCAGCCCTTCGGCGGAGCCCGAGCTTCAGGGACGAACGACAAGGCAGGGAGCGAGTTCAACCTAATGCGATGGGTGTCCATGCGGTCGATCAAGGAGAATTTCTGTCCGCCTGAAATGTGACCTATCCTTAGTGCATCGAAGATTGTTGTGGATAAAAAGCGCTGATTTTAGGATGACTATTGGCCCAGGCCCGATTCGAACGGGCGACCTGCTGCTTAGGAGGCAGTATTTTGATACTTTTATTAGACTCTGTAAATGTTTATTAATAGTTGTATTTATTGGGTATTATTAACCTTGTTAAATACAATGTCACTCACAATATGCCCAAATGTAACACTAAAAAATGTCATAAAAATGAAAAGTAATAATGTCACTTGTTTTACTGCTATACTAATGGCCGGTTATATTTTAATTAAAACTGTTAATTTGAAATAATAAGGTAGACCCCCCATACCACTGTATCGATGTCAAATGAAGATTTCTTGCCGCTTTCAGGCTTTTGATTCCTTTAAGCGATTCTTCAAGGTATATTGATTGACATATCATTGCTACTTGTCATAATGTAAAAGACTAGCTTTTAGAAATTTCACTTCCAAAATTTTAGAAAATTTTTCGACTATAACTATCCTGGATTACCGTAAAATTATACCAAGGGAAAAGTAAAAGCAATTAATATAGTGAAATAGTAGTGGACAGGTTCTTAGACATTGGTATATAATATACCAATGCAAGGAGGACCGTGTGCCACAAAGAACCCAGAATATTAATGGTGTCCTCTATGTCTACGAAGATCGAGCAATCTGGGATACAACAACAAAAAATGCAAAACATGCGCGACACTACATCGGGAAAATGGTCGACAATGTCTTTGTTCCCAATAAAAAGTATCTTTTAGAGCAGGAGCTCAAAGCAGAAAAGGAAAAGAAACCTGGTCCTGTTCCAAGCAATCAAAGTACACGCGAATTTTTTGGAGCAACGTATCTCTTTGATCAGATCGGAGAAAAGCTCGGCATTACTGCCGATTTAAAATCGTGCTTTCCAGATTTCTGGAAACAGTTACTCTCCATTGCCTATTACCTTATTTTAGAAGACAAGAATCCCTTAAGCCGTTTCCCTCGGTGGGCTCAAAACCATCGCCATCCCTATGGAGCATCGATTGCGTCTCAACGCTCGAGCGATCTTTTTGGGCTCATAACAGAAGATGCTAAACAAAAATTCTTCCTGCTGCAGGCAAAAAGGAGGCTTGAAGAAAAATATTTGGCCTATGACACAACCTCTGTATCGTCCTATTCTGAGCTTATCAAGCAGGCACGTTACGGAAGGAATAAAGATCACCAACCGCTTCCACAAATCAATCTTGCCATTTTGTTTGGGCAATCGTCACGATTGCCTGTGTATTATAGAAAGCTCGCAGGCAACATTACTGATGTCTCGACCATACAGCATCTTATTCGAGATCTTTCCTTTCTTGAAATTGACAAGGTTAAACTTGTCATGGATCGGGGGTTCTACAGCGAAAGCAATATAAATGCCTTATTTGAAAAGCATTACAAGTTTCTGATCGGCATTAAGCATTCGCTTTCGTTTGTTAAAACCACCCTCGATAACGTTCGTGATTCGATGAAGACGAGGGCTTGTTATAGTTCTGATTATGGAATCAACTACTACAGCAAAACCATCGAATGGTCCTATAAAGCCAAAAAGCCTCGATTGGGAACGATAGAAACCGGAACGCGGAGGGTGTACCTTCACCTGTACTTTGATGACCAACGGGCAGTCGATGACAAAATCGTCTTTAATAAACTACTTGATACGCTTGAAGAAGAAATCACTACCAAACGGCGAATCCAGGAGCATGAACCTTTATACCAGAAGTATTACGATATAAGCACGACCCCGGTACGCGGGATATCAATTACCCCAAAACAGGACGCAATTACCGAAGTTGAGAAAAACTATGGCTATTTTGCGCTTATGTCCAATGATATCAAAGATCCCATCGAAGCCCTGGTAATCTATAGGTTAAAGGACCTTGCTGAGAAGGCATTTCATAATTTGAAAGAACGGCTCAATATGCGACGAACCTCAGTTTCGTCGGAGCAAAACCTTGAAGGCAAGCTCTTTATTCAGTTTCTTGCGCTTATATACCTTTCATATATCAGTAAGGCGATGAGCGATCAAAAGCTTTATAAAACCATGACGATGCAAGATCTTTTGGATGACTTGGATAGTATTGAATGCTTCGGGCACCCTGGTCACAGAGTGCAGTGTGACGAAGTGACTAAAAAGCAAAAAGCATTATTTGCTGCGCTAGGTGTCGTAGTCCCAGCATTGGTATAAATTTCTGGGAATTCAGGTAACTATATAAGAGCTAGTTACCAGATGCATTCTATACTGAGACCTCAAATCAAGATCAAAAACAATCAGTAGAGGCTCTTGCAAAAGTCTCTCTCTTTTAGATGCTGAATAGATGGTGTTATGAAACGGA
>DFYR01000075.1:0-850 GCA_002383375.1 Spirochaetaceae bacterium UBA4077
CTCGCTGTGAGGTTGACGATTATGTCTTCATGTAAACAAAACAGTTTCAGCGCTCTACGATTGCGTTAGATTCCCAGAATAAGAGCGGTCGTGCCCGCAGCCAAGGGCAGGAGTATATTATCCCAATCCTTGGCAGGCGTCGCTTCCACCAGCGTGGAGACGAGGGCGATGAGGAGTGAGGCTCCAGCCCTGTCGCTGACCAGATAGCTGGGGATGAAAGAGCAGATAAAGCAGGTTATGCTTCCTTCCAGGGATTTGCCCTGGGTGAAGGGCAGCCCTATCCTTCCAATGGTCTTGCCTACCAAGCTCGAAAGTCCGTCGGCAAAGGCGAGAATATAAATGGCGATGCCCGCGNNGTCTTTGGGGAAAAATAAGCACTGCCAGCAAAGCACCCAGGCCCAGGGTCACCGGACCTGTCACAAAGCGACCGTTGTCGCGCAGACGGGCAGCCCGGGCTGTCAAGGCCGAGATTACTGGAATTGAATATCCTCTCATCCTTAGGGTTTCGAATATACTGTAGGCGAGGGTTCCCCCGGAGAGGAGCAGAACCGTCAATTCCTTGGACAGAGAGAGCAGGAGTGGAACGAAGGCGATGAGGAGGTGGATCGACTTACGGGTGAACTCTATGGATATTTCCTGGCGGGAAGCCTTTATCCTTGATTTAGGAGGCTGAACATAGCTTTGCTGAATCGCCGGATCTTCCTGTCGCATCGTTTCTCCATAGGCCGCTTCTTGACAGCCTCAATGGGCTTTGGTAGGATGCCTCACTGTCGACGGGCGCCCGAAGTGCTCCGGCGACCAGGCAGGCAAGCGCGAGCGCAACGTTGCGATACCTTAAACAAGCGAGCAA
>DFYR01000075.1:870-7956 GCA_002383375.1 Spirochaetaceae bacterium UBA4077
CCTTCACACGGTAGAAGTCACTGGTTCAATCCCAGTATCGCCCATAAAAAGCACTTTTTTACCTCCGTAGCCTTGCGACCCTTCACAGGGTAGAAGCCAGGCTCTAAATCTCGGCATCGTCTGTACGAGGCGCGCCCATCCGCAGCCGATCGGCCTACATGCAGCAGCCGGAGCTTGATAGCCCCGGCCACCTGAAATAGTATACAACGATTATTCCATTTTTTCCATTACTTTTTCAGTCCTGGCGACGACCCTGTCTTCTATCTTGCCCAACAGCCATATTAGAACAGCGGCTACCATGGCGATCGCCCCGATAAGGGGCCAGATAGAGTCGAGGCCAATCCTATCCGTTAGGCTTCCGATCACCGGCGGACTTATGGTCCAGCCTATGCCGCCGATGACCGGCAGCACGGCGTTGAAGCGGCCTCGGTGCGATATGGGCGTATGGTTGGCCACATAGGCGCCCTCGTTGGTGGCGTTCACGATCTCTCCCAGGGTCCAGAGGATGGTGGAGAGATAGAGAAGCCACAGATTCCTGGATACGCCGATCATTCCGAAGCCAATGGCGTAAAACACCCCCGCCAGCGCGACGGCGTTGATGGGCTTCCACTTTCGTGTCAGCGCCATCACCGGCGTCGAAAGGAAAATGACCAGCGCTGCGTTGAGCGTCATGCAGGTGCCGAATATTGCCGCCCCGGAAAGGCCGAAGAATTCTTTTGCCTGCAGAGGCAGGGCGAAGCGGTGCTGGGCGTACACAAAGCCGTACCAGGTCGTAACCATGGTGAAGATGATAAGGAAAGGCCTGGAGGACAGCGCTTGCAGCAAGTTTCCCTTATACGCCTCCTCGGTGCTGCCAGATCCAATTGTGGCATCGATCTGCTGCTGGGTCGGCTTGGTCTCCGGAACCTTTAGCGCAACGATGTAGGTGGCTGCGAATATGGCAATCGCGTTGCCCCAAAACAGCCAGGAAGTTGAGTGTTCAAAGAGGAAACCCGCGATGAGCGATCCCACCGCGAAGCCCAGGTTGTGCCCTAGATAGGTGAGTGAGAATGCGGTTCTCCTGTTTTCGGGCGTGGTGAGATCGGTCATCATGGCGCTTCTCGCCGGATCGGTTATGCCGTCGAAGAATACGCTGAGAAGAATCAATGCCGGTACGTATTCGGCAAATACAGCGAAACCGCAGGGTATGTACATTGCAGCCGAGATAAGCTGCGCGACTACCATGATTTTCTTGCGGCCGAGTCTATCGGCCAACTTGCCGCCGATGAAACCAGCGGGAATGTACACCATCGAAATGATGAACATGAACGTGCCGGCTGCGCTCTGGCTCATGTTCAGCCTGCCGGTGAGATAGAGAGTCATGAAGGGGAATACGAATATTCCCACCGAATTGACAACGGTGACTAAAAAAAGAGTGTAGAGGGGCTTAGGAAGTCCCCGATACACGCCGAACAATCCTTCCGTCCTGCGGCGGATCATGTGGAGGAAACCTCCTCCACGGCTGGCGTTAAAGCCCATAATAGTACGCTCCGGCACAATGTGCGGCTTTTGTCCCGTAATTGTTACGGTACGATGATTGCGTTACGCGCGCAATATCCCATAAATGCTGGGCGCTTGAGGTGAGGGAACAGGAAAGAGGGGTGAGCTTTCTTTCGCTTAAGCCTCAAGCAGCTTCGCGTGCACGATAAGACTGATAATTCATGGTTACACTCACTGCTTTGGCTCCTTTCTTCAAAGTTTCCTGTATGGTGACGAAAATTTATGATATAGTCAACTAGATCATCTACGATCGGAGGATTGGTATGGAAAAATTATTTTTCCCTGAAAAAGAAGGGAAGGTGGATATAATCGAGGCGGGTGCGGTAACCCGAATGATCAAGGCTTATGGCGAAAAGACCATGATGGTGGAAGTATGTTTCGAATCCGGCGCCAAAGGGACAGCGCATGCCCACCCCCATGAGCAGCTTTCCTACTGCCTGGAGGGCGAATTCGATTTTTTCATCGAGAATGAAAGTCGAACTATTAAGACAGGTGACAGTGTGCTGATTCCCGGAGGCAAAAACCACGGTGTGTATTGCCGTGCCAAAGGAAGGCTTCTGGATGTTTTTACACCCCCAAGACAGGATTTCTTGAACCAAAGGGCAAGGTAGCCCGGGGATTTTCAGGCATTCGGCGATTTAACGTTAAGGAGCCTTTATGTTCGGCTGCATGGGCAAGATTCTCTTTGTCGACGTGGCAAAAGGGAGTTTTAGCGAGTTCCAGCTGCAGAAAGAGGTATACGGGGAGCCTTTGCTGAAGGACGGGCCGCTTAAGGGAAAAAGCTTTCCCTTGGTTGAAAAAGTAGGATTGCATTGGAAGGCCATGGGCTGGAATGAAAGGAGCGGGATGCCAGAGGCCCAGACCATTGAGCGCTTGGGCTTGGGCGAACTTGCGGCAAAGCATTTCCCCAAGGGAATAGAACAGGTATGAATTTGGAGTTTCTGGACCACAGCTGCGCCGGCTCGGTCAGAAAGCGTAAAATTATTCTCTATGTCGTTCTGCTCCTGGCAGTATTCGCCGCTTTGGAAGTCTTCATACTCGCCTACAAACCGCCTAAAGACGCTCTGCTCGTCGAACCCGAGGTGAGTGTTTTCAGGGACGGGGCTTTGCTCGGCCAGGAAAGTCTCCCTGTTCTCCTTTCTTCTGGCGGAGATCCCAATTTTCTTAGTGGTGAGTATAGTTTTGTGCTTCGTCTAATTCTACCTGATGAGAAGAAAAGCGCGGTGAGAAAGGTACTGGTCTTTCCCCAGATTTCAGGCAGTTCTCTGGAGCTGTTTTTCGACGGAGAGAAACTGGGGACAAGGGGAGATCCAGTCTTAGGCCAGTCCAGCATCTGGAATTCGATACACCAGTTCTGTCTTCCGGATTATACGGTTTCGGGCGAGCATTCCCTGGAGGTCCGCATACAGGGAACCTATGAAGCAGGCATCGTCGCTCACCCCTATGTGGTGGATGCCGACACTAATTCCGCGAGACTCTTCCTGCTCGACTTTTTTACCAATTATTCAATTTGGCTTTCCATCGGTTGCATCCTGATAGTGTCGCTCATCGTGCTGAGCATGGGCTTTTTTACCGAAAAAAGTCGCTCTGCCAATCTGCTTCTTGGCCTGGCCGGACTGGCGGTGAGCCTCTTTCTCACCGATTTCGTCTATATAGAACGACTGCCTATGAGCCTTGTGGCCTTCAAGAAACTCGTGGTGTCACTGCGGCATTTAAGCGTCGCCTGCTTTACCGTCGCATACCTGCGCATTCTGGGCAAGCATTTGAGTCTTGCGGCGAAGGCCTTTACCGCCCTGCAGCTAGCCTGCTTCGTGCTCGTCATCGTCTATCCCGGCGATATTGTTGCCATAAAAAGGCTGTACAGCATCACCTTCCTGGGATTCATCCCCTCTCTTCTGTACCTATTGTACAAGGTCCTGGACCATGCGGCTAAAACCGGAGAGCTCTCCGCTCTCCTCTTTGGAATACTTGTGGTTTTTTTAAGCGCGTGCAGGGATATCGTGGTAATGGTCATTCTGCGCCCCGACGGTTTTATACTCATTTCCCACTACGGTTTTATCGTTCTTGCATTGAGTTCCTGCGCCTTTGTCGTGAGCGATTCGCTTAAGCAATACAGGGACCTGGCCTTGGAACGAAGCAGGACGGCGGCCTTCCGTGAAGAAGTCCTGCACGACGAGCTGACCGGCTGTTACAACAGGAAGCTCCTACCGCTCATCGCGGAAAATCTCAGCAAACCCTATTCGCTCTTGGTATTCGACATTGATGACTTTAAGAGAATCAACGATCGCTACGGCCATGAAACCGGCGACTTGGTATTGAAAGAGCTCGTCCTCATGGCGTCACGAAATATCAGATCCTACGATTACGTTGTGCGAACCGGTGGAGACGAATTTTTGATCATTCTGCGTTCCTGCTCCCTGAAGATTGCCTGCTTCCTAGCCGAGCGTCTTATCGCTGAAGCCAAGACCTTCTCAATGCATGTATCAAAGGATCAGGCTGGAAGGGACGATGAGCATGCCCACTTGGATAGCGGCCAGGCTGCTCAGCGAAACGGTGGCGGGGATTCCGAAATCAACTCAGACCTGAGATTTACCATTTCCATGGGGATCGCCAGCTGCACAGGCGAGCAAGCTTCCACCCAGGAGGAATTTTCTTCCACCCTTCGCAGTGCCGACGCGGAGATGTACAGGGCCAAGAATCAAGGCAAGAACCGCTGGTGCGCCGCTGGGGACCAGGACAAGCCCAAGCTTGCCCAAAACGATGCCTGACTGTAGAATCCAGCCATGAAAGGAATCATCGTTGCTGCGGGGTACGGCACCCGCTTTTTACCCGTCACCAAGACCGTCCCCAAGGAAATGCTTCCCTTGGGCGTCAAGCCGAGCATTGCCTATATCGTTGAGGAATTTATTCAATCTGGAATTGAAGAAATCATCATCATCACATCAAGAAGAAAAAAAGCGCTGGAAGACTATTTCGACAGGGAAGTGGAGCTGGAAGAGCTTTTTACAAGGGAAGGCAAAAAGGACAGGCTCGCTCTCATACAAGCTCCGGCAGCGCGCATTTCCTTTGTGCGCCAGACCGAAATGCGCGGAACCGGCCATGCCCTGCTGCAGGTGCGGCCATTCTTAGGAGCCGAAGCCTGCGTCGTGGCTTATCCCGACGATCTGGTGGTGGGCGGCAGGCCGCTGTCGGCCCAGCTTATCGAGCTGTACCAAAGGACCGGAAAGTGCGTCTTGGCTACGATCCTCGAGTCCGGTGACGTGTCTCGCTACGGGGTTATCGACCCCGCACCCGACGGTTTGGGTGTTCGGGGCTTTGTCGAAAAGCCTAAAGCCGGCAGGGAACCAAGCCACGAAGTCTCCATTGGCCGCTATCTCTACACCCCCGAATTCTTCCAGTGGCTCGAGGAGGGATGGAAGCGTCACGAAAAGGGCGAATATTTCCATAGCTACGCTCTAGACAGGATGATAGAGCAAAACCAAGTCGTCTTTACAAGAACTGAAGGACAGCGTCTGGATACGGGAGACCCGGCGGGCTATCTGGAGGCGATTCTGCGCAACGCCGCCGAAGATCCGGCCCTCAGACCGACCCTGGACGCTTTCTTCGCCGCCCGGTACGGAAAATAGGTCTTGTCTTACTCAATCGTGATGGATTTGGAGACGTTTTTTGGCACGTCGGGATGAACCCCGTGCCCTTGGACTCCCAGGTCATCCAGCCACTCCATCTTGAGTACCGACATTCTGTAGGCCAAATACTGAAGCAGAATCGCCGCGCCGAATACGAAAAGACAGGGTTTTCCGCTTAGAGGGATTTCGATATACCGCGACCAGTAATCCTTGTACTCTGCAGGTATGCCCGCGGCTGCGAGCGCCAGATCCTGGCGGCGCTCGGCGAAGAGTACAATGTCCGCTCCCCGGATTTTGTGGGTATGAATCTGGCTAATCGTAACCCTCGCGTCCCTATCGTCGGGTGCGCAGAGAAAGATGAGGGGATAGCCGCAGGGCAGTTCCTCGATCAGCGCGGGATTGGCTCGTAAAATTTCTCTTGCTCCGGTATGCTCCTCGGGCGGGTGCCTTGCGGCCAGCGCGCGGTAAGAATCCAAAAAGCCTTCCAGGTCGGCCAGGGAAAGAATACTGTTTCTGCCCAGGATGGTATTCAGGCCGTGCTTGAACTCCGCTGACTCTCCGCCCTCGGTGTGGTTGAGCGCCACCTCCCGGATTTTCAAGGCCCCTTCCTTGGCGAGCCCCAAAAGGTTGGTTCCAAGCACATGGATGGACGGTTTTGTGTAGAGCCTGAGCGCTACATCCTCGATATCCTTCCCCGAAAGCTTAAGGCTTTCCACCATCATGTCCCTGGCCGCGGCCAGGGTGACGGCGATCTCTTTTTCCGGCAGCCTAAGGCTCGCGGCGATTATGTAGAGCAGAGCGAGCTGGCTGATGAAGGATTTTGTGGCTACCACGGCGATTTCGGGGCCGCAGAGCATGGGCAGATAAAAATCAGACAGCTCCCTGGGAAGCCTTGAGCTTTCGTTATTTACCAGGCTAGCCCGCCTGACTTTTGGGAATTTTTCCTTTACTTCGGCAAAGACATCGACTAAATCCTTCGTCTCTCCGGATTGGCTTATGCCGATGAGGACATCGGCATCCTTAAGGCTCGCCATGTACATGGATCGAAAAATGCCCGGATTGCAGGCATATACGGGAATATGGGCGAGAATATTGAAAAAATAGGCGGCTGTGAGAGCCGCGTGATACGAACTGCCCGATGCCGCCAGATAGATCCTGCCTCCCGACGCCTGTGCATCAAGGATCGTCGTACGAAACCGGCTGGCGTACCCGGCGATAGCCCTCCGCTTTATCCATACGAGAATCGAGTCCAGAAGTTGAAAATCGCTCAACTTTTCCGGATTTATCCCAGCGAGCTCGGCAAGGAGTTCGGCTTCGTCGGAGCAGAAACCGGTCTTCTGGGGTGTATTAAATTTCAAGACAGCGAGTCTTGACCATATCACCTGCCAAGAATCGGATGAAAATAGTTGTTTCGTTTTTTCGCTGATATCGCCCAACGCTGTTCTTTCGGCCGCCGAAAAGAAAGCATTGGCTGATTTGATGCATTGTTCCTGAAGGCTATTCAAAAGGCTGGTCAGTTTTTTTTCCTCTTCGGGCACAAAATAATACGTAAGGAGCCGGTCGATCATCGCAGGACCTGCCATTATCTCCTGCTGCATAAAGTGCCTGTACTTCGGATCCAGTTTGGTTTCTTTGATGGATACCTTTGAACGCCGCGGCATAGGTCTATAAAACCTGAGCTTTCCCGATAGACTAAAGCCCACAAGGCTGGAATCGGAAAACCATAGTCCCTCTCCCTCGGGTACGGCGACGAGCAAACGGGTCTTGGATAAAACTGAGGTAAGGTCGGAGGAGGCAATGACAAAGGCGCCTTCTTCATCCCTGCCTATTCCCGCGAAGAGCGAGGAACCTGCGTTGACGGCAAAAATGCCAGGCAAGCCGGGATCGGCGATGAAGGCAGAGTAGGCGCCCTGGGCCAGGG
>DFYR01000011.1:0-923 GCA_002383375.1 Spirochaetaceae bacterium UBA4077
AAAGCGCCCTACCGGGCGCACACGAAAAAGGGCTGCCCGAACGGAAGTCCGGGCAGCCCGCAGGTTCACAAATACACGAGCCCGGTCTAGAAGCGAACGGCCGCCTGGATGGCTATGCCGGTTCTGCCGAAATCGCCGGGGTTAACGCCGATCTCCTCGGTGAAGAGGGCTGCATCAATCTTGAGGAACAGAATATTCAAGCCCGCACCAAGCGAGAGATAACCCTGATTGAGGCCTGCGCGGAGAGAAATAAAACGCAACAGTTTCAACTCGGCTCCGGCATGAAGATTGCCCCATATCGAGTCGAATCCCCCGCTGACCAGAGAAACGGGATCGTCGGCTTCGACATAGACGGATGGAACGATAAGTCCTAGGTCGAACTTTAAACCAAGTCCGGCTGTGATAACCGGTTTTAACTGGTATACAACAGTGCCATCCATCGGTATTTCGCCGTTGTTCAGAACATCCTTTACTTTAGCCTGTTCCATATTCATCTCAAGTCCAAGATCTCTAACTATGGCACCGACCATGAAGGGTCCCAAGCCGATCGTGGCACCGGCATCGAGAGCAAAGCCATATCCTCCCAGGACATCGAGGTTTTCGATGGTTTCCATGGGGTCTTTGTCATTGACAACGATGTCTGTAATAATAGTGTTAAAAGGCCACCCGGAAGCGGGGTCGGAATTTAGTTTATAGAACGCTCTTGCGTCCGCTCCGATGCTAAAAGCGACAGGGCCGAGACTGAATGGGAATGCCAAGCCGACGGTTAAATTAGCTTGAGTCTGGCTTACTAACTTTGCTCCGAGTAGCGAAGCACCGGTCGCGATTTCATCGGTGACCACGGTAAGTCCGAGCCCGAAACCCTTTCCAGCCCATCCGAGACCGAGGGAAGCTCCGGCTCCAAAGCCGTTCTCTATGACAAG
>DFYR01000011.1:943-2821 GCA_002383375.1 Spirochaetaceae bacterium UBA4077
TTTTTAGAGCCGAAGCCAGCCGGGTTGCCGAAAAAGGTATCGTATCCGGTACTGAAGACTTTAAAGCTACCACCCATGCCCATGGAGCTGGCATCTTTGGGGGAAACACTATTAACCTGAGTTTGAGCAAAAATTGCTCCACCCAGCGCGACTATCAATACAAGCACTAGTGCTTTCTTATACATTTAGTCCTCCTGATTGTCTTAATCCTGCATCCACTTCCGCAACCCTAACTGCCCAACTTGTTAATTAAGTCACCCAACCCGGCTGCGGTAAATATCGCAGTAAGATAATCGTCCGTTGTCAGGCCATCAAGGCCACCTTCTGGGACAGTGACAAAATCATCAAAATTTTTAGTCGGGTCTTCGTTGTTCAACGCAGCAACGAGGGCTTCGCCAACAGATGCATATCCAACCACCGGATCTAATACTTCGACAACAGTGGCCAGAACCGCAGTCTGGGCGATACTGGCGGTATCTATTTGGTCATTTTGAAGCCCCTGATTATCGAATAGGTTTTGCCCGAAATCGTAAATTTCATTTTGGGCTAAAAGATCCAGGCTATTAAAAACGTCAACAAGCTCTTGATCGCTCAAATTGTCAGGAATAAGGGTGTCTATAATGGCATTCATACCTTCAGGGGTGGAAGGATCTGGTTGATCGTCGCCTGTGAAAAGATCAAGAAGACCACCCATGTTGCTTACAACCTCTTTAGCACCAGTATCCTGCAGCTTAATTTCGATGAGTAAAGCTTGAGCGGTTTGTTCAACCTTTGGATCCCCGCTTGTAGCAGCGATGGTAAGTTCGTTAACCACTGCATTTTTCGTGGTATCATCCTTGAGCGCCGCATCGATGAAGCTTTGGGAGATCTGGCCGCTATTGACGCCTGATTGTGCGATGAGAGTCTCAGCATCAGCTTCTTGTAATGCTGCGGCATCGACCTGCCCGAGACCTAATTCCTGGAACTTGTTGGAAAACAGGGCGTCACAGGAGCCCATTAGTAGGGTCAGAAGAATGACACTTAAGAGCGCCAACTTTTTAACGTGCTTCATGCATACCTCCTTGGGGGTATAAACGATTGCTTAAAGTGTACTCTCAATAGGCCAAAAAGCAAGACTTACGCTACATATATCGGTGGTTTGGGGGTAAAACAGGAAGAAATTTGGCGAGGGCATCGAAGCCCGGCAGGTCGCAGGGGGCGGTAAGGCGGGCGCGGGCTGAAGCGCCGGGGCGAGCCTCCGGCGGAAGTCCTTGCACTAGAAGCTTTAAGTAATTGGAACTTGTACTTTCCAGGTTCGAAGGCGAATCATCCTCCTGGCCTCTTTCGAGCACGCAATCGACCTCGGAACCAATCCAGCGCTGGACGTACCGGGATTTTCCCAAATGGGCGAGTTCGGTCAGCAAGGCTACCCGTTCGCCGGCGATCCGTTCGGGGATTTTAGGGCGCATGTCATAAGCCCGTGTGCCGGGCCGGGCGGAGAAGGGAAAGGCGTGGATCCAGGTAAAGTCGGCGGCGCGGCAGAACGTGAGGGTCTCTTGAAATTCCGCGTCGGTCTCGCCGGGGAAGCCGGCGATGATGTCGGCGGCGATAAAGGGATCGCTGCGGGTTTTTCGCAAAGCCTGGACTGCCTGGGCGGCTTTTTCGGCATTGTAGGGACGGGCCATGCGACGCAGGACGGTGCTGGAGCCTGATTGGAGCGCCAGGTGGATGTGGGGCTGGACCCTGGGTAAGGCGAAGGCCTCCAGGAATGCTTCGTCCACCCGGTCCGGTTCGTAACTGGAAATTCTGAATCGTATGGACTGGGTGCCCGCCGCGAGAAGGTGTAAGAGGCCGGCGAATCCTGTGGATTCGTCTTTGTACTGAGACAGATTCACTCCG
>DFYR01000011.1:2867-56640 GCA_002383375.1 Spirochaetaceae bacterium UBA4077
GGGAGTGGAAGGCGAAGAGCGAGGGGTGGTAGGCAAAGGGGTCGGCTGCGCCCTTGGGTACGGCGAGCGTGCCTCTAGTAGGGTCGACGGTGCTGCTGTCGGCACAGGAATCTTTCCTCACGCCAGCGATGCTTATTGCGGATGCGGCGTCGGCAGCACTGGTGGTCGCGCCGACTGAACGCCACTCGGCGACNNGCGTCGAAAAGGGGACCGTGTCCTTGCCAGTTGTCCTGGAGCCATGTGGCAAGGGCAAGCAGGGAGGATTTTTCTTCGCCGGGGAGGACGATGATGCGCGGATCGAGCTGGGCCAGCGCCAGGGGGTCCATCTGTGCGTAGCAGCCGGTGGCCAGGACGACGGCCGCCGGGTTATGCGCCAGCGCCTGGCGCATAACCCGGCGGGCTTTCTGTTCGGCCTTGCTGGTCACCGTGCAGGTGTTCACCACAAAAAGGTCGGCCGCTTCCTCCGGAGAGACGAGGACGGCTCCGACCTGCAAAAACGCTTCGGCGACCGATTCGGTTTCGAGTTGGTTAAGCTTGCAGCCCAGGGTCTTAAAGGCTACGCGGAGGGTTCTCATCCCTGCATCCGGTCCTGAATGCGCTTGCGGCCTTCCACGGCGTCGGCAAAGTTGGGGTTGAGGGCAAGCGCCTGCTCGTATGCTGACAAGGCCTGAAGGTATCGCTTGGCGTTTTCCCTGGCCCATCCCATCCGTGTCCACCAGATAGGATTGGAGGGGTTGTACCGCAGCGCAGCGGAAAACGCTATGTCGGCATGCATATATTTGGCCAGGCGGATGTAGAGTTCGCCGCAAAGATAGTAGGAAAGTCCAGCTCTAAGGCCTTCGGGATAACTGGCTATGTATTCCTGAAGCATCTGCAGGGCGTTTTCGTTCTTGCCCAGATAATAGGACGCCTCTCCTATAGCCTGGGCAAGCCGAGGGTCGGCCTTGAGCGCATAGCCGCGCCGCGCCCAGCTTTCAGCCTCGGAATAGCGTCTGAGCGCAACAAGGCTCCAAGACAGGCTGACATAGGCGTCGATGTCGTCCTTGGCTTCCTGGATCCTTGCCACAGCTTTTGTTCTTACTTCTTCAAACTTGCCCACGGCAAGGAGTTTAAGCAATTCCTGGCCGGCAACGCTTGAGCCTTGTGCAATGACAGCGCTGTTTTGTGCAAAAAATCCCGCTGCCTGTGCGGCGGTCGGCAAGGGTACAATAACCAGGCATAGGAGGACGGTGATGACTGCCAGCCGATTGTCTGTGCGGTTATTCATGATTTGCCGGCTCCGTCTCGGTGGCAGTGCCAGAATAGTTTTTTCGGTCTTCAATGAAAATTTCCGGTGCTTCGAGGTCGGCATCGACCCTGGCGCCCGAGAGCAGCTGAATGCTTTCTGAGGCGACGGCTCTGCCCTTAAAGTAGCCACGCACCGTCAGTCGCAAAGCCCTGATATCGGCTTCCACCAGGGATTCTTCGGCGAGATACAACTCATCGCCGCAGGTTATCGTGCCCGAGACCCTGCCTTTTATGAGGAGCGATTTGGATGTTTCGATAGTGCCGGAAAATCGAAAGTCGCTCTCCAACACAGTGTCGATTTCGTCTTCATCGATAACACTTTTTTGCACCCTTGGCATACGCCCAATCATAGATGAGCAGGGCGTCCTGAGACAAGGAGTAATCGTTAGACCTTTATTGCTGTGTAGACTTCGAACAATAGTTCAGGAGTGAGTGCTTCGGCCCGTATACCTGTTTCAATGCCAAGTTCTGTCAACGCAGCATCCAGCCTGGGACCTATGTCTTTATCCCGGGCGCACAGATTGTTCCGCAGAGTTTTGCGACGGGAAGAAAAAGCGCTGCGCACAAAGCTCGAAAAGCCTTTTCGATCCTGGGCTGCGATAGGATTCGGCCGAGGCTGTAGGGTAACCACCGAACTCGTCACCCTGGGCTGCGGCCAGAAAGCGGAAGCTCCTATGTCGTAGAGAATTTTAACCGTGCAGACCGAAGCGCAGAGTACTGAAAAAGCCGAATAATCCTTGCTGCCAGGCACTGCGGCGATGCGTCGGGCGGCTTCTTTTTGAACCGTAAAAACCATACGGGGCGGTGTGGAAAGGTTTTCCAGAAGATCAGCGATAATACCCAGCGCTGCGTTATAGGGCAGGTTGCCGAAAATTAGGTCGGGCAATGCCTTAGAAGCGGCCTCACTCCAGGTTTTGAGAAAGTCCCCTTCCACAATGCTGAAACGGGGGTTACTTCCAAAGAGCCGATTGAGAATCCGCACGAATCCATAATCGATTTCGAAGGTACAGACCTGATTGCCATGCTCGAGCAGGATGCTCGTGAGCGCCCCAATGCCCGGTCCGATCTCCCAGACCGAGGGCGGATCAGAGACCTTGCTTTGCGGCCGGGATAGCTCAGGGAGCGCGAGGGCTGCATAGAGCTTTTCCCTAGCGTTGCGGTCGATAAGGAAATTCTGGCCGAATCGCTTGGACATAGCCAGCCCTTCGGCTTCGAGGAATTGTTTAATGGATGTCGGAGAGTCGTAGGCTATCGTCATTGAGTTCCCTGCTCATCGGGACAAGGCATCTTTTGGCTTGCCGCACTGCGCTCAGTGCGTATTCGACGTAGGGATAAGCATACACAAAGAGGTTTAAAAGGGCAATTACAAGAAGAACCGCGAAGATAGCCGGTCCGTCCCTCGGTCTGATGACAGGCAGACGGCTTCCTAATTCCATGATAAACAACAATGCCTGCTGGAGAAATTCGTGGAGGCTGGCGAAGATCGAATCCAGAAAAGGAAGCAGGCTCCCCAGGATGACGGCGCCGAGTATGAGCCACATGAACGCGAGAACCAGGGGTCCGGAAAGGGCTGAGGCGATGATTCCTCCCAAGGCGAGATAGCCGAAGCTCGGCAGGGTGATGAAGGCAGTAATGCTGAGTGCTGCCAAGGATGCGGCCAGGGGTTTGACTGCCATGGTGGGTATTCTCCAGAATACGTTTTCCCAGCGGGCTGAAAAGAAAAAAAGTCCCAGCATGGCTGCATAGGAAAGGATAAAGGAAAGGCTTCTGGCGTCGGAAGGGGACAGGGCTAAAGCGATGCAAAATGCCAGAGACAGCGTGCTTATTCCTTGCTGGGGCCGGTCCAAGCGGCTGGCCGCGGCGGCGGCTACGCTCATTATTGCCGCCCTGAGGAGGGAGGGGCCTGCGCCGGCGATCCAGGTGAAGAGAATTGCGATCAACGGCACCGCCGCCGCGGCCAGATCACGGCGCCTTAAAACTTTGACAAAAAAAAGCCCTGCCAGCGAACAGAGTATCGAAAGATGCTGCCCTGATAAAGCTAAAATATGGGCACAGCCGGCAGCCCTGAACAATTGCGGAACTTCGGGATCCAGGTCGTCCCGTATGCCGAGCAAGAGCGCCTGTGCCAAGGGAAACGCTTTGCCAGTCACTTTTTCCAAACGTTCTACAAGGAACCTGACCGCAACGCTGCGAACAGAAAATAATGGTGATGAAAAAGCGGTGGATTTACAATTCTTGATAGGGGCATAGTAGAATGCTTGCTCGATATCGATGCAGGATAGGCCTGAGGCGCTGAACATCAAGCCTTTAGAAAAACTACGCTTGCCCTCCACCACCAGTGAAATCCGCGCCCTGCTTTTCGGCCATTCTATGTTCGCGCGCCAAGAAGGGGTTGAGACTTCGATCATATCGAGCCTGAGCTGGAGTATCGTGTTGCCCGAAGCGCTCAATCGGCTGTCGGTCTCCAGCCTGCCTGCAAAGCTGCGTGCTGAGAAACGGGAGAGTTCCGGCGGAGGAACACAGGCGGTTTCGGCCAGGGCTGCGGAAGCGCCAAGGACGAGNNCGCCGCTCCTTGCTCCATGCACTAATTCACTCCCCTGCCTGCTCACTTCCCCGCCGCTATCCGTGCCGCATCCTCCACCTCCACCTGCCGGGCTCCACCCGAACACAGTTATCGATACACCCGCCAAGAAAAAGGCACCCATAATGGCACTGCAGACCCATCCGAAAATTCCGTAATTATTTAAACCCTGTGCCGTCTTGGAGGGATAAAAGCTCAAAGCTGCACTGAGCGCAATCCAGACGACCAAAGACGCCCTGGACAATCCGAACTCCAGGCGTCCGGCGCAATCGCGAAAAAATGCCTTCCATGAAAAATCCATCGAAGAGCCAACGTCATAAAGATAGAATCGCGATTCAAAGTTCGAACGCCGATTTTTAGCATGCCCGAATATAGCTGTCCTGACATAGATCCTGCTTTAGGGTAGAATCGGCTGGATGGACGAGAAACCCGCTGATTCAAACCAAACCCTTGTCTTGGAACAAAAAAAGAAAAGTCCTGCAGAAAAATCAAAGGCTCTCTTTCAGCTCTTGATCGCCTACATTGTAGTTTGGGTTGACCTGTTCCTCCCCCAGCCTCCAATACAGGCTTTTTCGGTGTTATGGTTCGCCTTCGCCGCGGCTAAAAACTGCGCACGGATCATCATAGTTATATTTATAATGAAAAAAATCGGCCTTGCCCGTAGATCGTTCAGGCTGCCTGGGGGAAAAGAGCTCGTGGATGGCTTGAGGGTAGCGACCTCAGCCGGCCTGCTTGCCCTCGGCATCGCAGGGCTCGCCTATCTCCTCGGCGCCTCCAATCCGCTCCTGGCAAGCCTTCCCATGCCCGCAGCCAGTCTTTTGCTCTACCTCGTCATGGCGCTTTCCAGCGTAGCCATCGGGTACGCTGAAGAACTATTTTTTAGAATCTTCGCTCCCCGCCTTCTCGAAACAGCGGGGCTTTCCGCCCTGATCGCACTTCTCATTTCAGCCTTGATTTTCGGGCTGTCCCACGCCTCCCAGGGATTTTTCGGCATAATTGTCTCCACCCTGATCGCCCTCCTCTTTTCCTTCTTCAGGCTCCGAGGAAAAAGCCTTCACGCTCTTGCCCTTGGTCACGCGGTCTACGATTTCGCCATCCTAGCGGCTTTAGTCTAGGTCCAAGACAGGGCTTTCCTCTCAAATTCGTTGACAGGAGCCACAGGAGGACCTAAGATCGACAGCAGGATGACATCGTCCAGGGCACTACGTCGAATTATCCCGGGGTTTTTCGTTATCGTTCTAATGTCCGGATGCGACCTCCTCAAATCCTTGTCCGATGATACCAGTTCGCAAGTTCCACCCCCCGTCTACAGAGAAAATCCTGATTTCATTAAAGGTTCGGTAATCGTCGATTCGTTTATAAATAGGGTTTGGAAAGGCGGAACTTTTCAACCTATGAAAGACCTGCATGACGCCGGGCAGATATTGAAGGAAGCGAAAGATGCAGGATGTTACCTGGACGCTTTCCTTTTCCTTAGTAACGAAGCAGCCTACGCACTCAAGCAAACCATTCCTGCTGACTGGGATCCTAGCAAGCTGGCAACTGAGGTGTATGACAGCGCCAAAGCGACAGCGGACTATTTTTCATCCCTCGGCTTGACTATCGACGTGTACGAGATCGGAAATGAAATCGAATTCGGAATGCTGGGTCATGTCGTCCCTTCGGGCAGCGATATCAATCCGGAAGGGTGGCTCGAGGAAAATTACTGGAGCTACCAAGTCCCTCTCATCAACGCCGCCATACAAGGCTTGCGTGACTCAGGTTCGACAGCAAAAATCGGACTCCATATAGCAGGCCTCGGCTATAGCCAAAACAACGATATCGCGCGCCGATTCTTTTCTTATATGAATGAGAGCAAGGTTCAATACGACATCGCCGAACTCAGCTACCCCTATATGTTCGGCGAGAGCGAGCCCGTAAAGCAGCCGTATTTCCTTGAACCTGAGTTCTATCAAACGCTCGATTATCTGAAAAATACTCTCAAAAAGGAAGTATTAATCGCCGAGTTTTCTTATCCTGCCCATTCTGAAGGCATCAATAAAACCCCCTCAGACTCCTACCCGTACTCCGAGGTCGGCCAACGCGACTTTATAGAAGAGTTTCTTAGGGTCGCACAATCTTACGCTGACGGCGCCTTTTATTTTTATCCGGATTATTACCCTAACTGTAATTATACCAGCGGCGGCGATGACCAATTGGAAAGTTCTGGATTGTTTCTAGATCAAACTACGCCTAATCAAAGCATGGTAAATTTTAATTATGCAAGTGATTAAATCTGCTTTTAAAATATATTTGATTATCGTTTTGATAATAATCCTGATAATAGCGGCAGGGTGCCACCATAATGGTGAATATTGGAGTAATTGAGAAAACAATGCCCCACTAATTTTTGACGAAACGCTGGAGACGGGGGATCTGGTCTTCTCGCATTCCATACTCGCGATTGAGGAGATTAGCAATATTCTCCCTTTGGGCAACTTGAATCCGCCTGATCATACTTTTCCAACCGATCACATTTACTTCTTGCCGAAAGGGAGCAATCGCGTCATCTTCGCTCCCGCTGCGGGGAAGATCTTGGAAATTCGTCTTGATACATCAGGCAGCGATGATGTTGTGAAAATCGGTGTGACAAATACTATGACGTACTATCTCGACCATATTTATCTCGATCCCGGTTTTGCCGTTGGAGATTGGGTCCAGGCAGGGGATAGTCTGGGGTTGAGCGGCGGAGCGGCAGCCGTCGACTTAGGACTCATGAACAAAAATGTCTCCAACGGATTCTTACATGCGAACTACCCTCCGAGTACGTTATACGGCGACGCCCCGCTCAAATACTATGAATCTCCCTTGAAGGAATCGTTGTACGCTTTAGTGAAGCCCACCGGTGAACCTGCTTATGATTCTGCGTTTTGGGGTGTAAAAGACGGAAAATTCGTCTTCGATCAGCCAGGCAGGTTGATCGGCAACTGGTTCCGAGAAGGAACTGACGGGTATATGTTCGCGGATCACCTTTCTTTCTGCTACGACTTTTTTTATACAGACCAGCTCCGCATCGCGATAGGAAAAGATAATGCGACTCAATGCAAGCTTTTCGCGGTAAAAGGACCACTTCTCGAGAGCTCAAAACCAGAGAATGTAATTGCAGACCAGAGGACAGCTTTTCAGCTTTATAATGGAAATAATGTAAATAGCAGCGAACCCGCAGGAACTCGCATAGGATTGATGATGGTCGAGATGGTTGCTGATGATCGAATAAAAATCGAGATTTTCAATGATGAGACGAGCAATTTTCTACCGTTTACCTCTGCCGCCTGCTATTACATCCGCTAAGGGGTCAAGGGCCGGCGCCTTGCTGTCGATAATAGAAGGATGAAACCATCCCAGAAGGCTTTGAGCGACCTGTCGAGGTACTTGGACGAGGCCGACAAGGCGCCGGCTCAGGACAGGGCATCCTTGTACAAGGCTGAAATCGATCGCTTTCTCGGCTTTTTGCCCCTGAGCCTCCGGGACGAAATCGGGCTTGCCTTTGAGGATAAGCGCACAACGGATCCTGACCAGGCCAAGCTCTGGCTTGGCGCGATCTCGAGCATTTTCTTGAAAGACTACGATGGAACTCAGCTGACTATTGAAGAGTGGGAGCAAGTCCGGGATTTGGCCGCCGATTTTTCCGGCGAGCTTGATATGAACTTGGTTTCCTACGTTATGGGCCTTGTGCTTGAAAACGGAGCGATATAGGGATGCCTGAATGGTTCGAAGACGAGGATTTTTGGATTACCTACGCTCCTCTGATGTTCGATGAGCTCCGCTGGGCGGAGGTGGGAACCTCGGTTGATAATATCCTGAAGCTCGCTCCCATTAAGCCGGGGGACCCTGTGCTGGATGTTTGCTGCGGTGTGGGCAGGCACACATCCGAATTCGCCCGGCGCGGTTTTGCGGTCACCGGTGTGGACATAACCCAAGCCTATCTGGACGCGGCCATAGAAACCTCGGCCGGATCCCCTATCCAGCCCGAATTCATCCATCAGGACGCGCGTACATTTTTGAGACCCAAAGCCTTCAAGCTCTGTTTGAATCTCTTTACCAGTTTTGGATACTGTGGAAATCCCGACGATGATCTTCTTGTGCTAAAAAACTGCGCAGAAAGCCTGGTTCCCGGAGGGTGGTTCGTTCTGGAGACCATGGGAAAGGAAGTTGAAGCCAGAGATTTTCTCACTTCCGAGGAATTCGAGCGTGGGGGCTGGCAGGTCAGGACCGAATACGAAGTCGTGGACGATTGGGAAGGGATTCGAAACCGCTGGATACTGCGGGACGGCGACAAGGTAGTGGACAGATCCTTCGTTTTACGGCTTTACTCGGCTTTCGAAATGAAGGCAGCCCTGCGCCGGGCGGGCTTTACAAAGATAGACTTTTTCGGCGGTCTGGATGGCAGGCCTTACGATCAGAACGCACTGAGCCTTGTGGCGCGGGCGTCGGTATACTGAGACAATCACAGAGGCCGGACCTAGATGAGGACATATAGTGCGAACGTGCAAATAAAGCAAAGCCACTATCTTTGGAAACGGCTCATCCTGAGTTTAATCTGGATAGCTATCCTGGCAGCATTGCCCGCTTATGTAAGCGCCCAGGCAATAGAAATGACGCCGTTACCGGAAACGGTACCCGAGACTGTTCCAGAAGCGACACCTGGCGAGTCCGGGCTTATTTCTGAACCCCAGCCGCTTTCAGCTCCTAGGGAAGTGGTGCTTCAGAGCCTTTTTCTACCAACCACACGGGAAGGGATGGGAGCTGAGTCCTGGTACTACGAAGTAAAGAAGCTGGAACAGACTGTCCCAGGCGAACCGCCCAGTGAAGAAACGCAAGCCCTATTGGACAACATGTACTCCCTGGCCTTTAATTTTGGCGAAAAGACCGCCGCTGTCGAGGCAGGCAAAGCGCTGCTGCAGCGTTCTTTGTCCAGGTCCGACTATAACGGGACAAAGACCCTAGCCCTGCTGTGGCTTGACTATTTCGGCCCAGACTGGGAAGTGTATCGAGTGCTCATCAATCGGGCGCTAGAATCAGCGGATTATTCCCAGGTTCTCCAAACAGTGGCCGTCATGAAGAGGCTTCTGCCAGCCACCTCCAGGGCGAGGATGGCTGAGCTTTCGTTTTACGAGTTTTCAGCCCGGGCTGGCCTGGGCGAACAGGACTGGCTTCCCGAAGCCCTAGCCTACCTGGATGCGGCAACGCTGGACGTTTGGGGGGCCAAGCTCTTGCGCCTGGCCGCGGCAGCTGAGCCGCTGGACCAGGAAATCCGGAACCTCTGCCTCATGCGGGCCAATTTCCAGGCCAAAGAATACGGGCAGGCGGCCACGCAGGCCCTGGCCGCGGCCAGGCGCCTTCACCAGGCCGATACAAAGCGTTTTTTAATTTCCGAAGCAGGTAGAGCCTTTATCTCTTCAGAAATGAAGGCCGAGGGAATCGACTTTCTGCTGGAGTATTTTAGCCTGGAAGCCCTACCTCTCGATCCAGCCCCGCTTACTGGGGAAACCAGTCCCATCGACCTGCCCGAGGCAGTACTGAGTTCCCTCCAGGCATCGGGATCGTCGGAAAATCTCTGGGTCGCCGCCTATTACCTGGCCAGGCTTTGGCAGGCCACAGGGCAGGAGCGGGAAGCGGCCATCCTCTTTCTCGGCCTCACGGATAGCGCACCCTCTTCCGGCGATGCCGACGGCGCTCTCTGGTATTGGCTCGATATCACCATGCGAAGGATCGCCCAGGATGACGCCGAGGAACTGGGCGCGCTCAGATCTTTGGAGTTCGGCGCCCTGGTGGAAATCTCCCGGCGCTGGCGCAACGCCGCAAGCTTCGACGATATCATCGACACCTTCGCCAGGCGGCTTTTACAGGAAAAATCCTTCAGTGATGTCTATTCGCTTTTTATCCTTTTAGACGACAGGCTTTCGGCTTCCATGCGGACAAGGCTTATGTATCTGAGCGGAAGACTGTTAGAAGAAGGTATGGCCGCCGCCGGATCCGTCGGGGATGAAGCGTTTTCCATTGCCCGAAAGCAGTACGAAGCAATCCTCGCCAACCCAGACGCCGAAGAGTACTACAGAACCATGTCGGCATGGCGGCTCGGCCGGGAACCGCCCTTCCTGGCTTCGATGCCTGTCTTGAACAATAAGGAACAGAGTCTTGAAGCCAATAATGAAAGCGCAAGCATCGACGCTGACACTACCGGCGCCTCCACTTCCATAGCCCCAGGCATAGAGGCTGGCTCCAGTCAGACTCTTCTCAGACCGGAGATGATCCTGCAAGCCGATTACATGCCCTCTGAAGCCGTCAGCGCCGCAGGTCAGGGATTCCAGACGGCGCTTTCGCTTATCCGCAATTACCTTGCCTACGAGCTGGATGATATGGCCTCTGCGGTTGCCCTCCGCTATCTGGGAAGCCTGGACAGTTCCTTGCTCTCAAGCCTAGCTTTCGAACTTTCCGCCGAAGGCCAGCACAACGCTGCGCTGCGCCTGGCAAGGGACGCTATCTACCGGGGTGCTGGTCAGCGATACCCTGAGCTTTATGGACTTATGTACCCCAAAGCCTGGAACGATATTGTCGCCAAGGGAGCAGCCATTCCCGACATCCCTGAAGCCCTGGCCTACGGGATTATCCGCTCCGAAAGTGTCTTCGATCCAAAGGCGGTATCCTACGCAGGCGCCGTAGGCCTTGCCCAGCTCATGCCCGCTACCGCAGCGGAGACGGCGCGGGGTCTTAAAATGAGCAGCTATTCCCTTACCGACCCGCTGGATAATGTGACGATTGGAATGACCTACTATTCTTACATGCTCGCCCGCTTCGACAAAAAGCCCATGCGCGCCATGTTCGCCTATAACGCCGGTCCCGGGAGAATGACCGCATGGAACAAGGAATCCGGGGAGCTTCCCGACGACATTCTTCTGGAAGCCCTTAATCTTGCCCAGCCGCGGCAGTACGCCAAGAACATACTCCAGGCAAGTCTCGCTTACGGGAAAATCCATTATGACATCGATGCGCAGTCTATGCTCGATTACCTGGTGGAGGCCAAGCCGTTCAAGCCCGCGGCAAAAGTACCAACGGAGTTGCCGCCAGTCCAGGCAGCCGAAGGCTCCGAGCCGGAATCAGCCTCGCCCCAGAAAACCTATCCCCTTCACGGCTATACTCAGTAATTCGTATTAATACAGCACTGTGGCGTTTCTGCCTGCGTCCTTAGCCTTATATAAAGCCCGGTCGGCGGCGATGAGCAGTTCTTTTAAGGTATCGCAACCTGGCTTCAGTCCAGCGACCCCAAAGCTGGCGGTTATGCGGATATCCAGGCCTTCGTAGCGTAGCCGAAGCCCTTCTAAGGATTTTCGCGTTCTTTCTGCCACTTCGAAAGCTTCCACAAGCGATGCCTTGGGAAGGATCATCAGAATTTCCTCTCCTCCGAAGCGCCCGACGGTATAGGCTTCCCCTGCCTGGTGTGCGCAGATGGCACCCACTGCTTCTAAAACCCTGTCGCCCGCCTCATGGCCGTAGAGGTCGTTTACCCGTTTAAAATGGTCCAGATCCAGCAGAATCAGCGATAATACCCCGCGATTCCTGTTCGCTTTTTCGATTTCACTGGCCAGTACCTCGTTGAGGTACCGGCGATTGTGCAGACCGGTAAGCACATCGTGGGAAGCTAAAAACTCAAGGTTTCGTTGTAATTCTTTAAGGTCGGAAACATCATGAAAATTAACGAGCTTTCCCAGCGCCTTGCCGGACTTATCTTTCAAAGGCGTAGCAGTGACATGGTATATAGGGGATGTCTGCCCAGGTTCCGGTTGGTATTCCATTTCACCCGGTTTAGAAGAGCTGAGCAGCCGCAACAGCTCGGGCGGACTTTTATTTATAATCCAGGTTTCGGCCACAGACTCTTTCATATCGATGCCGGGAAACACGGACTGCACAGCCTGATTCATGTCGGTCAGTCGTCCTTGTGCGTCCAGTACCAAAACCCCGTCCGTCATACCTTCGAAGATCAGGTCTCTGGCCAAGGGGCTAATATCTAAAATGCCGATCTTCAGAAATCCTGCCACGAACAGCGCTATGCTCAAGCCCAGGGCAAAGGGCGAAAGGTCAATATTGTAAGGCGACAAGCCGAAATTATATGCCAGGCTAGAAGCCCAGGGGACGATACAGCCAATAACGTAGATTATTGCCTGGATTCTCGGAAAGGGCTTGCCGCGGATCAACGCGTGGATAAAAAGCCCCAGACTTACGGCTAAATAGATGCTCTGCGATATGGTAATGAAGTACAAAGGCCAGGTCCGGTCGTAGACAAAGGCGGACAGCGCCTGCCCGGCGGCCATGCGGGCGTTGGGGTGAAACAGGTTGAGCCCTCCCAAGGTTTGGGAGGCTAAAAAACCTGCTGTAGGGATCAAGAAAAAGAGTCCTACGACCCAGGCTTTGATTCGTCGATTCCTGTCGGTTATATGCAGCGAAAAGAGCAGCCAGAATGGTACGATAAATTGAATGCCAATATGTTCAAAGCGGACCCAGAAAAAAAGAGCAGCCTGGGTCGAAGCGTTGATCTCCATCGCATAGCCAAAATTGTAGATTGCCGCGCAAAGGCAGCACATTGCCAGATAGACCGCTGAAAGACCGGCCGAAGATCGTTTTCTCAGGGTTAAGATACAGAGAAACAGTATGGTGACACAGAAAGAAAAAAGCAGGGCTGTGGCTACGACTCGCGTTTCATACATTGCTGGTAATTCTCGGTTGATGGTGGGGCTTTGTCAATCTAAGTTCTGTTTGGTTTTGAAGGAAGCCCGGCCGAGCCTGTCGTTGATAGCTCTGCCCAAGCCCTTGTCGGGAACCCGTTCGGCGTAGATTGTCTGTAAGCCTTCAACATCCAATTCGTTTAGAAGCGCGAAGAGCCGCGAGGCTGCCTGACGCATATCGCCCTTGTCCGAGAGGACAGCAACCCTTCCGAATGATTCGATGCCCTGCATCTGGTCCCTGGCCTCAGCATCGAAAAGGATGAGCGCCGCTGCAGAAGGATTCGGTATCGTACCGAGGACCGAACGAAGCGTTTTTCTTTCCATAAGATAGAGCTTTGCGTGGGGAGCATAGTGGCTGGGCAGCTGCCCCGGGCTTAGCGGTCTTCCCTCTTGGCTGACGGAAAGCAACACGTCTCCGATAAGTTCCTGGATACGCTCCAATGGCATACCGCCGGGACGCAGGAGGCAGGGTGTTGGTCCAGTCATGTCGAGGACGCTGGATTCAACTCCCACGTCGCAGGGTCCCCCATCGACAATAAAATCAACCCTGTCGCCAAGGCTTCGAACCACATGAGCTGCGGTGGTGGGCGATACATAGCCGAAGGGATTCGCGCTGGGTGCCGCAACGACGGTGCCGGAATACTCGATTATCCTTCGCGCCAGAACGTGGGAAGGAAATCGAACCGCTACAGTGTCGAGGCCGGAGGTAATAATTCCAGGAACCTCTGGACGCTTAGGCAGCACAAGCGTGAGCGGACCCGGCCAAAGCTTTTCCGCCAACAGGCTGGCCTTTGGAGAAAACTCCGAAACTAGGCGATCGATTTGGTCCAGCGTGGCTATATGCACTATGAGAGGATCGAAGCTGGGACGACGTTTTGCCTCAAAAACCCGGGCTACAACCTCCGGGTTGAAGGCATCCGCACCGAGTCCGTAGACGGTTTCGGTGGGGATCACGACGAGTTTGCCCGCCGCTATAGCCTGGCCGGCCACTATGAGGCTTTCGTCGCTCGAATCCAGTAATTCCATCGGGCAGATGGTAGCGATTACCGAGGATGATGACAATACCGGCGGGCTGACGATTAGCGCTGGAGGATGCTCCACTCGGCCAAGTCCGAGGCTTTTGCGAGGTAGCTCGCAAGCTGTTCACAGGCGGCTTCGAGGTCGTGGCCTTCCGGTCCGACGGGCGCGTAGATGAAGGCTAAGGCTCGGGTAGCCCCGGGGAAGAGTTTCGTAGCCATGGAGTCCCGTACCGGATTGGCCGTTGGCAGCCATCTCTCCCCACTTTTTCTGCATACGCAGAGCAGATCTTTCAGGTTGATGCTCTGTCCACCCTGGTTGAAGACATAGCTTTCGCCCTCCAAGCCGCGGCGTATCAGGAGTTCTTCTCCCGCCTTATCCAGGTCTATTATGCTGATGGGATAGGCAGAGACCAGGCTCACGACGTTTATGGAATCCACGAAATAATTGACATGCGGAAAATCATCCTCCAGCAAGGCTTGCAGGAGGTACTCGCTGGAAGGTTTTGCCCTGCCCGCCGGCTTGTAGTTGCCGTAGCGCAGCAAGGATCGAAGCGCGGCCTTCCGATTGGGCGAGACTAAAAACTCGCCCTTGTCCCTTGCTTCCTTAAGCGCCGTTTCGAAAGGGCTGGCAGCGACGGTCAGGGCGGTTCCAGGCCTTGCGCCCAGACCGATCCCGCCTTCGTTCTCCCATTTTAAGCCATTCGCCTGAACGAGTCCCAAGCGGAGTGTTTCCAGGCTAAAGCCCTGGGCGATGTGTATGTTGAGCTTCAAAATATGCCTCCTAGCGATAGCCTTTTATGTCTTTGCAAATATCCAGCATATATACTACTCTATCGGACAGGAGGAACTCCACCGTGCTCAAATTCCTAAAACAGCCGATGATGAGAAGAGTCCTCTACTCCCTCATCCCTCTCTATCTATATGGGCTGTGGATGTATGGTTATAAGCTGCTGCTTATCGCCGCCGTCACCTTTGTTTGCGGGATAGGCACCGAGTGGCTCTTCGAACGCAAAAAATCGGGCAAGGTGAGCGAGGCAGTCCTCGTCACCTGCGCTCTCTACGCCCTCGCATTTCCTCCCAAAACACCCTTATGGATAATCGCCGTAGGTATTATCTTCGCGGTTAGCCTAGGCAAGGGGGTATACGGAGGCTTCGGCCGCAACATCTTTAATCCCGCGATCACCGGCAGGACCTTCGTGTATATTTCCTTCGCGGTAGTGCTTTTGGTCTCATACACGAGCTTCGGAGCGTTCGGCGCCAATGTAGCGGACGTGGTCGCGTCGGCCACTCCCCTAGGCCTCATGCGCGTTGGCCAGAAAGTAGAGATCGGTTCTTTGCTCTTCGGCCTCCACTCCGGTGCGATCGGTGAAGGCATGGTGCTCCTCGTGGCCGCGGCGGCGATCTACCTCATCGCCACTAAAACCGCCAGCTGGCGCATCATCCTCTCATCCGTAGCCGCCGCCGCGGCCCTCAACGCGGCCCTTTACTTTGGCGGCGTCTCCAAAGCCCTGCCCATGGAGAGCCTCCTGGCGGGCTCCTTCCTCTTCGTCACCGTATTCATGGCCACCGATCCGGTCTCGGCACCCAAGCGACCGGCCTCCCATTACGTCTACGGGGCCCTCATCGGCGCCACCGTGGTGATCATCCGGACCTTCTCGGCCTTTCCTGAAGGCACCAGCTTCGCCATCCTCTTCGGCAACACCTTCGCCACCCTCATCGACATGGGCGTCGACGGCATGAAGAAACCCGCGGCGTCGGCGAAGGGAGGCGCGAAATGAAGCTGAAAAAAGAATCGATCGGCTATGTCGTCGTTTTCACCTTTGTAGCCTGCGCCGCCTTCGTCGTTCTTCTCGCCACGGCGAACGAGGCTACCAAAAACCAGGTTAAGGCCAACCAAAGCTACGCCTCCCATTACGCCGTCCTCAAGGCCTTCGGCCTTGCCGATATCGCGACCTCCAAGGCCGATGTCGAACCGAAATACACCAGTCTCGTGAAGGAGCTTCCCGATCCCGCTCCAGGCATGGCCGCCTACTCGACGGTTATCGACGGAGCGCCCTTCGTGGCGGTGAAGATCACGAACGCGGGGCTCTGGGGTCCGATTACCGCTATTCTCGCCGCCGATCCCAAGGCCGAACGCGTGAGGGGCCTGGAAATCCTCGACCAGCAAGAGACGCCGGGCTTGGGCGGCCGCATTGGCGAGCCCTGGTTCAGCGCCCAGTTCTCCGGCGAGAAAGTCGGCACTGACGGGAAAATCGCCGTGGTTCAGGGATCGGGCAAGGGCGATCCCGACAAGGAGAATTCCAGCGTCGACGCCGTCACCGGGGCAAGCCGTACCTCGGACTTCGTACGAAATCTCGTCGCCAACGCTCTCGCGACCATTCAGAGGATTGGAGGCAGCCTATGAGCGCCATGAGTCCAGCGAAAAAAGTGTTCAAGGACGGACTCTGGACAAATACTCCCATATTCGTGCAGGTACTGGGTATCTGCTCGACTCTCGCCGTCACCAACAATCTTCGTAACACTCTGATCATGGTTCTAGGCGTCACCTTCGCCACGGCCATGGGCAATCTGACCCTGTCGTTGATAAAGGATTTCATGCCCCGCAAGGTGCGCATGATCATCACGGTTCTCATACATTCCTTCTACGTCATCATCATTGACATCCTTTTGAGGGCATACGCCCCCGCCATCTCCAAGCAGCTGGGACCGTACGTCGGCTTGATCATTACTAACTGCATTCTGATGGGACGCGCCGAGGCCTTCGCCATGAGCAACAAGCCCTGGCTTTCCTTTTTGGACGGACTGGCCAATGGCCTTGGCTACGGCTGGGTGCTCGTAAGCCTAGCCCTCATCAGGGAATTCTTTGGTTTTGGTTCGGTGCTGGGATTCAAGGTCGTGGGGGAAAACTTCACCCCCTGGACTATCATGGTGATGGCGCCCTCGGCTTTCTTCCTCGTAGCCCTGGCTCTATGGGCGGTCAATACCTATAAGGCCAAGGCCGAAGCGGCAAAGAAAGGAGCGAAGTAATATGAACGCGCCAAGTGTAGGTCTTCTTCCTCTTTTCCTGGCAAGCATCCTGACGAGCAATATCCTCCTGGCGAACTTCCTGGGAACCTGTTCTTTCATCTCTATTTCCAAGGACTTCAAGAGTTCGATGGGCTTGGGCATTGCGGTCACCATGGTGATTGGCCTCTGCTCGGCCATCTGCTGGGCTGTGCTCAATTATCTGATCAAACCGCTGGGAATAGAGTATCTTTCCTTCATCATTTTCATCATCGTGATAGCCGGCGTCGTGCAGATGCTAGAGATGATAATCGACCGTTTTTCGCCTTCGCTCTATATGGCCTTGGGCATTTTTCTCCCCTTGATCACCGTCAACTGCGCCGTCCTGGGCGTCATCCTCTTCATGCAGATTCGCAGCTACAACTTCCTGCAAGCCGTGGTCTTTGGCTTCGGCTCGGGCGCAGGATGGTGGCTTGCCATCATGCTCCTGGCATCCATCCGCACGAAGCTGGACAAGAACACGGCCATTCCCGCGGGCTTGAAGGGAACCGGCATCACCTTGGTCACCATCGGCTTCATGGCCATGGCGTTTATCGGCTTTTCCGGCATGATCGCCGTTCAGTGAGGGGGGAATGATGAGCCCAATTCTTGTCGGTCCTCTCGCCGTAGCCGGCGTTTCGACTGTTCTCGCTTTCATCATCGCGATTCTGGATAAATTCCTCAACAACTACGGCCAGCTGGACATTACGATCAACGGCAAGAAAACGCTGAACGTGAAGGGCGGCTCCCCTTTGCTAAGCACTCTGGCCGCCGAAGGCATCTTCGTACCCTCCGCTTGCGGAGGAAGGGGTTCTTGCGGCGCCTGCAAATGCAAGGTGCTCACCGATGTGGGTCCCCACCTTCCCACGGAAATGCCCTACATGACACCCAAGGAAATCGAGGACAAAATTCGCCTGGCATGCCAGGTGAAGGTACGCAAGAACCTCGAAATCGAGTTACCCGAGGAATTATTTTCTATCAAGAAGTTCAAGGCCAAGGTCGAAAGCCTTAAGGATCTCACCTACGACATCAAGGAACTCTACCTCGCCCTGGAGGATAAGCAGGAGATCGAATTCCAGGCCGGCCAGTACGTACAGTTGGTGGTGCCACCCTACGGCGACATCGTCGAAAGCACCCAGCGGGCTTACTCCATGTCCTCCCGCCCCAGCGACAAAAAACACGTAGAGCTTTTAATCCGCCTGGTGCCAGGGGGCATCGCCACCACCTGGGTGCACAAACATCTCAAACAGGGCGATACGGTGGAAGTGGTGGGTCCCTTCGGCGAGTTCCGCATCCACAACACTCAAGCTACCATGATCTGCGTGGCCGGCGGCTCGGGCATGGCTCCGTTCAAGAGCATGCTTAATCACATGCATGAAACAGGCGCCTTCCCTGAAAAAGAAATATGGTACTTCTTCGGCGCCAGAACTCAGAAAGACATGTTCTATCTCGAGGAATTGAGACAGCTCGCCTCATCCTGGCCACGCTTCCACTTTGTCCCGGCCCTTTCCGAACAGCCGACGTCCGAAGAGGGTTGGACGGGCGAAGTGGGACTCATCACCGACGTGCTGGATCGCTATCTCCAGGGGAAGGTCGACAAGGCAAAGGGCTTCGAGGGGTACCTTTGCGGATCGCCGGGGATGATCAACGCCTGTATCAACGTCATGAAAAAGAACGCCATGACCGAGGACAAAATCTACTTCGACAAGTTCGCCTAAGGGAGTGAGTCATGAAAGTAAAACCATCGGATAAAGAAGCCTTTTCCAGGATGGGTCCGGGAATCCTCACCGCCCAGGGCTTTTTAGGGATCGATGTCAGACCGACCGAGGAGATAATCGTCGAGGACGAAGCTGCCTTCGCTCGCCTAGGCCTAGATTTCGAGCAGGTGGCAGATGAACTCGACAGGCTGGCAGAAGAGGGCGCAAAAGGATTGGGCGAGCCCATCAAGGTAGGCCATCTCCTCGTCCAGTCCGGCGACGCTCGGGGCATGCTTCCCTGCCCGTGGAACGACGGCCTTTTCCATAAAACCGCCGTGAGCATCCGCCCCGCAGATCTTCCTTTCGAAGCCTGCGTAGAAGGCGAGGACATGCTCGTGTATTCCGAACTTTCCATCCACCTTCTCAAAGCCCATCATTTCTGCCAGGGTCGTGGCTCTCCCTTCAGGCTCGAGCCCGAGCTCATCGCGGAATTTCTTGAAAAATGAAGCACACTATGACTGCGCCGCGCAACGCGATAAAAACGATTTCCCTCATCGTTTTTATCGCGTTCAGCCTCTCAAGCGCCTTCGGCGACTTTCTCTGGTTCAAGACGAGAAATCCCCAGGGCGACGTAGCGAAACTCCTGGACAGACGCCTGGACGATGAGGAAAAGGCGTTGGTTGACTTCGCGATGGCCTTCTACGCAGTAAAATACGGTTACGTGAAAGACGGAACCCCCTTGAAGGACGCTCACCGGAAGATGAGCGATGAAGAATACAAGAACGCGGTGTCCCAGGCCGCGAAATTGTGCGATAGCGATGCCGCCAAGGGCTTCTACAGGATGGGCAAGGCCGGGGAAAAGCTCCTGAAGGCTATCATCCAGACTATCGAGGACGCCGCCAAGGCTACCGGAGAATGGATCGAGAAAAAGTCGGACGAATTCGACAAAAAGAAGTAGCAGCGATGGAATTCGACCCAAGGCGTCTCGCCGATCTCAAGGACAAGGATTATTCCAAGGCCGGCCTCATGGTCCTCGAAGGACGTATCGTCATCGAAAAAGCCCTGGAATGCGGCATAGAAATCCTAGGTCTTCTGCGCTCTCCCGAGAGCGGAAGCGACTGGCTCGAAGCCCGCTCAGGCAAGTTTCCTATCGTAGCCATGGACCACGCAGAGCTTTGCGCGCTTGCGGGATTCAAGTTCCATCACGGGGCGCTGGCGCTCGCCAGGCGCCCTGCACTCAAAAAATCCTCGGAGCTGCTGCCAGCGCCCGGACAGCCGAACGAGACGGGGCTCTGGCTCTGCCTCTGGAACGTCACCGATCCATCCAACGTAGGCGCCCTCGTACGCTCGGCGGCGGGCTTAGGCGCGAAGGGCGTACTTTTGGGCGAAGGCTGCGCCGACCCCTACTACCGCAAAGCCCTGCGCGCGTCCATGGGCAACGCCTTCAGCCTCCCCCTCCTTGCCTGCGACGAAAAAGAACTGCGAACATTGGCCGCCCACGGCTTCGACCTGGTCGCCGCAACCCTCTCGGATAGGGCCAAGCCCCTGAGCCCCGCGGCGGCGAACGACGCGCCCGGCGAAGACGCGTCTGCTCTCCCACTCATTCTTATCCTCGGCAACGAAGGTTTCGGTTTGCCGAAGGGAATCACCGATCTCTGCTCGAGGGAAGTCTACATACCCATGAGCGAAGGCGTTGATTCGCTCAACGTGGTCGTGGCGGGGAGCATCTGCATGTACGCTCTTATTCGTCGGTCACGATGACGGCGATCATCTTAAGCGGGACAGCGCCGATCGCCTCGATACTGTGAGAAGCTCCGCCGTTGGTGATCACGATGTCGCCGGACTTCACTTCCACAGGCGTTCCATTGTCATTCACCAGCGCCGCGCCTTCGAGAATTATATAGTATTCCGTTTCAGCCACGTGGGCATGCTGCCCGATGCTCGAACCGGGAGGTATCAGGATTTCCGACAAGAGCCTCAAGTGCTTTTGAAGCGGCTCGACACCTAGCTGTGTAAGTGCGATTTCGCCCTTGCCTTCCCTCATACGGGATTTTATCTCAGTCTTCAGGTTCGAATGTTCGATTACCATTGTACACTCCTCGGCCATATCCTAACCGCTGGTCGTTTTTGCGGCAACCGTTTTTCATCTATAGTCCAGCGACGCCGCGCTATGTAAAATAGCTCATGGGACGAAGAATGGAAGCTACTGACCCTCGTCGCGTTCATAGGGGCCGCCCTATCGATTTTCTTTTCGAAGACAAGGATATTATCGTCGTCGAAAAACCCGAGGGGCTCTCGGTCATCGCCCCTGAAGGATCGAGGACAAAAAGCCTCTATGATATAGTGACCACCCATATACGGAACACGAATCCCAAGGGCAGGGCCGCCATCGTACATCGCCTGGACCGGGACACATCTGGGGTTATGGTTTTTGCCAAGCATGGGGCGGCCAAGAAACGCCTAATGGATAACTGGAACGAGCTGGTGATAAAACGGGGCTATACCGCAGTGGTCGAGGGAAAGGTGAGCGGCAAAGGCGGAATTTTCGACACGTGGTTGGTCGAAAACCGGGCTGGCACCATGTATTCCGCTAAGGCGGGAACTCGTGGCGCCCTGAGGGCGATAACACGCTGGAAGTTGCTCGAAGTCGGAGAGCGATACTCCCTGGTCGAGTTGAGCTTGGAAACGGGGCGCAAACACCAGATCAGGGTTCAGCTCGCCGAATGGGGCTACCCTATCGCCGGAGATTCCCGCTACGGCGCCCACGGGGATCCCCTGGGCAGGCTTTGCCTCCACGCCCATCTTCTTGTGCTCCGACATCCCTTCGCTCCCCAGGAATATAGTTTCGAATGTCCGCCGCCCGAATCCTTCGGAGATTTGATCAAGCACACTTCCGTCAGCACCCGGCCAGGCCGATCGCCAAAACAGAAACCAAGCGGGCGGGCATAGATGAGGATACTCGGCGACCATTTCGCGGACGATTCTGGGCGTTACCTGATCTTGCGAGGGGTCAACCTGGGCGGCGGTCGAGCACGAAGGCCCGGATATCTACGATAAAGGCTATCTGGACTATATCGAAGCTTTAACGGAAAAGGCGTCCCGATGGGGCATAACTTTCTTTATCGATCCACACCAGGATGCGTGGAGCCGCTGGACGGGCGGCGACGGAGCTCCCTTGTGGACCCTCGAAGCCATAGGATTCGAGCCGCGCAATTTCCATGCCTCCGGCGCCGCCCTCCTCCATCAGGAGTTGGGCGCTTCCTATCCCCGGATGGAATGGTTTTCGAACCACCACCGCCTCGCCTGCGCCACCATGTTCAGCCTCTTTTTTGCCGGCGACCTTCTCGCTCCGGGAGTTGAAATAAATGGCAGTCCGGTCCAGGGCTATCTCCAGGAGCACTATATCGCCGCCATGAGGCAGGTTGTGCGCCGCCTAGCCCCCTACCCTACTATCGCGGGAATTGACACGCTCAACGAGCCTGGCAAGGGCTTTATCGGCATAAAGGACATCGCCGTCGCGCCTAAGCCCTACACTCTGCCGGGCCTCGCCCCCAGTCCCTGGGATGCTATGCGCGCGGGAGAGGGGTTTCCCGTGGAGGTCGATCATGTCGGCCTAAAAGGTTTGGGCCTGGGAGTCCTGCGCCGCGAAACTATGGGCAGCACAGGCGTAAGGGCTTGGAAGGACGGAGAGGCATGCGTCTGGCGACGTTCAGGCGTCTGGGAAATCTCGCGGGGCGAACCGGTTCTCAGGAAGCCCGGTCATTTCGCGATGAGCGATTTCAACGAATCATGCCTTAAACCGTTCATACGGCGTTTCGCCAAAGAAATCCGCGCAGAAGCGAGCGACGCCGGTCATTACTCGTCGGCGGCAAAAAGCGGCGCTGCCCTAAAGAGCCAAAACGACTTTCCTGTCTTCATCGAAGAGCCGGCACATCGAGAGTCCATGCCCTCCTTCCGAAAGGGAGAAATCCCCGATATCGTCAACGCGGCCCATTGGTATGACGCCCTGGATGCGGCGCTCATGAACGCGACGCTTTGGAACTACAGCGCAGGCAACGAGTATGCTCACGGCGACGTCTGGAACGGCGAAGACCTTTCTGTTTTCAGCAGTGATGAATTGAAACCTCCCGCAGAAAAAGCGCCTGCCGCTAGTTTAGGCGGCCGGGCGTTGCGCGGTTTTGTTCGCCCCTACGCCATCGCAACCGCCGGAAAGCCGCTTAAAATGTCATTCAATGGAAGATCGGGTAAATTCAGGTATTGCTTCGAGGCGGATTTTTCGATCCAGGCACCCACGGAAATTTTTATGCCTGCAATACAATATCCAGAAGGATATTCTATTGCCGTAAAAGGCTGTCGCCAAATTCCTCCGGAAAACGCTGGCAGCCGGCTCAAGTCCGACCGGCCTGCGCCGGCGTGGCCCAATTCCGACAGCTCTGTGCTCTATTTCGTACCAAATCCAGGAATCGCGTTATGCGAAATCGTTATTGAACGTTTGAAATAGCGTAATAGCCCGGTCAAGCCTTCGAGTCTTCCCCGTATTTCGCTCTCGAAACCCTTGTGGCATTGAGCACCGCGAGCAAAGCCACTCCGACATCGGCTATGACCGCCTCCCACATCGACGCAAGTCCGAAAGCGCCCAACGCCAAGAAGCCTAGCTTTATCCCGAGGGTGAATACGATATTCTGGATTACAACTTTGCGTGTGAATGCCGCGATGCTGATCGCGTCGGGCAAACGCGAAAGCTTGTCGTCCATGATGATTATATCTGAAGCTTCGAGAGCCGCGTCAGAGCCCAGACCGCCCATGGCTATCCCGAGATCGGCCCTGGCCAAAACAGGCGCGTCGTTCATGCCGTCGCCGACAAAGGCAAGGCCAGAATCCGCAGGCATGGACGCCTTCATGGCCTCCACCCTAGCGAGCTTGTCCTCGGGTAAAAGCCCCGCCGCGTAGCCGTCCATTCCAGTCTCGGCGGCGATCCGAGACGCCGTCTCCTCCCTATCTCCGGAGAGCATGATTACCTTCTTTACACCGAGCCCTTTCAAGGCTGCCATAGCTTCCAGCGCGCCGTCCTTAAGCTTGTCCGCGGCCGAGATAAAGCCTGCGTATCGCGAATCGACGGCAAGATATACCGAAGTATCGGAGGATGTGCCCGGAAGGGCCTCTATTCCCCTTTCCCTTAAAAATGCCAGGCTTCCGGCCAGAACCCTGCGTCCTTCTACCAGCGCCGAAACCCCCAGCCCTCTCGATTCCTCATATTCCAAAAGCTCCGGATTTGCCAGAAAGGTTTTTAAGGCCTTGCCCGGATTAATATCTTCCTTTTCGGCCGCTCTTCGTATAGCCAATGCCAGCGGATGGGATGAGTAGCGCTCCACCGCGGCGGCCAAGGCCAGAAGCTCCCCGGCTTCGAAGCCGGAAGCTGGCTTTATTTCCTTCAGCTCGAAGCGCCCCTCGGTGAGGGTACCCGTTTTATCGAAGACCACGGTATCGAGTTTCAGGAGGCTATCCAAGGCGCCGGCTCCTTTTACCAGGATTTTATGCCGGGAAGCCGCGCCGATTCCGCCGAAATACCCTAGCGGAATGGAAATTACCAAGGCGCAGGGGCAGGAGATGACCAGAAGGACCAGGGCGCGATGGAGCCATTGCGAAAAGATGGCGCCGGGGATGATCAGGGGTGGCACGACGGCTAATAGGGCCGCCGTTATGACGACGAAGGGAGTATAGATGGCCGCGAATTTCGTTATGAATTTTTCTGTTGGCGCTTTTCGCTCCTGAGCCTCTTCGACCAAGCTCAGGATTCTCGCCACCGAAGATTGGCCAAAGGGAGCGATGACTCGCAATCGGAACAAGCCCGACTGGCTCAAATATCCCGCCTTGAGCTCCTTGCCGGGCTCGCCTTCCATGGGCAAGGATTCTCCGGTGAGGGAAGAAGTGTCCAGAGAGCCCTTCCCTTCAATTATCGTCCCGTCCAAAGGCACCCTCTCGCCGGGCCTCACTTCCACGATATCGCCGATGCGCACATCCTCGGGCGAGATAAGCTCGACCTTAGAGCTGCCTAAGTCCGGATCTATTTTCAAGACACGGGCGAACTCGGGGCGCAGGTCTACCAGCCGAGCGATGGAGCGCCGCGAACTCCGCACCGCTTTTTCCTGAAGCAACTCGCCCAGGGAATAGAAGAGCATAACCCCCACCGCTTCGTAAGGTTCGCCAATAGCCATGGCGCCCAGCGAAGCGATCGCCATGAGGAATAACTCATTGAAGATTTTGCCTCGGATGATATCGCGAAAGGCGCCCAGCAGGACAGGATATCCAACGATCAGATACGCCGCCGAAAGCGGAATATACTCAGCCCGCGGGCCCGCCCAGGATCGCAGCCAAGGGACTGCGGTAAAGCTAAGTGCAAATAGCAAGCCCGATGCTGCCAAACGCATAATAGCCGCGCGATCTTCCTTATCGCTATTGGAATCCGGACCGGCTAGCTTCCGGGGAGAGCAGGTAGGACAGGCTGTACTGTCATCGCACCGCTGCGCTGCTGCATGATGGTGCTCGATGAAGTTTTCGTTTTTCATATTTCCTCGCTAGAGCTTTTCTATGTAGTGGTGCCGGGCGATCTTGAGCAGCTCGGAAACATGCTCGTCTGCCAGGGCGTAGAATACCTGCTTGCCATCCCTCCTCCAGCGGACGAGGTTAAGGCTGCGCAAGAAACGCAGGTGATGGGAAACCGCGGGAAGGCTGCTCTCCAGCAAATACGCCAGATCGCAGACGCATAGCTCCTTCTGGGCTAAAAGATGAAGAATCTTGATCCTCGTTTCATCGGCCATTGCCTTGAACAGCTCCGAAAGTCCCGCTACGTCCAATAGGGATGCTCGCAAAGCCGGCGCGATTTCTCTGCAGGAAATGCCGAATTGGCTGCATAGATCTTCGTTCATCCATTCTCCCCGATCGCTATCGATTAAACGATTAAGCAATCATTTAATCGTAATATATACCACGGGGACACCATGGTCAATATCCGGAGGAGAATAATTATTCTGCAAAAAATCGGTATAAATATAGAGAGTAATCTTGACAGGGCATATCGGGGTTTTTACAGTGTCCCGTTATTACCGGGAGGAACACCATGTGCGGTATTTTTATTATCGCCGATATCAAGGGGGATGTATCGAGGCTGCGCAAACAAGCACTCGCCAACGTCAAACGCCTTAGGCATCGCGGACCGGATTGGAGCGGCGTCTATTCTGACGATCGTGCGATCCTTTGCCATGAACGTCTTTCGATCGTGGACATCAACCACGGAGCCCAGCCGCTCATCGATTCGACCACAGGCCGGGTTTTGGCGGTCAACGGGGAGATCTACAATCACCGTCAACTAAGGGCGGAATTACTGAAAAAGCCCCACGACTTCAAGACAGATTCAGATTGCGAGCCGTTGCTGTACCTGTACGATGAGTACGGCCCGGAATTTTTAAATAAGCTTAACGGCATTTTCGCCTTCGTAATTTACGATCCCAGAAACGACGATTTTTTCATAGCCAGAGACCATATCGGCATCAACCCGCTCTACTGGGGCAGGGACGGAGAAGGCAACCTGTATATCGCTTCTGAGATGAAGGCGCTCTACGATCTTTGCGTCAAGGTCGAGGTCTTCCCGCCCGGTCATTATTATAAGGGCAGCGAAGGCAAGTTGGTTCAGTGGTATAAGCCTGGCTGGGCCGCTCCGGGCTTCATCCCCGAAAAGCCGGTCGATTTTGAAGAGCTCCGGGAAGCTCTCATCGCCGCGGTAAAGCGCCAGCTCATGTGCGATGTGCCCTACGGCCTTTTGATCTCCGGCGGCGTCGATTCCTCGCTCATCGCCGCGATAGCGGCAAAATACGCCGAGCGGCGGATCGAAACCGACGGGACGGAACGAGCCTGGTGGCCGCGGCTACACTCCTTTTCCGTCGGCCTGGCTGAAGCCCCCGACACCCGTTACGCCAAGATGGTGGCGCAGCATATCGGGAGCGAACACCACGAATTGGTTTTTACCATTCAGGAAGCCATCGACGCTCTCTCCGACGTCATCTACCATCTGGAGACCTTCGACGTAACGACTATCCGCGCCGGCACTCCCATGTATTTGATGTCGAGAAAAATCAAAGCCATGGGGATCAAGATGATTCTTTCCGGCGAAGGTTCGGACGAAATATTCGGCGGGTATCTTTATTTCCATAAAGCGCCCAACCGGGTCGAATTCCACGAAGAACTCGTCAGGAAACTTTCCATGCTTCATCTCTACGATTGTCTGAGGGCGAATAAAATGCCCGCGGCCTGGGGCCTCGAGGCGCGAGTGCCCTTCCTCGATCCCGAATTCCTTGAAGTAGCGATGAATATCGATCCGGCCGACAAGATGATCCGTTCGAGCGAAGGCCGAATGGAAAAATACATCCTCCGCAAGGCCTTCGACGGATGGATTCCCGATGAAATTCTTTGGCGCCAGAAGGAGCAGTTCTCAGATGGGGTCGGGTATTCCTGGATCGACTCGCTCAAGGCTTTCGCCGAGAAGGAAGTCTCAGATTCGGCCATGGCCAACGCCGCATATCGTTTTCCGGTTAAGACGCCGCCGACCAAAGAAGCCTATCTCTACCGGTCGATTTACGAAGATCATTTTAAGAATCCGAGCGCCGTGGACCTCGTCCCTGACGGGCCTTCGATAGCCTGCTCCACCCCGACCGCCATACGCTGGGACGCGGCCTGGGCTAACCTGGCTGATCCCTCAGGCCGGGCGGTAAGGGGCGTTCATGGAAACAGCCTGAAGTAAATCTGCCGGATATTTTATATAGGGATTGCTCGATTTTATTTGAACTTTTTAAGATGGGACAAACACGGCAATTAGATAAATTCTAGTTGCCGTGTTTATTATAAGTTTATACTTTAACATCAATTCTTAAAGTAAGTATATTGAGATTTTACCCATTGAATTTTCTCTTGGTCCAAGTAATATCTATCAAGCCGATTTCCAATTTTCTCAAGCATCGTCAAATCAAAACCTGGACCTTTGCCAGACTCGATGAATACGGCACGATCACCATCAAAGCTTATAAAAAGTTCATGTTTGATCGAAACAAATTCTATAATGATATACTTATTTCCTTCTATTATAATTTCAATTGAATTTGCTTTGTCAGGCAAAGTCCATTTCCCAAGAAAGTCATTTACATTTGATTTTTGTTGTCCAAGAACAAGATTTAGAGTAAAAATAGTAAATAATACCAAAGGCGCTATCTTTTTCACAAAAAAACCTCCAATCTCCTCTAGTAAAACTTCCAAAACTTCGGATTTTCACCCCAATAGGCTGATCGAGAATTCTGATAATGATATCCTCTAGATCCTTCCCAAGCTTCTGAGTATGGTGTGGCAGCATTGTAGCCTTGATGAAATAAATCTGCTGATCCGTCTTCATTTACTCTTACTAAAGCGACATGTGAGTAATTAATAAATTCTATACTCCAACCTAAAGGAGCAGTATCAGAAAGTTGATCTTTGAGAGTAACTATATGCTGTTTTACCGATTTTGACCGAGCAGAGCCCCATTTTTTGTCTATCTCAAAGCCTGCCTGCATTAAATTACTTTCAGCCCAAATATCACAGTCATTTACCCCACCTAAATAATTCTGTCCCTTGTTATTAAGGCACTTATCCTCAATCGCATCGTAGCGCGGATTGTGGCATAGCCGGGGAAGGCCGCCGACTATATCCTCCATTTCAGTAACAGTGAGGGATTCGCCTTCTAGCCCAAAAAAGGGCGTGGGGTCGTCCAAGGTGGCGGCGGCTGCGCCTTCACGCCCCAGAACGATTACCAGCATAAGCATGAGTCCATAAGCGAGTTTCTTCATATTCACCTCCTTTTGGTTTATAGAAACGGAAGCAACGCTTCTGCCTTACCACGTGGTGATATAAGGGTTTTGCTTCAAATCTGGGAGGTTAGGGTGATAAAAATCGCTTTATTATTGATAGTGCTTGCGGGAATCGAAGACAGGGAATCGCTTCGCTTTTCGTATTGCACCGAGCAAGGTTTCGACGATTCCTGCGGATTGAGCGTACTTGCTTGTCTTATGGACAAATATTGGAGTCATCCCTGCGACGAGCTGTCATTGGTCGCAGACTATCTTGCAAGTAAGCCAGATCAGGAACAGCTGAAAGTATCCTTTGCCGTTATGGCGGATATTTTGCGAAAAAACGGTTTTATCTTTAAGGCGCTTACGATGGATTATGAAGGACTATGCCGCGCCGTGGAGAATTACGCTCCTTTGATTGTCCATTATTCCAAACCCGAAGGGCATTTTGCGCTGGCGCTTTGGGCGGAAGATCGCTGGCTCCTTGCGGCCGATCCTGCGGAGGGATGTGTATTCATCGAGCGCAATGATTTCCAGGATCGATGGTCGGGCGCGGTATTGGCGGCAATAGGGACTAAATCTGAAAAAAACCTAATCTTGCTCGGCGATGCGGTAAAGAGCGCAGAGTCTCGGAGAGACCTGTTGGAGAAAATTTCGCCCGAAGAAAGCTTTTCCGGCAGGAGCCTGAGGCGATGGTAGGAGGGCTAAGGGCGAAAATTTCATGAAACGCTATTGGTTAGTTGTCGTTCTCTTAGCCACGTTCTTAGCGAGCATCGTCGCTCAGCCCTCGGAGCATCAAAGAACGGCGATTGCAGGAAACGACGACCTGAGCTGTACGCTAAGCTGCTCAACGGCACTCTATTCAATGACAACGGATCTAGGTCCTTCGCTGGAAACGGATAACAGTCTGGGAATAGACATTACCATAAAGGAAAAATTCGGCGTCTCCGCGTTTATGCCCTTCATTGCCACCGCCCGATTTGAAAAATACTGTAGGAATATATACTTATTCGCGTTGGGCGATCCTTCGCTGTCCTTGACCGCGACTGGGCGTATAGGGGATTGGCAGGTATCGGCCAAATTGGGATATACATACCCGCTGGGCATATGGAATCCGTACCAGGTAAAGAAATCCACTCTAGCATCGGGAGCAGGATATCATCGCATCGAAGGGTCTATCGCTGCGCTTCGCTATATGGATCCTTTAGCGGCTGGTTTCATCCTAGGGGCGGAACGCTGCTTCGGCAAACAGCACAGGTTCGGATACGGTGTAGTTCCTGTCTCAATAAGCCTTGGAGTTTTTGCCACCGAAGCGCTCAACTCAGTCGCGGCATTGTCGGCGGGGCTGCATCAGCAATATTCGGCTGCGCCGGAAATAAATGGCGTCTCTGAAGATCCTGCGGGGAAATATTCGCTCGCCGCTTCGGCATCGCTTTTGATCAACCGGAACCGGCGTTCGGTCTCGATCGGATTTTCCAAGTCGTTGAGCGATCTTTCATCGCCGGCGGCCTTTACCATAGAAACAGCTTTCACCTTTAAAAAGGGAGATTTACAATGAGACCATCTTCTGAAATTCAAGGTCATAGAAAAGCCTGCCGTCGTTATATTGCACTGGTTTTGCTCGCCGCAAGTTATGCGATATCTTATTGCGTCATTTTAACTTCGTGCAGGGATGATGCCTCCTCCTGGTATCCTGCGGGCAAGGCCGAAGTCGCTTCCTTTTATGAGTTCGACACCGGTGGGCAGGGGTGTTTATCAGCAACGCTCGAAGTGACTAACAAGGGCAAGTCCGGGATCAGCTCCTGCTCGATATCGATTTCGGCTAAAACTACGAAATTGACTTATAAAAGAACCTTCATAAAGACAATCGATATCCAACCCGGAGGCAAGGTGTATTTTGATATCGAAATCCTTTACAGCTCCGCTGAAGAACGCCTCATGCCTGAAGGTCTTACGATAATCGGAGAGTTCTACTACTAGTTGAATCGATTACAGAAGCCTGATACCGTATGGAATTGATTTTATATTTTCTTTCTTCGCCGCCGCTTATGGCTTTCGGGGGAGGCAATCCATGGACTATCTCATCGCTTATAGCTCCAAAACCGGCACTACCAAGGAGATCGCGGAACGCATCGCGAAAATGATCGAAGAACGAGGCGACAAAGCCGAAGCCAAACCGATAAGCGCGATACACGACCTTTCTGGATACGACAGAATTATCCTGGGCTCACCTGTGAACGGCATGAAAGTGCTGCCGGAATTCAACGCCTTCTGCAGGGAAAAGGCCTCGGCCTGCAATGCGCCCAAGGACCTGTTCCTGGTTTCATATATGTTCGAAAATGGCAGATCGATGTGGAAAAAAGCCCTTCAAAAGGAAAAAACCAGGCTGGCCGAGATTCTCAGCGCCCGTTCTTCTGAATTTTTCGGCGGGAGGATCGATAAGCAGCTGCCCGGATTCGCCCGCTTGATATTCGGAATCCCCAGGGATACGCCGCTGGATATCAGGAATTGGGTAGCAATTGAAACCTGGACGAAAAGCCTATAAGCCGCAAGGCTTCTTCATTTACTTGATTTATTGCTCAAACCTCTCACCATCGTCATCCGCCCCGTCGGAGTCCTGGGATGAAACCTGGAGTCGCGATGGACGTTGGCCGGCATCTGAATGGCCGCCGAAGACCTCGGGATTCCGAAGGATTTCCCTTGGTTTGGAGCCCTGGGCTGGGCCGACAATGCCCCGCTCTTCCATGAGCTCCACAAGCCGCGCCGATCGGTTGTAGCCGATTTTCAGGCGGCGCTGAATGTATGAAGCGCTGGCCCGTCCCTGCTGCATGACAATCTCAAGAGCTTTTTCGAAAAGCGGATCCCCTTCCCCGTCGTCGAAGAGTCCGGGTTCGACGTTTTCTTCTTCTTCGTCGTAGAAAATTTCATCATCGATGTATTCGGGTTCGCCCAGGGTTTTTACATGAGCCACACAGCGCTCCACCTCTTCTTCCGAGACAAAGGCGCCCTGCATGCGCACCGGGAAGGGATCCTGGGCCCCTGAGTAGAGCATGTCACCCCGGCCTAGGAGCTTTTCGGCGCCCACCATGTCGATGATGATGCGGCTGTCGAATTTGCTCGCCACCATGAAGGCGATGCGGGACGGAATATTAGCCTTTATAAGGCCTGTGATTACATCGATGGACGGCCGCTGGGTCGCAAGGACCAAATGAATGCCCACTGCCCGGGACATGGCAGCCAACCTGGCCAGCGTCGCCTCCAATTCCTTTCCGGTGGTGGCCATGAGATCGGCGAACTCATCGACAATGACAACGAGGTAGGGGAGTTTTTCCTGGACGATTCCCCGTTCCTTGATCCTTCGATTGAAGGATTTTATGTCCCTCACTCCAGCCTTGTCCAAAATCGAATAACGCCGCTCCATTTCGCAGATGCAGTACTGGAGAGCCTGGAAAGCCCGCTTGGAATCGGTGATCACCGGCGTTAGCAAGTGAGGAATGCCATTGTACAGCTTGAGCTCGACGATTTTAGGATCGATGAGGATGAGCTTTACCTCTTCCGGGGTTCGTTTATACAAAATCGAAAGAATAATGGCGTTGACGCAGACCGATTTGCCCGAACCGGTGGCTCCAGCGATGAGGAGGTGGGGCATCTGGGTGAGGTCGGAGAACTGCACGCCGCCGGATATGTCCTTGCCCAAGGCGTAGGGTATTTCCATCTTGGAGGTTCTAAAGGCTTCGTGCTCGATGATTTCCCGCAGCGAAACGATCGCCCGTTTTTCGTTGGGCACCTCGATACCCACGGCGTGCTTGCCAGGGATGGGAGCCACGATTCGCACGGTGGAAGCGGCCAGGCGGAGGGCGATGTTATCCGACAGATTGGTAATTTTCGATATTTTCACGCCGTGTGCAGGCAGTATTTCGTACATCGTTATGACAGGTCCCTTGCGGATGCCCGTCACCTCGGCTTCGATATTGAATTCCGCCAGGGTTTCACGCAGGATTTCGGCGTTGCGCCTGGTCTTGTCGTCAATAACCCAGTACTGGCCGTCCGGATAGGTATTGAGGATGCCGTCCACGGGCACGGCGTAGGTTTTTTTCTTTCGCTCGATAATGCGCTGTACTAGGGCTTTTTTCTCTTCGTCGGTCAGGGAGCCCGAGCCTCCGCTCACCGCCTGGGGCGGCACGGAGGTAAACTCAATTTCCTTACTCGTGTGACCGGCGGCATCGATACCGGTTCCTGCCGCTGCAGGATCGAGGCTTGGCTCCAGGGATAAAGTGCGCACATTGGCATACCCTGATTGTCTGGAAGTTGTGGCGCCAAGCTCGACGGAAGCCTCGACCATATTGCCGCGATTCCGTTCCAGCCCCGCCCGCAAGCCCTGCAGGGGAGGAAGCTCAGGCAGGGAGATTTCGGCTGCGGGCATCGAGAGGGACTCGGCTTCGCGAAGACGGATTTCGGCCTTGCTTTTCCTCGTTTTCCTGTCCTCGACCCATTGTTTGAATCTTGATCGAAGTCCCGACAAGAATGCTCTTTTTGCTTTATCCTGGTTCATGCCGTTCTTGCGTTTTTTCTCGGGCAATCGTCCGGAGGAGCGAAGCATAGCGCCTAATTTGACGTACCCGAAAATTACAGCAGCCAGGGCGGCGGCGAGTAAAAAACCCAAGCCCGCGTAAAGTGACGACAGGCCTACCGCTGCAAAAACCGGGTGATTTTCGAAAAAAGCGCCTGGCTCGGTGGTAATCTTTGCAAAGGCGGCGACAGCGAGAAAGGGCAAGACCGATGATGCGAGTAGATAGGTAGCCCGGGGTAGAAATTTTGGGATCATGGAGAGAACTGCTGCGAAAAGCCCCGCCGCGGGAATGTAAAATGCGGTCCAAGAAAAGGCCCGGACGAGAAAAAGCCCGGGGCTGACGATGACTTTCCATCCCTGGGGCCAGAGAGGGGCAATGGAGATTGAGAGCATTAAATAGACTGACGATGCAAAAAAGAAGAGAAATAGCCTTCCGCTTAAGGTCGAGAAGAATGTTTTCGAAGCTGAGGTTTCTTTCGCCTTAGCTTCGGCAGAGCCTTTTCGCGGTCGGGGGACTCTCACGACACTCGCCTTTGGTGCCGATTCTTGAGTTTTTGTTGCTGAAGCCTTATCCAAATCCTCGTCACCCATTCCTTCCGCGGCATTTTCTGTTGCGAATCTCGACATGAACGCTCCATGACAGCCTCAATACCTCAGACAGAGCATGTGTTGAGGTTAGTATCGATTATCGGCAGAAATGAGGTGGAAATTCAAAGAAATGGGGAAGCTCCGGCTTGATACCCTCTCGTGTCAGCCAAAAATCAGACCGATGAGTCCAACCGCCGCAAGGTAGAGAGCAAACCAGTAAAGCTTTCCGCCCTTAATGATACGCAATAGAATTTTAAGCGAAAGCAGACCAGAGACGAAAGCCGCCAAAGCTGAGAGCGCGAGGCTCCCGTAGGACACCATTCCCATCATCTCGCCCGCATCGTTAAGAGTGAGTAAAAAGGCACCCCCGATGGCCGGAATAGAAAGGAGGAATGAATACTCCCCCGCAGTGGCTCTGTCCAGACCTGCAAAAAGGCCCGCCGAGATTGTCATGCCCGAACGGCTAACCCCGGAGAACACGCCGATGCCCTGGGCTAAGCCCACAAAAGCCGCCCGCTTCCATCCTATCATATCAGGGCCGCGGGAACCTGATTTTACAAAAAAAGTCAGCCCAAGGACGACTGCGGTGAACAACATTCTTCCAGCCACCGCCCTGGTTCCGCCCATAGGAAATAGTTCTTGTATCCCATAGCCTAAGACTCCGGTAACCGCCGTGGCGATCAGAATTGGGAGGATATAGGCCAGATTACCAGCCTGTTCCTGAGACCTAAGCGTGGCAGCTGTGGAGCCCGAGCCAGGATTGGCTCTCCCTCGGCGGAACAAAAAGTTCCAAAGGGCGACAAGTATAGCGGCGATTCGCTTGCGCAGGACGATTATGACGGCAATGAGCGTCGCCAGATGGAGAATCACGTCGAAGAGCAGGGGGATCTCCTCCAGACCCAGGAGGTCTTTTAATAGGGCGAGATGTCCTGATGAGGAAATGGGTAAAAATTCGGCGACACCTTGGATAAGACCGAGCGCCAGGGCTTGCAGGGCAGTCATTAAAACCTCCCGGTGGGCTTTATCCTAGCCTTTAACGAGATTTGCTTCAACTACAGAGACGATTCCAGGCGGCAAATTGTATGACCAGCAGTCCTGGGGTGATTGCCTCCGACCCCGATATTTGATTATAGTACTATGACAATACCTAGTAAGTTCCGCGCGGGATTCCCAGCGCGATGAACCCGGGAATATCAGCCCGAAAGGAACAATGATGAATATCGAAAAAGACAAGGTGGTCACAATCGACTACAGCCTCCGTGACGCTGCCGGAAAGCTCATAGATTCTTCGGACGGCGGAGAGCCCCTTGTCTATCTTCACGGAAACTCCAATATCATTCCAGGTCTCGAAAAGGAGCTGGAAGGCAAGCAATCGGGCGATAAGGTCAACTGCGTCATTTCTGCGAGCGACGGCTACGGTGAGCGGGACGAAAGCCTTGTGTTCAAGGTGAATAAGAAAGAGTTCGGCCCCGACGCTGAAGTTTTGCCGGGAATGCAGTTCGAAGCCCGGGGAGAAGGTGGCTCCCAGATCGTCACCGTAGTGGATGTATTAGGCGAAGAAGTCACCATCGACGCCAACCATCCCTTAGCCGGCGAGACTCTGCATTTCGATGTAAAGGTCGTGGATGTGCGCGAAGCGTCTGAGGAAGAACTCCACCACGGCCACGTGCACGCAGGCGGCTGCGGCGGATGCGACTGCGGAGACGATTGTGGCTGTGATGACGAATGTGGGGATGAATGCGGCTGCGAAGAAGGATGTGCCGACGGCTGCTGCAATTAAGCTTCAGTTCTCGCTCTGTTTAAATTGGATATGAAAAAACGCCTTCCCCGGATCAGAGTTCTCGATGTACTGATCGCGGTCATAGGTCTCGGCCTGGTATTGCTGTCGGTGAGTCTTGTCTATTCCGACAGCAAGGGAAGGCTTATGGTACATGTCAGCGGTGTCGAGGACGAATGGCTCCAGCCCTTGGACAGGCCAGCGGTTATCGAGGTACCGGGGCCTTTGGGGATTACCATTGTCCGCATCGAACACAACAGCGTTCATATCGAAGAATCTCCCTGTCCTAACCAAACCTGTGTGGCCGCCGGCGACATCAGCGCGGCCAATCTATGGATAGCCTGTCTTCCCAATAACGTTTTCGTGAACATTGAAGGCGCCGGCGACCCTCTCGAGGCTCTTGATGCATCGACCTTCTGAAGGTTTTTCCGATAAGGCCAAGCTCACCGCCTTTTTAGGCGCCTTTTGTTTTTTTCTCTCCGCTGTGGAATACATGCTTCCCAAGCCGCTGCCCTTCATGCGTCTGGGCATAGCCAATCTGCCCATACTCATTGCCATAGATATCTTGCCTTTCAAATGGTTTTTAGTGCTCGCCCTGGTCAAGGTGATCGGTATGAGCATCATCTCGGGCACGCTTTTTTCCTATATCGCACTTTTCTCCCTGGCTGGGACAATGGCCGCCGCCCTGACCATGTGGGTCTTGCGGCGGGCAGGCGGCCGACACATCAGCCAGATCGGCGTTTCAATTGCCGGGGCAATGGTCTCTAACGCAACGCAAATTCTCATCGCCCGCTTCCTGGTGTTCAGGGAAACCGCCTGGCTTATCGCCCCGCTGTTTCTGGGCATGGGGCTGGCGACGGGAACCGCCCTGGGCTTATTCTCGGAACGGTTTTCCAGAGTGTCCCGATGGTATGCCATGGCAACCGGACTGCCTTTCGCTGAAACAGAAACTCAGGCTGAACGAAAACCTGGAGCGATAAAGGCTTTTTTTGATCGCCTGTCTGCGAACCGAAAGGAAAAACGGGATGCGGGCAGAGCGCGGAAGAGAGAGCGCAAAGAAAAAGCCGCGGCGGCGAGGGCGCTGCGACGGGACAAAGCCATGCGGTTTTTTTCGCCAGGGCCGATGGCCTTGGCCGGCGTCGTCGTGATGGTCGCCTTTTTGTATATGAAGAGCCTGCCGGCCAAGGCGCTCATGCTCATCCTCTTCGCCCTCGCCGCCGCGGCCCTGGGCAAACGCATTTCGCTATTTGTCACCTTCACGGTAAGCGCTGGAATCGTCATCGCCAATCTTCTGATCCCTTCAGGAAAAATACTAGGCAGTTTTCTAGGGCTGCGCATTACCGAAGGCGCCCTGCTCGAAGGACTCAATCGGGCTATAACCTTCGAAGGACTTATGTTCCTTTCCAAAGCATCCATCATGCCTGGATTGAACCTCCCAGGCCGCCTGGGCACCATAGTGGCATCAGCCTTCGGCTATTATGAGAGAGTGTTGGAATACAAGGGGAAAATTAGACCCAGCGCGGTAGCGATCGATGCCGACGCCCTCATGATGCGCGTCTGGGAAGCCGCACCCGAAAAGGAAACAGCGCAAGCTACCAGTGTTAAAGAATCCAAGCCGGGCGATCGCTACAGAAGGTTCATAGGCATAGTTTTACTCATCCTCGCGGCAATCGTCACCTGGGCAATCGCAGTCTTTCTGCGTTGATCCGTCATCGAACACCTGGCTCGAACTATCAAATCTTTCGCCCCGTTGTGAAACCGAAAGTACGATCAATAGCCATTGACCGCTGGCCCACTACAGACGATTATTACTATACGAGGAAACCCTATGGGTAGAGATAGGAAAATCGATGACATGTCGGTAATTACCGATGCCGCCATGGCTATAATCGAAGCCTCGGGCATGGAACATCTTTCAGCGCGAAAACTCACGGCCCAGCTCCGCATTTCGCCCATGACGCTCTACAACTATGTGGAAAACCGCGACGCTCTTTTAAAGCTTCTTCTCAAACGAGGCTTCGAAGAACTCTGGACAGGCTTGAGAGAAAAACTCCAGCTTTACACGACAACGAAAAATCCCTTGCGCATGTACATCGCACTGGCTGACCACATGCTTCAATTTGGTCGACAGCGTCCCAACCTCTATCGGTTTCTATTTTCCTCCGACATAGCCAGACTCCTGAGCGACGAGACCCTTGCCCAGGAATACCGCAGCATAAGTCAAACCCTCCTACCGCGGATTAAGGACATATCCAAGGAAAGGGATATCCTGGATGACATCTACATGTTCCAGGTGCTTATCAACGCCCTCATTCTCGGTGTCCTGGATAAAAAAGTCGGCATGTCCGCAGAGCGTTTTCCTGCCTTGGTCCAGAGGGCGTATGATAGCTTGCTACTAAGAAACGAGGATTATATAGCATAGAGTCAAACTCAAGATGACCCCTCAGAAATAACTATGTTATCAAATGCTGGGGCATTTTGATAATAAATCGAGTATCTGTACCCTTCCTGAATTGGAATAGTTCGAGTGTAAACCGTCCCGCCACTTGTTTCGACGACTATGGCAAAATCAGAGGCTTGCTTTAGTCTGACAGTATATTCGTGATAACTGTCCCCACTAGGGAACCAGCCCGTATAGCTCAGACTTTTAGGGGGAAGATCAGAAAGCGTAAAAGTCACCGAATTTGGATCATCCAAATTTTGGTGTCCCAGGCGAACTTGGATTGTATAAGCGGTTAAAAAAAGATCACAGGACCCCAAAACCATTAGTAAAGTTGCCGAAAGCACTAAACTCAGCGTGCAATAAGCTTGTCGTTTCATTGTACTATCCTCAATCCCGACGATGTTTATCAGCGCTAACACAAATAACTATATGCGGAGATAAGGTTTTGTCTATATCGAAATACATCTATCTCAATTTTATGATATACAATAATTCTTTATATTTATACTTTTTTTAAATATTTCCCAACTTTGCTCTTTACAATGCCTTTATTGTTGTGTAAGTATGCTCTTTCAAGAAATCCTCATCGGATTTTAGGAGGAAAAGATGTATACTTATGCAGAAGAATGCTTTGCNNCGGCGAGCCTGAATTTCATCAGGCCGTGCACGAAGTATTAAAAAGCGTTTCTCCAGTTCTGGAAAAGCGGCCGATTTATAAAAAAATGCGGATTTTGGAGAGGATGGCAATTCCTGAGCGAACGGTCATTTTTCGCGTTCCCTGGGTGGACGATAAGGGCGAGGTAAGGGTAAATACCGGCTACAGGGTGGAAATGAATAGTGCAATCGGACCTTACAAGGGCGGACTCCGATTTCATTCCAGCGTTTACCTGGGGCTGCTTAAGTTTCTTGCCTTCGAGCAGACCTTCAAGAACTCGCTCACTACGCTCCCCATGGGAGGCGCCAAGGGAGGTTCCGACTTCGATCCCCACGGCAAGAGCGACATGGAGGTCATGAAATTCTGCCAGAGCTTCATGATAGAGCTAAGTCGCCATATAGGCCAGTTTACCGACGTGCCCGCGGGAGACATCGGGGTGAGCGGGCGCGAGATCGGCTATATGTTCGGCCAGTACAAGCGCTTAAAGAATGAGTACTCCGGCGTCTTGACCGGCAAGGGGGTTAAATGGGGAGGCTCTTTCATCAGGCCCGAGGCGACAGGCTACGGCTGCGCCTATTTCGCCGAAGAAATGCTCGGCACCGTGGGCCAAGGGCTGAAAGGCAAGACCTGCCTGGTTTCGGGCGCCGGCAATGTAGCCCAGTTCATGGTTCAGAAGCTCATCCAGGAAGGGGCTAAGGTAGTCACGCTTTCGGACTCTTCCGGGCATATTTACGACGAAGAAGGGATCGACGAAGAGAAACTGGAATTCGTTATGGAGCTGAAAAACGCTTTCCGGGGCAGGATTTCCGAGTACGCAAAACAATACCCGAACGCGGTGTACACTGTCTTTGATCCCAACCTGGGATACAACAAGATATGGGACCACAAGGCCGACTGCGCCTTCCCCTGCGCGACCCAGAACGAGATAAACGCCATCGACGCAGCCAACCTGGTCAAGAACGGCGTAAAACTGGTAGCCGAGGGGTCCAACATGTCCACAGTGCCCGAAGGCGTGGATATCTTTCAGGATGCGGGGATACTTTTTGCGCCGGGAAAAGCATCTAACGCAGGCGGAGTCGCCACCTCCGGACTGGAGATGACCCAGAACAGCCAACGCATGGTCTGGACCAGGGAGGATGTCGATAGGCATTTAAAGATAATCATGAAGAATATCCACGCCAGTTGCCTGAGCGCAGCCGAAGCTTACGGCAGCCCGGGCAACTACGTGGTAGGCGCCAACATACACGGTTTTACAAAGGTCGCCGACGCCATGTGCGACCAGGGTATCGTTTAGGCTTTTACGACGATATTGACCAGCTTGTCCTTCACCACGATCAGCTTGGCGATGGTCTTTCCGGCAATCCATTCCTGAACCTTGGCCGAAGCGAGGGCTTTTTCGCGCAAGGTTTCCTCGTCGCTTCCTGCGGGCAGGACGAGCTTGTCCCGAATCTTGCCGTTAACCTGCACTACTATTTCCTTTTCTTCGTCCAGGGTGAGGGCTTCGTCGTACATTGGCCAAGCTGCCTTGGAAACGCTCGATCCTTTAGCTGATACGTCTTTCGAGATATTCAGCTTTTCCCAGAGCTCCTCGCCCAGGTGGGGCGCGTAAGGAGAGAGGAGGAGGACGAAGGGCTCCCAGAGTTTCCTGGGCAGCTGCTCCAGTTTGGAGACCTCGTTAAGAAAGATCATCATCTGGGAAATGGCGGTGTTGAAGTTCAAGGTGTCGGTGTCGTGGCTGACCTTCTTGATTGTCTTGTGTAAAAGCTTGGTCAGCTCGGCTGAAGGTTCACTATCCACGATGGGCTTTTCAGAGGTCGCCCAGGCCCGCTCGAGGAAGCGGGAAACGCCCACCAGGCCGGCGGTGGACCAGGGCTTGGATACTTCGAGGGGTCCCATGAACATCTCGTAAACCCGCATGGAGTCGGCGCCGAAATTGTTGATGATATCGTCAGGGTTGATCACGTTGCCCCGGCTCTTGGACATTTTCTGGTTGTCCTCGCCCAGGATCATTCCCTGGTTTACCAGCCTGAGGAAGGGCTCGTCGCTGCTGACGACGCCGATATCGTAGAGCACCTTGTGCCAAAATCGCGAATACAATAGATGGAGCACAGCGTGCTCGGCCCCGCCCACATAGAGGTCGACGGGCATCCAGTACTTCTCTATGGCAGGATCGACGAAGGCTTTGTCGTTCTTTGGATCCAGGAAGCGCAAATAGTACCAGCATGATCCCGCCCACTGAGGCATTGTGTTGGTTTCCCGCTTGGCCGGGCCTCCGCATTTGGGGCAGGTGGTGTTCACCCACTCAGGAATATTGGCCAAGGGCGATTCACCGGTGCCCGTAGGCGTGTAACTAGTAACTTGGGGAAGAAGAAGGGGAAGATCTTTTTCATCCAAGGGAACGATGCCACATTTATTGCAGTGAATCACGGGAATCGGCTCGCCCCAGTAGCGCTGACGGCTGAAAAGCCAATCCCTGAGCTTATAGTTGATTGCTTTTTCCCCTATACCTCTTTTTTCCAGCCAGGCGGTTATCTGCTTAATCGCTTCCGGGGTGGGCAAGCCGTTAAACTGCCCTGAATTGACCGCGAAACCGTCCGCCACGGTGCAGGCTTCGGGCTCCCTATCGAAGGGTCCGGTTTCGCCGGCTGCCGCCACTACCTGGATGATGGGCAGGCCGAAGGCTTTGGCAAAGTCCCAGTCGCGCTCATCGTGGGCGGGCACGCCCATGATGGCTCCGGTTCCATAGGATATGAGGACGTAGTCGGAAATCCAGATGGGGATTTCTTTTCCTGTGACAGGGTTGAGGGCATAGGAGCCGGTGAACACGCCGGTCTTGTCCTTGGCCAGGTCGGTGCGCTCCAGGTCGCTCTTACGGGCGGCTTCCTGGACATAGGCATCCACCGAGGCCTTGCATTCCTTGGTAGTCAACGCAGGCACCAGCGGATGCTCGGGTGAGAGGACCATGTAGGTGGCGCCAAAAAGGGTGTCTGGTCTGGTGGTGTAGACTTCCAGGGTTTCCTTGTGGCCAGGTAAACTGAAATGCACCGAGGCTCCCTCCGAGCGCCCGATCCAGTTGCGCTGCATGAGCTTTATGGGCTCGGGCCAGTCGACCTTGTCCAATCCTTCGAGAAGCCTGTCGGCGTAGACGGTGATCTTGAGCACCCACTGTCGGATCCGCTTTCGGGTAACCTTAGTATGGCAGCGTTCGCATTCTCCGTCCTTGACCTCTTCGTTGGCCAGGCCAGTCTTGCAGGATGGGCACCAGTTGATGGGCATCTCAGACTCGTAAGCCAAGCCCTGCTTGAAAAGCTGGAGGAATATCCACTGGGTCCATTTATAGTAGTCCGGCATGCAGGTGGATACTTCCCTGTCCCAGTCGTAGGAAAAGCCCAGGGCTTTGATCTGGGCGCGAAACCTGTCGACATTGGCCATGGTGGTCACTTCCGGGTGGGTGCCGGTCTGGATGGCGTAGTTCTCCGCCGGTAGGCCGAAAGCGTCGAAGCCCATGGGATGGAGTACATTGTATCCGTTCATGCGTAGAAAACGACAGTAAATATCGGTGGCGGTATAACCCTCAGGATGCCCCACATGCAGGCCAGCCCCCGAAGGATAAGGGAACATGTCTAGGACATAGCGGCGCTTGTTTTTGGGGTAAGCAGGATCTTCCGTCACATGGAAAGTCTTTTCTTCTTCCCAGCGCTGTTGCCATTTTTTCTCAATGTTTTCGAAGGGATACTTGGCCATGACATAGACTCCAGTGTTTTCAACGCCCCGAAGGCGATGTAGCCCGCGGTTTGGATGATAATAGTCTCATTATTGTGACTCATTCAAGCCTCAGGTTAAAACAAGCATGTCGCCAAAGCCTTTGCTAAGTTCCCAATACGATATATAGTGAATCCATGGAGGAAATCATGACTACTAAAAAGCGTATTTTTGCCGGCATCGCAGTGGCCTTCTTCGCCATGTCAATAGCATCCTGCACGCTGACAAAGAAGATCCTTCCCCCCGGCCAGGCCAAGAAGATCACCGGCCAACAGAGCGCCTCGGGCAAAAAGTAATCACTTTACAGACCATGCCGAGTCTTTCGGATAAGGCTTGGTCCAAGGTTTTCCGCCATAAGCGGCAAAGATGGACATCATAGGCGTCACTAAGGAAAAACTCATGNNGTAAATCTTTTTATCAAAAAATACTGAGAATTCAGGCTGAAAATATAATACAAACCCTTGGAATCCAAGGGCTCGTATTGTTTGTAAGTTATTTCAGTCTCTCAAGGCTTTCAGGAATGCCCGCAGGTTTTCACTGCTCACTCCCGGCGGCATGCCGCCACCGCAAGAAAATATAATACCAGAGCGATCAGAAAGAGCATTTCGCATGGCATGTGTCTCCTGGTAGACTTTTTCAGACATCCCGGCTGCCAACACATCCCGGGGCGGCAGATTGCCCAGAATCGCCAAGCCAGGACCGGCAGCGACTTTAAGCTCTGCCAGGCTCAGATCGAAACCCGGATTGAAGAGATTTACGCCCATATCCAGAAGATGAGGCGCGCTCACCGCGCAAGGCGCATCGTTGTGTAAAAATCGCAGCGCAAGGTCTTTGGTGAAAAGACGCTTAAAATAGGGAAAGCCGAATTCCATAAACTCTGGCTCGCCCAAGAAACCAATGATATCGTCCAGCACCAGCAAACCCTCGATGGACGGCAGGCTTGAGCGTTGCAGATCGACCCAGTCGATAAGGAAAGCTGTAATTTTTTCAAGCAGCGCATGGGCCTTATCGGGAGTCATCATCATGGCGGTAAGGAATTCCGTGCTTCCCATTAGGTAGCTTGCGATATTCAAGGGTCCTCTACATACCGCAATGCGCGATCTATGTCCGATTTCTTCCATTGGACCGCGGGCGAGCATAAGACGATTCAGCACAAAGGGCAACAGGCCATCGGTCCGCGGATCAGGCTGGTGAAGCTCGTCTATTTCGTCCATGGATCGTATAACGCGGTGCGCATGTGGAAATTCATCCGCTGGAAAGCTCAAGCGGGCGCCGAATGCCGAGGGTTCGGTGCACATGCCGTACTCTGACCAGAAGCCTGGCAGAAACGTCACGTCAGGGAAACTCTCGATCGCCTTTACGTTAGCCTTGAACCAGATTTCGTCGCTGGAAAAATAATCGAGAATGCGGACACCATACCAGTTGGGCAGCCAGGGGCTGTCGATGATGAATGCCGCAGGGGCTGGTTCAATTATCTCTCCTTTTACAGCCTTGAGCAGAGTGATCCATTGAGCATCAGTCATGTCATCCTCCTTCGCGCAGGACAGTCTTCAATTTTACAGTCGTCGCAGCCGTAGGCAAGGCGTTTCATTCCGGGGCCAACTCCGAAAATCCCGGACACGGATTTTTCAGGTACCATCATCGATGACGCGTTGAGCGATATGCCACAAGGTTTAGGCGGCAAAAGCGAGAATAGCGTTTTTTGCGCCGAGACAGGCCAACCGCAATAGCCGGGGCTGAATCGTTCGGTGCAGCCTAAACCTCTCGCCGAAGCGCGTTTCTCCGCAATCCTTTGAACAGCCTCGGCAACGTTGTCCGCCGCAAGACTTGCGATGGAATCAAGCATATAGGTTTCGACGGAAGATCCTTGCTTCACGAGGCTTCGAATCCGTACTCCAATTTCATTGCCGATCGTGCAGGCAAAAACGATTATACTTCGTGCAGCTGCAAGCCTGGCGAGTATTCTCTTTCCGGGATAGAACTCTTTTCCGCCTATTAAAAAATATCCATCATTGCGAGATAAGGCTTCCAGCTCATACTCGACGTAAAGCCCCCGGGGCACGATGAGCGACTTGGCTTGAGCATGCTCGGTGTCGACAAGTGCGGCGAAATACCCTTCAATTTGGTCCTCATGGTATCCCATATCCCGAAAAACATGCTCGGACAAGGGCAGAACTTCTTCAACAGAAAGCAAGTATTCCACGATTCCTATTTCCTGGCCTTTTCTTCCGTCAGTCAGTTCGCAAAATCCCGGGCGCGTTTATGAAGGTTCCCGAGGACCTTAACGAATGCCCGAATATGATCAGGACCGGTGCCGCAACATCCTCCCACTATATCAGCACCTGCCTCAACGAGCTCGCCTAGCATAGAAGCCATGAATTCCGGTCCTTCCGGGAATATGGTCTTTCCGTCTTCATACCGAGGGAGCCCTGCGTTTGCATGTACGAGAATCGGCGTCTGAGCATCAAAAGACCGGATTTCCCGCACGATCTCGATCATCTGCGTAAAGCCGCCGCCACAATTAGTCCCTATCACCGAAGCGCCCGCTTCCTTGGCCGCCCCTAAAGCTTCTTCTACGCCCGTACCGATCATCGTCCGATACTCCCCGTTGGCTGTCTTTGCGAAGGTGAAGGTACAAAAAACGGGAGGCAGGAGCTCTTTGCTCCAACCATTCTCTCCGGCCGCGGCTTGAGCTGCGTCCTTAGCAGCCTTCACGGCGCATATAGCCTCCACCGGATCGGACATGGTTTCAACGCAGAAACCCTGTACCCCTCCGGCCAGCAAGCCGTCGGCCTGGAGGCGGAAACCATCGTATAATGCTTGTTCAGTTACATCACCCATAGCCAGCATAAGCCCTGAAGGCCCCATTGAACCGGCGACAAAAATCTCAGGCTGCGCGCCAGAGCGAGATGTTTCGGCATTCGGCAGCTCAGATCGGGCAATCCTGGCACGAGAAGCCTCAGCCCGAGAAATTTCAGCGGCAGCCTTATTCAGCTCGAAGCACCTGGACTCCTGGTTAAAATGAGCCAGCCTGAAGGGATTGCCACCGAAACTGTTGGTGAGAATCATATCGGACCCGGCCTCGACATAGCTGCTGGCCACGGCCGACACATCTCGAGGTCTGGAAAGATTCCAGGCTTCAGGGCAGTCCCCGGGCTGGAGCCCGCGCTGATGTAAAAAAGTTCCCCAGGCTCCGTCGGAGACAAGAACCCTGCCTCGATCCTTGGTATCTTTGATGGTCTTACAAAGACTATTCATCTCTTATTCACACTTTGCTGTCAGTATAGATTGCAAGCATACTGCTGTGGCGGAATGCACAGTCGGACTCATGACTGAATACGCCCGGCAAAGGCCGAAAGGCTTTCCAATGCCTGGCGCGCATCCTTGCCATAGCCGTCAGCCCCCATTTTTACAGCGATATCGGCGCTCAAGGGGGCGCCGCCCACAAGCACCGGACAGCCCGGGTGTCTGGCCTTGATTTCCCTCACTGTTTTCTCCATATTTGCCATCGTCGTGGTGAGCAAGGCCGAGAGCCCCACCACACAGCCGGGATGACTCGCTATGGCGTCCAGAAATTTCTGGGGCTTGGCATCGATACCTATATCGACGATCTCCCACCCTCCCCCCTCGGCCACCATGGCCACGAGGTTTTTGCCGATGTCGTGCAGGTCCCCCGCCACGGTGCCCACAACAAAGACGCCCTTGGCCTGGACCTGCCCCGAAGCAAAGAAGGGCTTTAGATGCAGCATAGCGGCCTTCATGGCCTTGGCCGACATGAGGAGTTCTGGCACGAAAGCCTTGCCGGCGCCGAACTTGTCCCCGATGCGCTTCATGCCCTCGTCGCAGGCCGCAAGCACCTCGTCGGGCCCGGCGCCGGCGGCCAGCGCTTGCCTGGTAAGTTCGTCCGCGCCCTCCTGCCCCCGTAAATCCGGCGGATAGGGGGAGGCCGCATCTACCTTGCCCCGCTCCACGCAGAGCAGAATTTTACTGACCCTTTCGTCCATGCCCTGTATTACTCCCTGTAAACCCATCCTACCGCGATCCACGGTTGCAGACAACGAGGAATAGCCGCACTCATTAAATTAGTTGAGGTGAATATAATAAATTTACCATATTAAATAAAAAATGCACGAAATATCTTGTCAAAATCCGAACATGGTAATACGATACATTTTAACCGATATAAAAAGTCTTAAACTCAAACATGCTTACAAAAGGTAGGGAGGATCAAACACATGAAGAGGCTAAAGTTTGCTGCGGCACTGCTGGCAGCTTTTGCGCTGCTGCTGTCATCCTGCGTCAACGCACCAGCGGCGGACAAGGCCGACGCCTATGTGCCCGGAACCTATACGGCTTCCGGCCAGGGCTACGGCGGGGCAGTCGATGTCACCGTCACTGTGGATGCCAAGAAAATCACCGCGGTGAGCATCAAGGGCGACAAGGAAACCGAGGGCATAGGCGCGGAGGCAATCAAGGAATTGCCTGCCAAGATCGTCGCGGCGAACGGCAAGGTCGATGCCGTGGCCGGGGCATCCTTCACGTCCGGCGCTGTTTTCGAAGCCCTGGACCTGGCGCTGGCCAAAGCCAAAGGCCAGGTTACCGAATCCGCTCCCATCGCCTTCAAGCCCGGCACCTACACCGGTACCGGCAAAGGCTATAACGGCGATGTGGTGCTCAAGGTAAGCTTCACCGAAAACGCGATCGCTGACATAAAGGTCGACAAATCCAAGGAAACCGAACACGTGGGCGACTCGGCCTATCCAATAATCATTAAAGATATCAAGGACTTCACCTCCACCGGCGTTGACATCGTTTCCGGCGCCAGCTTCACCAGCAGGGCGGTGCTCGCCGCGGTAGAAGACGCCGCCAAGCAAGCCGGCTGCGATATCGCCGCGCTGCGCAAGGGAGCCAAGCCCTTCGTCCTCACCCCCGGCCCCAAGGTCGTGGACAGCTATGACGTGGTCGTCGTGGGCGCCGGCGGCGCCGGCATGGCCGCCGCAGCCCAGGCAGCCCAGGATGGAGCCTCCGTCCTGGTCATCGAAAAGGCCGTGGAAATGGGCGGAAACACCCTTGTATCCGGCGGCTCCTACCAGGCGGTCCAGCCTTCCATGGTCTGGGATCCCAAGAGTCCCGAAGCCACTACGGGGATCTACGAGCCGACCGGCGCCGTGGTGCCCAAGTTCAAGAGCGACGTTGGACGGATCGCTACCCTCAAGACAATCCTGGGCTGGAGCGAAAAACCCTTCGACGGGACCATCAAGGACAAGGCGGCGATCAAGAGCGTAGACGACTACGATCTGCCCGGACGGGGAGTCCACGCCGAATACCTGCCCACGCTGCAGACCCTGAAAGCCCAGATAAAGGAATATCTCGCCTATGCGGACAAGCACTTCTCCATGGGCCAGAAGGAAACCGACCTGACCGTGTTCAGCACCGTCGAGCTTCACATCTTCCAGACCTACTACGGCGGACTGCGCCTGGATAGGGACAAGACCAAATGGATCGTCAACGACTTCGCCTTGGTGGATCAGATGTGCAGAAGCGCCTATGACATCAGGCCCTGGCTCGAAGCCCAGGGCGCCAAGATCGACAATGCCCAGCGCACCCTCATCGGCTGCCTCTGGCAGCGCATCAACCCAGCATTGGGCGGCGTCGTGGACGGCGTGAATTATTCCGGCAAGTGGGGGGCCTACTTCAAGGTTCCCGAGAACACGCTCCTCAAAGCCAATCCCAAGAACAAGATCATGTACCGCACCACCGCCAAGGAACTCATCACCAAGGGCGGCCGGGTCACCGGCGTCAAGGCTGTGCAGTACGACGGCACCCAGGTGGAGATCACCGCCAAAAAGGGCGTGATCCTCGCCACCGGCGGCTATGGCGCCAATATCAAAATGGTTATCGATACCAACGAATACTGGAAGTCTGAATTCCTGACCAAGGATATCAAGACCACGAACCGGAACCTCGCCATGGGCGAGGGATTGGTCATGGGACAGAAGGCAGGCGCCGCCCTCACCGGCATGGGCTGGACCCAGCTGATGCCCCTCGGCTGGGTGGATAACGGCAACCTGGCCGGCGGAACGGGCGAAAACGTCATCTACGTAAGCCCCGCTGGCACGGCAAACGCAGGCAAGCGGTATGTCGACGAAGCGGCGGAGCGCGACGTGCTCGCCCAGGGCGCCTTCGACTATGGCGCCGAGGCCGGAGTCTATGTCGAATTGAGCAGCCCGGTGACCATGTCCAGCGCAGGCGGCCTGCCCAGCTCCCTTACCTCGGCGGCCAACGTTCCCGGCAGGCGCTTCATCGGCACCTTGGCCGAAGCGGCTGAAATACTCAAGATCGATGTCGAAGTGCTGCGCAAGACCATCACCGACTACGATGCCTATATCATCGGCACCACCAACCAGAAACCGGTGCCCGACAAGACCGCCTACCGCGGCACCATAGGCAGCTGCGAGATGGATGCGAAGGGCAACTACAAGCCTGAAACCTACAAGATCGAAAACCTGCAGGTACGCTGGCTCGCCCCCTCCACTCACCACACCATGGGCGGCCTCGTGGTCGATACCAGCCGCCATGTCCTCAATGTCCAGGGCAAGGTAATTCCCGGTCTGTACGCAGCAGGCGAAGTCACCGGCGGATTCTTTGCGGGCAACCGCTTAGGCGGCAACGCAGTCATGGAGATCATTGTCTCCGGCCGCATCGCTGGAAGCTCGGCGGCCAAGGGCAAATGAACCAATAGCGAATAAATATTCCATGGCCGTCCATGATTTCCTGGGCGGCCATTTTTATTTTCATATATAATAATAGTATAATTTGCTAGACATATAACGCATCTCGGCATCTTCAACGCATACTTTTGCACGTTTTTTGCAGAAAAACCATATTTCCCGGAAAAAATCACTTGATATATGAAAAGACCGGGAGTACACTGGCTTATATTTGGAATCGTATTCCACAATACGGAACACATCAAAGGCATAAGATCTAGGAGGTAGTATGAAAAAGCTAGCTCTGGTTCTGCTCATGATCGTGGTCGGCATGTCGGCATTCGCCCAGGATAAAGTTGTACAACTCAAGTTAGGTCATTACTCAGCGGAAACCCACGCCATGCATCTGGCTTCGGTCATGTTGGCGGAAAACGTAGCTGCGCGCAGCAACGGAACGATCAAAATTGAAATCTTCCCGAACAGTAAGTTGGGAAGCTCTCAGGAAATGGTGGAGCAGACCATTCTCGGCGCCATAGACTTTGTCCTGCCCACCGAACCGGCCCTGGCAAAGTGGTCGCCCAAGGTCAACCTAATAACCGGCCCCTTCGCCTTCAAGGACTATGCAGCGGTAGACAAGTTCTTCGCCGGTGACGACTTCGTCCAGTGGATCAAGTCGGACCTGGACAAGGCCGGATTGCAGTACATCGCCCGGTGGGAGTATGGATTCAGGACCTACACTAACTCCAAGCGCCCGATCGCTAAGCCGGAGGATTTCAAAGGCCTGAAAATTCGCACCCCGCCTGACTTTGTAAACCAGGAAACCGTCAAAGCCTTAGGCGGCATTGTTCAGACCATCGCTTTTGCCGAGCTGCCCATGGCGCTCAAGCAGGGCGTTGTCGACGGCCAGGAAAACCCCATCGCCACTATCTATGCCGGCAAGATGTGGGAAACCCAGAAATACCTGTCCATCCTCAACTACACCTATGTGGCTACCCATCTGATCATGAACAAGGCTTCTTTCAACAAGCTTTCGGCCAATCAGAAGCAAATCCTCATCGAGGAAGCGATAAAGGCCGGACAGTTCATGCAGAAAACCATAAGGGACGGGGAAAAAGCCCAGATTGAAGAGATGAAGAAGAACGGCATGGAGGTTAACAGCCCCGATACTGCGCCGTTCCAGGCAGGCACCACCTCGGTGTGGGACACTCTTAAGTCCAAGGTGAGCGAGGCCGACTGGAAGGCCTTCCAAGCGATGTTGGCAAAATCAAAATAAAAAGTGTCGTTCCTGCAAGGGGCGGGGCGNNCCGCCCCTTCTTCCGGTCTTTCGGGGGTTTAGCAGCCCGGAGCCGGCAGCGCAGAGGGGGTATCTATGACCACCGTATTGGTATTTCTCGTTCTGCTCGTATTCATCATGCTGGACCTGCCCATCGTCGTGGCGATCGGACTAACCGCGGTAAGCTTTTTCGTAGGCCAGGGCCAGGGGCAATTCTTGGCCCTGCTGCCCCAGCGAATGCATGCGGGTACGACGGGCTTCACCCTTCTGGCCGTCCCCTTTTTCATACTCGCGGGAAATCTGATGAACATGGGCGGGGTGACGAACCGCATTTTCCGATTCGCCAAGGCCTTCGTCGGCCATATCCCCGGCGGCCTCGGCCACGTATCAGTGGTGGCGGAAATGCTTTTCTCCGGCATTTCAGGCTCGGCGGTCGCCGACGCGGCGGGGTTGGGCCAAGTCTCCTACAAGGCGATGACGGACAATGGGTATAAAAAGGCCGTGGCAGCGGCCATCGTCGCGGCATCGTCCACCCTCGGCCCGATCATACCCCCGTCGATTTCCTTCGTGCTCTATGGCGCCCTCACCTCGGTATCGGTGCCCAGGCTCTTTCTTGCGGGCTTTCTGCCCGGCGCCCTCATGGGCGGTGCGATAATGGTCGCCATAGCCCTGATGGCAAAACCCCGGGGATTCCCCCGCTATCCGAAGGCCAGCGCCAAGGAACTGTGGATCGCCACGAAGGAATCATTCCTCTCGCTGCTGTCCATAGTCATTATCCTCGGCGGCATCTTCACCGGCATCTTCACCCCCACCGAAGCCGCCGTGATCGCCTGCCTTTACGCACTCTTTCTTGGCTTCCTGTACAAGGAAATAAAGGCGAAAGACCTGCCGGAACTTTTCTGGGTTTCCATAAAACAATCGGTTGCGCTTCTGTTCATAATGGCGGCGGCCAACTTCTTCGGCTGGTTCATCATCTATCAGAAAATACCGGACAACATCATCGCCACGTTGAGCGGCATGAGCGCCTCTGGCACCGGCGTCATGGCGATGTTCATCGTCATCATCATAATCCTAGGTCTGTTTCTGGAAGGTAACGCCATCTTTCTCATAACCATTCCGATTTTCATACCCATCGCCGTTCAATACGGCTTCGACCTGGTCAATTTCGGCGTGGTGATGACCCTCCTGATCATGATCGGCAACCTTACCCCGCCGGTGGGCATGTGCCTTTACGCGGTTTCGAGCTTTACCAAGATAGGAATAGGCGAATTATCAAAGGAGGCGTTGCCGTATTTAATCGGCATCTTCGTCGTCACGATAATAATCGCCTACGTTCCGGCCATCTCCACCTGCCTGCCCAATCTTCTCATGGGGGTGGCAAAATGAAAGCCAAGGCCTTGCTGGAAAAAATCGATAACGTATTTCTCGCGATTTTCAAATGGATCTGCGTAAGCTTGTTCATGCTTCTCACGATCATAATCACCGCCAACGTTTTCGTACGCTATGTCCCCGTGATGTCCCTGCACTGGCTGGATGAGATAGTCGAACTTGCCTTCGCATGGATGGTCTTTTTCGGTTCAGCGGCGGTATGGATACTTAAAGGGCACTTCAGCGCGGGCGACTGGATTAGCCGCCTGCTGCGCGGTCCGAGGGCGAAGGCCATTTACAGATTAATCGTGGACTTGATCGCCTTCGTGTTTATGGCCGTGTTTTTCTGGTATTCACGACAACTCTTCAACCGCGCCATAGAGGTCACGGCGGTGTTCGAGTTCCCCAAGAAGGTCATATACGCCTGCATGCCGATATCGTCGGCCATCATGGCATTGTATTCCCTGCGATTTATCGTCGAAAGATTAGTCGAAATTTTTTCACCCAAGAAGCATGACCAGACAAGTCAACCCGAATAGATCTGTCATTGCCTTCCATCAGGAGCATGGCTTAAAAAACGGATGTTAGACACTACAGTAGCAAAGCATCAGATATCGACCCCGAAGACTGCTCTTACAATAAGACCCACCACGAAGGAAAAAGCCGCAACTCCCAGACTGATCCCCGCCATCTCGAAGAATTTCGCCTTGAAGTCCTGGTCCTTGGCCACCGCTAGGTAAAAATTGAATCCGGCAATTATACCGATGGCGATTAAAAGCGTTATGGCAAGGCTTGCGTAAATCCAGCCGCCCGTCTGCGGTAGAACGAGATACGGCAATACTAGCAGTACCACTGTTATAAGGTAAGCAACCCCGGTATATAGTGCTGATTTTTTCGCCCGGGGATCCCCGTCAGCCTTGGACGCGAGGTAGTCGGAGGCTGACATGGAAAATGCCGCAGCAATACCGGTAATAATGCCGCTCACCGCGACAATGCTCCCCTTTTGCAGGGCAAAGGTAAGCCCTGCCAACGTACCGGTAAGTTCGACCAGCGCGTCGTTCAGCCCGAGCACGATGGACCCCATGTAGGCGAGCCGCTCCTCGTCGATCATGGCGATAAGCGCTTCCTCGTGAGCTTCCTCGTCCTGGCCTATCTTTATCGCCTCGGGGATTATATGCGCGACCTTAGCATAGCCCGAACTCGCGTCCTCCTCGCCTTTTTCCAGCAATTTTAGGGCGAAGGTGAGCCCGAGCACCTTGGCAAAAATTCCAAAAAAGAAGATTTTTATTCTGTCGGGCGCCACATCCGCACCCGAAAGCTTTTTCCAGAATTTGTAATGTCCTTCCTCGGCAGCGGCCATGTCGGTTAGAACACCAGCATTTTTTTTGTTTTTTATGGTTGTAGCCAGGGCGGCATAAAGCCTGGCTCCGGTGAGCTCTTCCCGCTGGAAGCGCAGGATGTCTTTCTTTAAATTGTCATCGATAATAAGGTTTTCCATAATAACTCCCTGCGACTCATCTTACTCCTAATGTAAAGATACTGCTACAATATTCTATATGGACTTTTCAGTGTGCGCGTATCCCGAAACCGCCCTCAACCTGTTGAACAACACATCAGCCGATGTAGCGCTGGAACTCCAAAGCTTCGGGCTCAAGGGCGTTACGTCACCAGATGCGTGGAACGAGCGTGCAATGTTTTACGAGGATTTCGCCCGGAGCCACCGGGACAGGCGTTTTCATCTCCATGGTCCGTTCCTGGACCTGCCCTGGTGGTCTTATGACCACATGATCGCCGAGGTGGTGGAACACCGCGTCGTAGATACGGTGAACCTATGCGAATCGATTCTCCCGGAACACCTGGTCATGCACCTGAATTGTCCATCTTATTTCTGCCGCGCCGACCGCGCCCAACGTTGGGTCGAACAAGCCCTGGAATTCCTAAAGCCTCATCTCGAGCTCCTGGGCGAAATGGGCGTCCTCGCGGTCTTCGAAAACACCTACGAACCGGACGCGGCGGCGGCCCTGGCCTTCTCGAAAGCCGCCGAGTCCGAGGGACTTGCCGCCTCGATCTGCCTGGACGTAGGCCATGCCCACGCATTCTCCCCCACCCCGCCGCAAAACTGGGTCAGCGACCTCGGAAGCCGCATCGCCCACTATCACCTCCACGACAACGACCGGAGCGACGATCAGCACAAGGTCCCCGGCAAGGGCACGATCGATTTCTATTCTCTGTTCCCGACAATCGCTTTGTACTCTCCGGAAGCCACCTTATCCATGGAAATCGAAGCCGATTCCTCAGAAATATTGCGGGGGCTCGAGTACATCAGGAAAATTCAGCGTTAGAATTACCTCCCCTTGCGGATTTGATAGCGGT
>DFYR01000073.1 GCA_002383375.1 Spirochaetaceae bacterium UBA4077
GTCGGGGAATCGGGCTGCGGCAAGTCGACCACCGGCCGCTCCATCCTCCGTCTCGTCCAGCCCACGAGTGGGACGATACGTTTCGGCGGCCAGGACGTCATGGCCGCCGCCTCCGCCGAGCTGCGCGGCCTGCGGCGCGAGATGCAGATGATCTTCCAGGACCCCTACAGTTCCCTGAACCCGCGCATGCGCGTCCAGGACATAGTCGCGGAGCCGCTGATCGTGCACGGCTTAGCCTCCGGGGCGGAGGCGGCGGCTCAGGCGCGGAAGATCCTCGACCGCTGCGGAATCCCCGAAGGCTCTGCGCGCCGCTTCCCCAGCGAGTTTTCGGGAGGACAGCGCCAGAGGATCGTCATCGCCAGGGCCCTGGTCACCAGGCCCCGCTTCATCGTGGCCGACGAGCCGGTGAGCGCCCTGGACGTAAGCATCCAGGCCCAGATCCTGAATTTGCTGCAGGACCTCCAGGCCGAGTATTCCCTCACCTACCTTTTCATCTCTCACGACCTGGCCGTGGTGCGCACCGTGACCGACCGGATCGCGGTCATGTACCTGGGCAAGCTCGTGGAGGAGGCGGACACGAAGCGGTTCTTCGCGGGGCCTCAGCATCCCTATTCCCAGGCCCTGCTTTCGTCGGTCCCCCGGGATCACCCCAGGCGAAAGACGAACAGGATCATCCTTTCGGGCACCCTGCCCTCGGCGTCGAATCCCCCAAAAGGATGCAGGTTCCACACCCGCTGCCCCGTGGCGGGCGTGAACTGCGAGGCCGAGGAGCCGGGATTGGTCGAGGTGGCGCCGGGGCATCGCGTCGCCTGCCATCGCGCCGCGAAGGCGGAAGACTTCGACCGGCGCGGCCTGGTCAGGGAAAGGCGATGAAGGACTCACACGGAGGCGCAGCATGAAATCCATGAATCACCTCAGAGGCAAGACCATCCTGGCAAACGGCTTCCACATGCCGAGCCGCGAGGCTGTCGACGCGTTCACCCAAGCCCTTGTCTCCGTTGACCTAGAGGGCAGGATTGAATCCCTCTTCAGGCCGGGCCAGCCCGGCTATGACGCCGGTCTGCGAGCGGCCCGGGAAAGCGGTACGCTGTTCAGGCTACCCGAGGGAACCTACCTCCTGCCGGGGCTCGTCGATACCCATGTGCACGCCCCCCAGTACCCCCAGCTGGGCCAAGCCCTGGACGTACCCCTGGAAGAGTGGCTTTACAAGTACACCTTCCCCCTGGAAGCCCGCTACCGGGATATCGCCTTCGCGCGGGCGGTGTATTCCCTCCTGGTCGACGACCTTATCGCCATCGGCACGACGACAGCCCTTTACTACGCCACGATCCATCAGGACGCCACCAGGATTCTCGCCGATATCTGCCTGGAAAAGGGACAGCGCGCCCTCGTGGGAAAGGTGGCCATGGACCACAGGGAACAGTGCCCCGACTACTACCGGGACGCCTCCCCCGACGAAGCCATACGCGGGACCGCCGACCTCTTCGATTACGTAAAAGCCAATCCCGACAACGCCGAGGGCAGGGTNNNTCGGAAGGGGATTGGGAACACCAATTCGTGATCGAGCGCTTCGGGATGACGGATACCGAAGCCCTGGACAGCTTCGGCTTTCTCGGCCGCAAGAGCCTGCTCGGCCATGCTCCCCACCTCACCACGAAGGATATGGACATATTCAAAGCCCGCGGATCGGCGGTCTCCCACTGCCCCCTGTCGAACGCCTACTTTTCCAGCGCCGTCTTTCCGCTCCGCGCCGCCCTCGAGCGAGGCCTTCACGTGGCCTTGGGCACCGATGTCTCGGGCGGGCCTTCCAGCTCCATGTTCGAGGCGATGCGGGAGGCCATCGCCGCCTCGCGCATGCTCGAAACGGGCAACGACGCCCGCTTCGCGCCCGAGGAACGGCGCGGCCGGCCCTTCAGCCGGGTGGATTTCCGCGACGCTTTCTACATCGCCACCACCGGAGGCGGGCTCTCCCTGGACCTTCCCATCGGCAACTTCACTCCGGGCTATTACTTCGACGCCATAGCCGTGGACGCCAGGGCGCCTGAAGGCTCCATACGGTTGTGGGACGACCTGGATACGGGGGACAAAATTCTCCAGAAAATCGTCTACACAGCCACCCGGCCTAACATCTCGTCGGTATGGGTAGGGGGAAGGCAGATCCGGTAGCCCGCGTTTCCATAAATCCCGGCAGAAAAAACGACCCTCGGGCGAGCCGCCGCATCGTCCGCGGAAGCCCAGCCCGAGGGTGAAACCATGCCCTTTGAACTAGAACGCCCCGTTGGCTTTCTGGATCAGGGCGATGACGACTACGGCGATGATGAATACCACGGCGAGAATTGTCGTGATCATCTTTTCGCGCTTCGATGGCCCCTTGGGCTGCGGCTTTGGCGCCTGCCCAGTCGTATTCTTCTCTTCCAAAACTTCCTCCAAGATTTGCTTAAAACGTCCGGACTCGGCCGACCTCGCCCGAGTGTACCTGGGCGAGCCGATCGGATCGGCAGAGAATTGCGATGTACCCGTAAGTGAGAATAATTCTAGGTGATTGAATGAATTCGCCAGGCGTCCGGTTGGCTCCTTCTGGCGACTCGATTAAAAAAAGCCGCCATTCAACAATAAAGTTGAATGGCGGCCCGACCATTCTAAAACCTCCAGCCGGAATTGGCTGGACCCTTTCAGGCGGTGGTATCGGCTTCCACCGAGTGACATCGTTATCTTAGCATTTGATTTTCTGGTAAACAAGAGAACGTTTCCGTTATTGGCGGGACGGCGCGAGAACTGATTTGCCGACCTCTGGTGGGCTTACGGGTTTCGCTCCTTCTATAGCGGTTAGATAACTTCTATAACGTGTTGTACGCTACCTGGGCTCCAAACTGAAGCGCGTTTGACGCAACGCGGTATCTACACTTGTTACAACCGCGCATGGGAAAACAGATAGTCCAGATACCATGATCTCATCTGCCGGCTCGCCATGATCTGCTTGGCGGGCGGTAGTTTGAGCATTACTCCCAGGACAGCCGCTATGACGCGGTGAGACTAGAGCGCTTGATTGTCGAAGATGAGATTCTGGAGCTTGCCGCGCTCTATGGCCATAAGCACGGTCCGATGAGCGGAATTGACGGGGGTGACACGCGTTTTTCTCGGGATTCGAGGTTTATCGAGCCGCTCGGGCAGACCTGGGAGCATACGCCGCAGCCCAGGCAGATCGAGACATCCGCCCGGGCTTTTGTACGGCGCTGATCGTACGGATCCCCGGCGCTCACCATGCCCATCGCTTCCACGGGGCAGACCTGGGCGCATTTTCCGCAGCCGGCGCAGGATCTGCCTTCAACGCGGGGAAGGAAATTCGTCGTGTTTATGGGGTTGAGCACCGCGAAGCGTTTGGCCGCCAGCATGGCTTCGCAGCAGCATCCGCAGCAGTTGCAGATGAACGAGACCGATCGGCGGACGTTCTCTCCGAACTGTACCAGATTATACCCGATGGCCTTGTCCAAGAGAGCCTGGCACTCCTTCGCGTCCGCGCCCCGAGCCACGCCATGCTTGACCAGCGATTCTACTGCTCCGTTGAAGGTCATGCAGATATCCATAGGGGCGTCGCAGGCGCGGCCCAGGTGGCTCATCTTGTGGCGGCAGTAGCAGGTCCCGATGCCGATCTGCGTCGCCGATCCTATGACCTCGCTGGCCCGCTCGTAATCCAGGACATGGAGGCAATTCTCCTCCGAGAGGGCCGGCTCGTTCACGAAGACTCTGCCCAGCTGGGTTTCCCCGCCGGCGAACAAGGCTTTGACGGAATCTTCCTCGACATTGAGGTATTGATAGTAAAGTTCGGCCACGAGTTTCTGGTTGTAACCGTTTCCCACGCGCATCATGGAGAACTCGAAAAAGCACGCCATCGGGTGACCCGCCATCGGGGGAGGCATGCAGAAAACCTGGGTACCATCGGGATTTTCGGTATCCATCATCATTCCGCGGGAGGCGAGGCTCTCAAGAAATTCGCGGGCTTCAGATTCGCCGGTTTTCCAGATCGAGGCCGTAGCGGATGCGGTAAACGACCTTAGCGGATGCGGTAAACGGCCTTAGCGGCAAGAGCGCGATCCGGCTTGCCTCTTTTTCCGAAAAAAGAATGGACAGAATTTTGAAAAGAAGCTCTCCAGGAGGCGCGCCCTGGGGCATCAGATTGATCCTTTCGGCTAGATGGCTATACCCGTTTTTAAGCGTGTGGTGTGCAATGAAACAAGTATAGATGCAGTGCGGGGCGCGCACTATGGCGTAAATTCAGGAGCTGGCTCCGACTTTGCGGCTATCCTGTAAATCCCGAAAAATCATGGTATCATGTCCGGCATAAGGAGAGGCCATGAAATTTTGCTGGGTAACTATCAACGTCAGGAACATGGAGGAATCGCTTCGGTTTTATGAGAACATGGTAGGGCTGAAGGTCGTAAGGAGCATGAAACCCATGCCCGGCACCGAGATCGTTTTCCTGGGGGAGGGCGAAACCCAGGTAGAACTCATCAGGAACGAAAAGAACAACGCGCCGGAATACGGCAAGGACATTTCCCTCGGCTTCGTCACCGATTCCATAGAAAAGGAAATGGAGCGGCTCAAAGCCGCCGGCGTTACCGCACTACAAGGACCTTTCCAGCCTAATCCGACCATCAAGTTTTTTTACCTTACCGACCCGAACGGGGTGAAGATCCAATTCGTGGAAAATGTAGCGCGAAGGTGAGAAATATTTGACTATATTCTGACCCTTGAGGGCAAAACAATATTCCTCGCCTACTATGCTTTTTATTCAACCGTTTGGTGACGATACGGAGGGTTCCCAATTATATTTGGAACTACGTGGCGGGATACTCGTCGTTTCGGTCGCGCGCCTTGAGCATCATCGGCGCCTGAGGTGGAACCGTCAACGGAGTGCCTGCCATAAAGGAAGGTATGTAATGACGGCGATGCATCATAGTGAATTACTGGGAATAATAAAGGCAAGATTCGAGAAATATTCCGAAAGGCATGCGGGACTCGTCTGGTCCGCCATCGAAAAAAGGCTCAAGGATAAGCCTGAAAAACTACGCTCGCTGGAGGCCATGGAAAGGACCGGCGGCGAGCCCGACGTAATCGGCTTTGATGAAAAAAGCGGGGAATACCTGTTCTGCGACTGCTCGGCCGAAAGCCCATCCGGGCGCAGGAGCCTCTGCTACGATCGCGAGGCCAGGCAGTCGCGCAAGAATGCGGCGCCGGGCNNCGGGCTCTTCGGCGACAGGCGCTATGGCAGAGTCTTCGTCTACCACAACGGTGCGGAGTCTTACTACGCTGCCAGAGGTTTTAGGGGGATTTTAAGGGTTTAGCCATGAAAGCTGGACCAGGCCAACTCAGACTAGCTCAGGCCAGCTTAGGCTCCCTCATGCAGCTTCGGGCTTTATCGATCCCGGGTGGCGTTACTTTTCTATGCCAAAAAATCCCAGCGTTACATAGCCGCCGCTTTTCCTGAAGCTCCAGCTGTTCTTGGGCGATACGATGGAGCGATACCCTCCGCCAAGGCATAAGCCTAGATTGGAAAAGGAGAATTCTATTTTTCCGTTGGGCTCCCAGATCCAGCTGGGGTAGCCTACCGTACTTCCAACGGTCGGATCATGATTCGTATACCCTCCTCCCAGGTCGAAACCAAACCTGAATGCAAGAGGAGAAAGTCCTGTATCGGGCTTTTTGAAGAGAGCATAGCGAAGCCCCAGGCTCAGGGTTGCGTAAAAATCTTCATCGACATACGTGGAAGAACTCGTGCTGCTGACGATGAGCCTAGCCCCGACGTATCTGGTAAAAGGATTTCTGAGTCGGTCAAAATCGAGAAGACTCTGCGCCCCTATTGTAACCCCAACTGCATTTGGATAGAAAACGGCGCCGAACTTGGGATAAAGCGTGCCTCGCCAGATCGGGGTATCGGTTTCTTGGGCGGCAATGGGAAGAATAAGGCTGAATAGGATAATGCCAATAAATACTATGTGTTTCATCAGTAGCCTCCTTGAACCAATTGCTCACTTGTCCAAAGGCTTATAGGTTTTATCTGGATCCCAGGTTCCCTCACGCTTTTCTCCTTTTATGCTTGGAATCTCCAATACCTGGCCGGGATAGAGATGGGTGGGTTTGGAAGGGAACCGGAATGTGCCTTTGTTGGCGGCATATAAAAGTGTCCAGGCTTCAGGATTATGGTAGACGAAGGCATAGCCTGCGATTTTCCACAGATAATCTCCCGGAGACGGTAATTTCCGTACCACATAGCGGGCGGGAAGCGGGGCGAACTCCGGTATGGCCGAGAGGCTTTCATAGGCGGCTCCCGCTTTTTGAGCGGTAGTCTGATAATCGCCGATCGCGTTGGCCGCTCTCGCCTCTTTCAGTTTCTGTTCGCCTAATGCCAGAAGTTCTGGATAATTGTGCTCGGCATTGCGGGCAATTGCTTTTTCGTAACTGGCTTCTGCGGCGTTCAAAAGGCTCGAAATACTCACACTCGCCTCAGGAGCGATTGGTGTGGGCAGCTGTTCCGGGATTGGGACATCTTGTGTCTGCGCCGAAGGCATAACCGAAGAGGGGATTGCACCTTGTACAGGTTCGACAACCAGATCGGGAACTGAGGCTGCCTGGGATTCTGGTTCGGGCTCAGCGGGGAGTGCGGCCTGTAGGTTTGCCTCTGTTTCTAGGGCTGTATTGGTGCTTGTTGGCTTTTCTGTCTCCGGCGCTTCGGGTGAAGGCAACTTTACAAAAGGAATCTCTGCTTCAGGGGCCATGGCAATAGTTTCAACGATAAGGTCTTCGGAAATTGTCGAGGTTACCTCGGTGGCTAAGACAGCTGCCGCGGAATAGCGCTCATTGGCGTAGGCGATCTCCGCCGCTTCCATGGCCGACTTGGCGCTCTGGTACTCGATGGGGCTGGTTTTGTCGATAGTATTTACCTCAGCCCAAGCCATGCGATTCCTAGCTTTTTCCATCAGTGGATCGGCGGCTTTTCTGGAGGCTTCCAATTCCACTGCGGCGAGGGCTTCCAGTTCGTCTTCGGATTCGGGGGCGGATTCAAAGACTGAATCGACGGTGGTAGTCGTGCTGGATATGGGTTCTTCTTTTACTTTCGGCTCTGTCGAGGGCTCAATTGTACTCTCTATTTGAGGCTCGGGCTTAAGTTCAGGAACAGGCTCTGGTTTAAACGTCGGCTCAACTTCGGGTGCCGGCTCGAGTTGGACGAATGCCTTTTCGTCAACGCTGGGTTCTGGAGTGGAGACAGCTTGTACCGCTGCGACCGAGGTAGGTTCTGCAATGGATGATTCTGTGGTTGCGATGTTTTTTTCAACTGAACTATCAGAGTCGGGCGACGCAGTTTCGCTTTGTGAGTTGGGCGTTATAGAAAGCATATTCTCGTTTTCAGGTGCGTTGACCGATATTGTTGATGATTTTTCACTTTCAGTCGCGTTGGGCGATATTGTAAGTGACATTTCGACTTCAGGAGTGCTGGAAAACCCTGGGGCAACCACCGTATCGTCTTTGCCTGCAACCGCTTTGTCTGATTCGACTCTTTCGGCTTCAGTTTCGAGAGCCGATGCTGGCGGCACCTCGAGTGTCACGACAGGCTCCGACGATTCTGCAGTACTGGCTTCTAGTGCTTTGGGCGTTTCGCTACCCAGCGTGGCTGCCACATCCTGGGCAGACCCCGATAGCGGCGCTGCTGTTTCTTGGATAGATACTGGCTGTGGGGAGACGCCTTCCTGAGTTAACACCGGCTGCTGGGCTTGTACTTCAGGAGCGGGCATTGGCTCCGATGCGGCTTCTTCTTGGACGAGCGCCTGCTCTGGAGTAGTCGTTTCTTGTGTTGGCAATGGCTGTCCGATTTCGGCTGACGCCGTCTGCTCGGATAGTGGAAGGGTAGTCGCAGCTTGGGTGGGTGCCGACTCTGGGGCGATCATTGGAGTGGGCTGTTCGGCAATCGGCGGCGAAGGCTATTCGACGAGGGTTGGCGGTGCAGACTCAGCAATAGTAGGTGCTGAAGGCTCGGTTTCAGTGGTCTTTGTCAGTTCAGGTTGAGTAGGTGCGGGAGGTTCAGAAGCGACAGATATTGTTGACTCGACCGCGGCTGATACTGGAGGTTCAGGTATAACAGGCTCTGGCTGCAAAACCTTTGATTCAACGCTGTCCGGCTGGTTCGCTACAGGCGCAGGCTCAGCCGCGACTACGTGCGGTTCAGTGGCCTGCTCCGCGGGGACGGTGGAGTTCTGTGTCCCGATTGTGCTTTCGGAAGGCGTAGGTTGCTCACCCTTCTTAGATGCCCAGGAAGGCCGCTGCAGTGTGGTCTGGCAGGAGCTGAGGAGGGCGATAAGAAGGACGGATAGGATCAAACGGGGGAATCTGGCGTTGTGCACGAGTATCTCCTTGGGCACTTTTTATAAATTATTATAAAACTGAATCTGAAATTTGAGAATATATCAAAAAGATGTACTATGCTAAAAAAACCATCATACTTTTTCCTTATAAAAAAGTGCATAGTTTTGCAAAAATGCGGAATTCCCCTTTCCCGAGGGCCTGGGCTTCGGTTAGTATTAACAAATTTTATGCCCAGAAGGGCCCTTGAGGGGAGGTGCTATGACAAAGGCAAAGGAGACGGTTACAGGCTATCTGCCTGACGAAACCCCGTCCACTGGGAAGCTGATCGTATTCGCGTTCCAACAGCTTCTCGTAATGTTCCCGGCTACGGTTACCGTTGCCCTGCTGACCGGATTCCATATCTCGACCACGATTTTCGCCAGCGGATTAGCCACCCTGGCCTTCCTCTTCGTGACCAAGGGAAAGATTCCCCTCTACTACGGCTCCAGCTTTTCCTACATCGCGGCTATCGTGAGTATAACGGGCGCCAGCTTCGGCCAGGTAGCGCCGGACGCCCTGATCTCCCAAGCCCAGTGGGGCATCATCATGTCAGGCCTGGTCTCCATAGCTGCCGGCCTCATCGTGAGCCGCTTCGGCATGGAGGTGATAGAGAAGGTGCTGCCGGCTTCGGTGACGGGCTCCATCGCCATGGTGATCGGCATTTCCCTGGCCGGCGTGGCGATTACCAGCGCGGCGGGCTTCTCGGGCGGGCAGGCCAACGACAAGGCCTGGATCGCTGCCCTGATCACCCTCTTCGCCACCATCGGATTCTCGGTCTACCTCAAGGGAGTCGCTGGCCAGCTGCCCATACTCTTCGGGATCCTCGTGGGCTACGTGGTGGCTATCCCCCTCGGCTTGGTGGATTTCGCCGCCATATGGACAGGCACGGTAATCGAGCTGCCCCACTTCACCCTACCCCTGCCCAACTGGATGGCTGTTGCGGCTATCATGCCCATCGCCATAGCGACTATCCCTGAGTCCACGGCCCATCTTTTCCAGCTGGACATCTACGTGAACGATCTGGCCAAGCGAAAGGGCAAGAAGGAATACAAGATCGCCGACAAGCTGGGCCTCAATCTGGTGGGCGACGGTCTCGGCGACATCGTTGCCTCCCTCTTCGGAGGGCCGGCGGGCACGAACTACGGGGAGAACATTTCCACCATGGCCATCACCAAGAATTTCTCGGTCAAGGTCCTGGGCGGGGCGGCCATCATGGCCATAATATTCTCTTTCATCCAGCCTTTGTCCAACCTGATCAGGTCGGTGCCGGGATCGGTGATAAACGGCGCCTGCATATACCTTTTCGGCGTCATCGGCGCCCAGGGCGTGGCCATCATGATCAACAAGAAGGTGGACCTCTTCGACGCGCGCAACCTGGCGGTGATCGCAGTGATCCTGGTGGTGGGCTTGGGCGGTACCTACGGCTTCCCCAACGGCATGATCCCCGCCTTCGGCATGCAGCTTCCGGCCATAGCCACCGCAGCGGTGCTGGGCATCGTGGTGAACCTGGCGCTCTCGGTGGGTCGGAAGAAAGCTTAGAAAAAAATAGGGCAGCCGGTTCTGGGGCTGCAGGACCTACTGCAACCGGCCTTAGCGACCGCGATTCAATAACTGTCCCCTTCGGGGGGCACGAGACAGATGAAGACGAGGGGAGAGGCGCCTTGATTGACGAAGTGGTGCTTCTTCCCTCCTTCTATATATGCTACCGAGCCCTTCTTTATTGGGTGCTCGATACCTTCTATTATTACGGCGCCCGAGCCCTCCAGTATGTAATTGGCATGGAACCACGGATGTGAATGGTAGGCGCTGGAGCCTCCGGGCTGGACGGTGAAGACCCTCACATAGCCTTCGTAGCCGTCCTTGGGCCCTATGGCGATGCGCTTGGTGACGCCCTTGACTCCCTGCCCCTTCATTTCAACTGACTCGATGTCCTCGATGTGCCTGACCACGGGATCCTCCTCTTTGTAACATAGGTCGTTATGAATATACTAAGAATCGCGAAGGGGAGGTATCTGTGCGAAATATCATACTGCTGGGGATGGTGAGTTTTTTTGCCGATCTGAGCACCGAAATGGTCTATCCGCTCATTCCTTTGTATCTGACATCGGTTTTCGGCGCCACCCCGGCGCTCGTGGGGCTGATCGAAGGGATCGCTGAAAGCCTGGCCAGCCTCCTGCGGGTATTCGGCGGCTATATTTCAGACAAATTCAAGAGGAAAAAACCCATAGCCTTCGCGGGCTATTCGACGGGGCTGATCTATAAGCTGGCCCTGCTTTTCGCCGGATCCTGGACGGGGGTGCTGGCGGCCAGGGTAATCGATCGTTTCGGCAAGGGAATTCGCACCGCTCCCCGGGACGTCCTGGTGAGCGAAAGCGGCGGTGACATGAAGCTGGGCCATTCCTTCGGCCTGCATAAGATGCTCGACATGGCCGGTTCGGCAGCGGGGATTCTCGGGGCGTATTTCATAATGAGGGCAGGCGACGGAGAGTATAGGTACAAAAGCATTTTCGTCTTTTCGGCGATTCCCATGCTCTTCGCCCTCGCTCTGTTCATTTTTATACGGGAGACGGGAAAAGGTGGGGCTAAAGGGGGCGAGGCCGCCAAGTCCGGGGCCTTAAAAGGCGGAGCGGATGGAATGGCGGCCGAGGGGGAGAGCCGGCAAAAGCCGCTCAGGGTATTCGAAGGCCTGCGCAACCTGGACGGGCGGCTCAAGGTATATCTTACCGTGGTCTTCATCTTCACCCTGGGCAATTCCTCGAATACCTTTCTTCTGCTGAGGGCGGGCAATGTGGGATTCGACGCCGCCACGGTGGTATTCCTCTATTTCCTGTACAATATCGTCTCCTCCCTCCTTTCCCTGCCTTTCGGAAGGCTTTCGGACAAGCTGGGGCGCAAACGGGTGCTGGTGGCGGGTTACCTGGTCTTCTCGATCGTATACGCGGCCTTTGCCTGGGCGGGGAGCAAGGCCACGATCGTGGCGGCTTTCGCGCTCTACGGCGTCTTCACCGCGGCCACGGCGGGAGTGGAGAGGGCATTCATCGCGGAGCTAGCGCCCCGGGAGCTCAAGGGAACGGTGCTGGGTCTTCATTCTACGATCGTGGGGATAGCGCTCTTTCCGGCGAGCCTGATTGCCGGACTGCTGTGGAATGCCTTCGGTCCAGTGGCTCCCTTCGCTTTGGGGGCAGGCCTTTCTTTGGTCGCCGCGGTGAGCCTGGGCGTGGGCCTCAGGCCTGGAAATGCGAAAAATGCTTAGGGAAAGCTGGTGACAGGGCTCGAAAATATTCTGTATTGTATGCGGAGTCGAAATATCGCAAGGAGGCTGCAATGTTCATTATCACATCGGTGTACCTGAAACCGAACGAAGAGGTCGATGTCTACATTAAAGCGCATAGGGAATTCCTGGACGCGCAGTACGCGAAGGGGCTGTTCCTGGCTTCGGGCCGCAAGGTTCCCAGGACGGGAGGGGTGATATTCTCCAAGGGAAGCTCCAGGGCTGAAGTCGAGGCGGTCATGGCCCAGGATCCCTTCGTGATCAACGGCTGCGCGAAATACGATATCGTGGAATTCGCCCCCGTAAAGGTGGCTCCGGGACTGGAGCAGCTGCTCTAGGATCTTCGCGGCCTAGTGCGTCTTGGGCGGGTCGCCCGGGCGCCTAAGGCTGCGGGGAGCGCTCAGGCTGCTAGGGCAGTGGCTGCGGCAAGAGGGTCATGGCGCCCGGGCGACCTCGGCCTTGCCTAACGGCAGCTGGGAGAGAATAGCGGCCCCGAGCATGAGGGCGCCGCCGGCAAAAAGGCGGAGCGTCGCAGGTTCGCCCAGCAGAAGAACGCCTCCTAGGGCGCCGAAGAGACCTTCCATAGCCAGGATGATCGAGGCATGGGCCGGCGGCGCCCGGCGCTGGGCTACTATCTGCAGGGTAAAGGCCACCCCGCAGGAGAAAAGCCCACCGTAGAGAATGGGAATCAGCGCAGCAAGCACTCCCTGGAAGGGCTGAGGTTCGAATATAAGTGCGGCTATAAAACTCAAGACCCCGCATACGGCGAACTGCCCCGCCGAAAGCTCCACAGGGTCCACCGATGCCGCGAATTTCCCGATCACCAGAATATGGACAGCCCAGAACAGAGAGCCTATCAGGACTAAAAAATCTCCGGGGGAAATGGAAAACTTCGAACCGAATCCCACGGTAATTATGTAAAGCCCCAGAACGGCCACCAAGGCCGCTATGTAGTCTTTGAGGCTTGTTTTTCGTCCGAAAAGCGTGGCTAGCAGGGGGACGAGTACGACATACAGGCTTGTAATAAAGGCAGCGTTGCCGGCGGTGGTAGTGACGATTCCCAGCTGCTGCAGACTGGCTCCTATGAACATTGCAGATCCGGCCAGGATGAAAGGCAGGATTTTTACAGTGAATCGCCCAAGGGCGGTTTTAGGGCTGGGAGTTGCAGCGCCGCCCGCCAAACTAACGCCGTCGTACGATACAGCGCCGCCGCTTGAAACGGCTTGATCTGTAATCAGTCTATTTTTTTTTCTATAAATAATAAGAGGAATGAGGATGAGCGCGCCTATGGCGTAACGAACCGCATTGAAGGCATAGGGGCCAATATTTTCCATGCCGAGGCGCTGGGCGACAAAGGCGAAGCCCCAAATTGCGGCGGTGAGCAAGAGCAGTAGATCGGCGTATAGAATTCCTGCCCGAGATTTCATGATACTCCCATGTATTCGGCACTCCCCTGTGTCGNNTTTCTCCTCGTGCCGACTTAGTACCTGCGGTCGTTGCGGGGCCTGTCCATGGCCTCGTTTACCTTGATCTGGCGGCCTTCAAACTCGGTTCCGTTGGTTCCGTTGATGGCTGCCTGGGCTTCCTCGTCGCTATCCATCTCGACAAAGCCGAAACCCTTGGACATACCGGTGTCCCGGTCGCTGATAACCTTGGCGGAGGCAACGCCGCCGTAGTTCTGGAAGAGGTTTCTGAGGCTGCTTTCTGAGGTGTTATAGCTCAGGTTCCCGACGTACAATTTCTTTCCCACGATCAAATCCTTCATCCGCCGCTTTCAGGCGGACATCAAATAGTCTATCCGCGAAACCCGCGGATCGGTAGAATTTGGAATCCAAAAGGATTCCGTTTCTCGTCGTTAACGACTCTATCACAAATTCCATACAATAAATAGCTCCCCACCCCGGTGTCTTTTGACCGTCACCATTGCAACGGCCGAAGCCTGTTGGATGGCATTCTTTGCGCTTTATTTTCAGTATGCTAGTATTGATCATATATAGGGATTTTCTTGAAGATCCCATATAAGAGTCTAAAAACCCTGAAGGAGTTAAGATGAAACAGATAGCGGTAATAGGCATCGGCGGAGTCGGCGGCTTTATCGGTGCAAAATTGGCGACACTGGGCGAGCGGGATTCGAAGTACCAGGTGAGTTTTATCGCCCGGGGCGCCCAGCTGGAGGCGATCCGCAAGGACGGTATCAGGCTGGACGCCGAAGAGGGAAAAATTTCCGCCAGGCCGAGTCTGGCGACGGAGCGCATAGCCGATCTCCCCCTTCTGGATTACTGCTTTATCTGCGTAAAAGGCTATGGCTTGAATGAGGTCCTCCATCAGCTGAGGGGCAAGATCAGCGATTCCACGGTGATTGTTCCCCTGCTCAACGGAGCCGACATCTACGAACGTGTCAGGTCGGTGATCGCCGAGGGCTACGTGCATCCGGCGGGAATCTACATCAGCTCCTTCGTGCAGGCTCCAGGCCATGTGGTTCAGATCGGGCCTCTAAGCAGCATTTTCCTCGGGAAGGAGCCCGATAAGGAAAGGGACGATCGTTCCGTGCTTCCTGTCCTGGACGCGGCGGGGATCAAGTACATGTGGAAGGACGATCCCTTTGTCGAAATCTGGAACAAGTACATTTTTATCGCCCCCTTTGGATTAGTCACCGCACAGGAAGGCAAAACCCTTGGCGAGGTTTTCCAGTCCCCTGAAGATCTGGCCCAGACAAAGGCGGTCATGGCTGAGGTGGTAGCGCTGGCGAAAGCCAAGGGCATAGCGCTGCCAGATACGATTATCGATGATACCCTGACAAAGGCGGCCAAGTTTCCGCCCACGACCCGCACTTCTTTCCAGCGGGACATGGAATTGCGGGAAAAACCTGACGAGCGGGATCTCTTCGGCGGCACGATCCTGCGCATGGGAAAGCAGTTCGGCATTCCCACGCCCCATGCCGAAAAACTCTATGCGGCAATTCTTAAAAAGAAGCCCCTGTAGATTCCAAACCCGCGCAGGGTGAAGCGCTAAAACATAAAGGCCAATCGTAAAAATGATAGGGCTGTCCCGGGGAAACCTGGACAGCCCTAAATAAAACCTCGCGAAAGCAGTCTTATTTCATGGTTGCCAACAATTTAGCCGCGTCCTTGTTGCCCATGTCGGCGGCCTTCTGGAGATCGACCTTAGCCTCGGCAGGCCTGTTTGTGTCCTTGTAGAGTTGGCCCCGGTAATACCAGGCCGCGGCGCTGGGGTCGGCCGTTGAACCGAAGAGATCGATATATTCGTTGAAGAGCTGCTCGGCCTTTTTCTTGTCCTGGCCTGCGATGCCGGGGAGTACCTGCCAGAAACGTCCCAGGGCGAGGATAGGTCCGCCTTCGTCGTACATCTTGTCTGTTTTATAGGCATTTTCGAAGCCCATCTGGGTCTTGCCCTTTAATCCCTCCGCAAGGGCTTTGACGATGCTGACACAGTCCGAGTAGGTACCTACGCAGAGGCCGTACCAGTACCAGCCCTCGATGCCTGTCGAGTTGAGCTTGAAGGCGATTTCGCCATATTTCATGCCTTCCTTGGTGGCCGCCTTGGCGGTTTCCTTCCAGCCGGCGACTTCCTCGACCACTAGGTGATCTCCGTATTTTCTTGCAGCCTCCGCGGCCTTCCAGTTGAGTTCGTAATCGTTGGGCTTCGCCGCCGCTGCACTGATCGCCGCTTCGTACTTCGCCTTGAGCTCGGTTTCGGTAGCGGCGAATGCTGGGGCGAGAACGAGGACGAATAATAGCAACGATGAAATAATTGTCTTTTTCATTGCAGGTTCCTCCCGGAGTCGGTATTGCTGCTGAATCAAAGCCTACACGGAGCCAATAACGGGGTCAAGCCGGTGCATTCAGCGCATCCTCAGCTCTGCCCCTGTCCGGAAAACGACCTATTCTTGTTTAGCCAGTACGTATTCGTTAGATGGAATATTGGTCACCAGCTCGATCTTGGTCGACAAATCTCTCAGCAGGAGGGCAACCTTGTATTCAGAAAGCCGCCGGTTTAAAAAAGCCAGGGCTGACTCTTTGTCCATAACGCAGAGAGCCGTGGAGATTGCGTCGGCGAACGCTGCGTCCTTTCCGAGCACTGTCGCCGACAGCACCTCGCCCCGGGAAGGTTCTCCGGTAGCTGCATCGATTATATGGCCGTACACCCTGTTTCCAACATTATACCTGAGATCGTAGGCGCCGCTGGTAGACAGCGATAGGTCCTTTGCAAAGATCTCCAAGGCTGTCCGGGAAGGTTGATCGGGGTCGGATACGCTTATCGCCCAGAGGTTGGCAGCCTTGGCGCCTGCGTCAGATACGGTGCGTTTCAGCAGGCTCATGCTGCTCATGCCCAGGCTCGCATAACCGTACTCATAGCCGTGGGCTTTCAGGATTTCTGCCGCTTTTTGGGCTCCCCAACCCTTGGCGATGCCCCCTAGATCAATTTTTTGCGAATAGATCCTGCCTTCGATTTCAATATCGGAAGCATTCTTTTTCAGGAAGTAGCCGCTGGAAGCATCGCCTTCCAGGCTCAGCTGGGAGAAGTCCGACAGGTTCTTGAAGGCTTCCACATAGATCTGTTTCGGCAGGTTAAAGCCTCCATCGGGATTCCTGGACCGGTCGTAGGGCATGGGCTGGTGGCCTTCCTCCCTGAAGCGGGGCGAAAATCCCCATAAGTCGACCAGGTTGGCCACCGCCGGGTTATAAGCGCCATCGGTGAAGCGGTACATTTCGATCGCCTTGGCGATGATTTCTGCTGTTAAGGGGCTGATGGCCACGCGTTGTCCCGATCTAGCCGAGTTGAAGCGGCCGATGTCAGAGTCTTCTCTATCAAAACTAGCTGCGGCTTCCAGCTCAGCGAGCAGGGAGAGAATCTCATCCCAGGCGGTATCGAGCCTTACCGAAGCCTGGGGATCGGTAAAATCATCGTAGACGGAGATGAAGCATACGGTGCCGAAGTAGTCGAAACTGGTTCTACGCTTCGCGCTGTAATTGGATAGGTCGCCATCGGAGGAACCGCAGGATATAAAAAGAGCCGCTGCGCAGAAAAGCAGGATTCGCATGCCTGTTTTCCGCCCAGGGCTCTTGTTGGACATTCGTTTTAGATCGTATAAAAGGCGCTTACTTCGAGATTACCCAGTTCTGAGGATAGCCGTGGTCGGTAACCTTGGTCTGTGCCTTTTCGTCCAGGGTGCCGATGACGATTCCGCAGATGAACTTGAGGTTGCCATAAGCTTCTGCCTGCTGATTGGCGTCGCCCCGCTTGTAAGGATCGTAGCCGATGCCGTACTTGTAGCCCTTGCCCTTGAGGTAGGCATCTTCGAGGCTCATGGTCCGTTTGCCGGCGGCTGCGTATTCGGTGGTCATATAGAAGTGAGTACCGAATCCCTGGCTGAGAGCGGCGAGGTTGAGGTAGCCGGAGACGATACCGGCGTTGTAATAGCCGCGGTCCAGCTGCTGGGTGTGCTTGCCCAGGCTCTGGTCGGTGGGCAGGAGCCTGTCGCCGAACACGAGGACGGTGACCGTGCCGGAGCTGACCTTACCCTTACCTATAACGTCTTCCTGCTGGGCGACGTCCTTGAGAACGACCAGGAGATAGTCGGTCATGCCCACGGAAGTGGGGGTGAGGCTGGTGAGCTTCATGATGGTCTTGAGCTGGGCGTCGCTGGGGGCGAACTGTGCTCCATCCTTGAAGGAGGTGGTGTTGACGGTTCTCCAGACACCCTGGGTCTCGACCCAGGCGGGGAATTTGGATGCATCGAAACCGGCGAGGTTCTGAGCTCCGACCGATGCTACCGACAGGGCGAGCATGGCGGCCACAAGGATCGATGAAAATTTCTTCATGTTTTTCCTCCCTATGGGGTTGTTTTGTAAATCCGATCATAGCCTGCAAAACCATTGCCTTTCAAGATAAAAAAGGCACTATTTGCCAAAATAGTGCCTTTTTATCTGTCTATGTTTTCTTTTACTAAAGGAGAGCAACTTCGCACGACCTCAAGGTTGCTTGAAGGCTTTGGCTCAGCGCAGTCTGAGGGCCGCCCCGGCGGTGAGGCTCAATGCAGCGATTATGTTTTCCTTTGTGTTGCTGGCAGCCTCGGTCCAGTAGACATCAGGGTACTGGGATGTGCCGCTGGCCGAACCGTCGAAGAAACGGCTCTTGAAGAGGATTTCGGAACGCTCGTCCGGGGCTATGCCGCCCCAAATGGAGGCATCGAGGATAGAGCCTTCGAGCTGGTAAGGACGGACTAGATCACGCAACGGCTGGGAGATGTACTAGTCGGCACTGTCGGAGGGTCAATGCTTGTCTTTTATTAGAAATGTCAGATATAATTTAGTTATAGTAAGGAGAAATACATGGCTGATAAGAAAACTGTGAAAGCCGAAAAGATCGTCCCTGCGGCGAAGGCGAAAGCCGCGCCGGCGCTCAGCGTGGATCAGCTGGAAAAAGAAATCCGGACCCAGGCGCAGAAGGTGTATGAAAATCGCCAGGCCAAGGGCCTAGCCGGCGATGAGCTTTCAGACTGGCTGGAAGCGGAAGTCGTCATTAAGAAAAAGTATAAACTGTAATTACGTATCCTGGGCGTATCATGCCGAGCAGCCTGAGGTGTCGGGCTACCGCTGGTTTTACTGCTTCAGTTCCAGCGTCTCCAGGGAAAAAAGCGCCGCAGTCTTCTGGGCGAGCAGTTCTGCCTGCCTGATCCTGTAGATTTCTTCCACCGCGAATTGCAGCTTCGTGACCACATTCTTCTTGGTAATAGGATAGATATAGAAAGTATCATCCAGGGTGGATAAGTCGATACAGTCTCCCTTTCCTTTATAATCGTACTCGATGTGAAGGCTGTAGAGAGAAAGGGGCTTCTTTTCCAGACGGTAGCTCTCGCCTTCGGTTTCGCGTTCCAGCACAAAGCCGTCCATGGAGTGGATGAGGGTGGCTTCGCCCAGGCGTATGTAGCCCTTGGCGTTAGGCAGGGAATCGACGATCACCTGATCTTGGAAAACGTACTTCCCAGCTTCGATTTCTTTTCGCACCTGAGTCCGCTGCCACTCGAACCAGTCGGGAATGTGGGAAAATTCAGTATTGCCAACCACTGCCGAAAGTTCACCCAACTCGCTCATTTTCCAGTGTTTATGGCAGCTCTCGCACCAGAGTTCGTCCTTGTCTGAGTTCATCATGGATTCGACATGGCAATGGGGGCATTGGTAGAGGATTCGATGAAGGCCTTTAGCACGGTCTGGAAAGTCGATGACAATGTTGTTCTCTTTTTGCCAACGGTACTCGTCGTACCTGAAGGTCTCGTTTACCAGCCTGTTGATTTCGGCCACGCTGATCTTTTCTATTTGCTCCGGAGTGAGGAGCTTGGTCATGGTGACTTCAAGGGGACAGTCGCGCTTGTCCAGGTTCCACTGGGGCTGGGAAAGATAGTTGCCGTGCTGGATAAAGCTGACAACTGGAACCTTTAACATTTTAATCAGCTTGCCTAGGGATTCGGGAAGCACGGAATTCGTTCCGCAATAGGAATAGCGGGCTTCGGGATACAGGGCGAGGGCGGCTTTATTCGTCTCCAGCGAGTAGCGTATATGGCGCAAGAGCAGAATGTCGTCGGTGAATTTGCGCTTGCAGATGCAACCCACCTGGCGCAAGAGCCACTCGTTGATAAGAAAACCGTCTATTGCCACCACGTAGTTGGCGCCGAATGGGAAGAGGGCTCGGGTCGCCACCTTGAAATCCACGAAGGCCATGTGGTTGGAAAGGAAGAGGAAGGGGGGCTTTAAACCCTCCATACCGATCTTGTTGATTTTCAGATTCCGCTTTTTCGTCTCCGGAAAACTCAAAAGCCATGCCAGGCAGGTCCAAAAGAGGCGCTGGCGCAAGGGCTTGCGTACCATATCGAATTTTTGGATTTCTTTCACTTTTTCCCCTTTCGGCATGGAATAGGCTACCCTAGCGATTGTCGTGCGCGATCCGGGCTATGTCAAGAAAAAGTATACCTCGATGCTTGTTGACAAGCCAGGGCCTGGGCTTATCATTGGGTCGGGAGGGCAGAGCCCATGCTGAACGCAAAAACCAAGAAATTGTACGCCATCGATCCTAAGTCCTGGGAACATCCTGCGGATAAGGCTGCCTTGAGCGTCGTCCAGCAACTCAAGGGGCTGGATGAGCTAGCCAAGAAACTCATATCGGCGGCTACCGAGCGGGGCTTGCGACTGGAAGTGCTGGCTTCCAACGTCAAGGTGAGCCGGAATCAGTTTCCCCGGCTCAATACACTGATGGACGATATCGTTGAAACCTTCGACTGGGAATACCGGCCGGAACTCTATGTCTGCCAGAATCCGATGTTCAACGCCGGCGCCCTGGGCGTCGAAAAGCCTTTTATCACCATCAATTCATCCCTGCTGCGCCATTTCGACGAAAATGAAATAAAAGCAATTCTCGCCCACGAGATGGGGCACATAATGAGCGGCCACAGTCTCTACAAGACTCTCATCTGGTATCTGTCCAACATTTCCTTAAGCTTCATTCCGATGGGAGAGCTTATAAAAAGCGCGGTCTGGGCAGCTCTTATGGAGTGGAACCGAAAAAGCGAGCTGTCCTGCGACAGGGCAGAGCTTTTGGCTGTGCAGGACGAAACGCCTTCCTACAATATTCTGATGAAAATGGCGGGTGCCGAGGACCTTTCCCAGGTCAATCTTAATGATTTCTTCGCCCAAGCCCAGGAGTACGAATCCCAGAAGACGGTGCTTGATTCGGTGCACAAGATTTTCGGGCAGATGAAGCTCTCCCACCCCTACCCGGTGGTGCGGCTAGGCGAGCTCAAGACCTGGGCTTCATCGGGAGCCTACCGGTCCATACTGGAGGGCGATTACCTCCGCAGGGGCATGGAAGGGGAAGAACCACAGGAGAACATGAAGCAGGGCTATCAGTATTACAGTGAGGAATTCAAGAAAAGTGACGATCCAATAGTCAAAGCTATAAACAGCATGGGCGAGGGCATTGAAAAGGTCGCAGGTAATCTAGAGGAGAAGATACGGGAGATCTTTAAACTCTAGCTAATATTGTCAGGGCGCCGGAGGCGGGCCTTTCTGGATTCCATACGGCCAAACAGAAATTGCACCCAGGTCGAATACCTTTTTATATCCCAGGGATGTCAGGCTTTGGGCGGCGATTTCACTGCGTCTACCCGAACGACAATATACGATCACAGTTCTATTTTTATCGCCTCCGATGGCTTTAGCAACGCTGGCAGCGTTTATCTGGTCGTAGGGAAGCAGCAATGCTCCGCCAATATGGCCTTCCTTGTACTCTTCCAGGGTTCGCACGTCGATGATGACAAGATCTGACTTGGTGTCCAGCATCTCCTTGAGCATCTTGGGCGCTATGCGCGAAACCTGCGCCTGGGCGGAAAAGGCCAGGACCATCGTTCCGAGTAGACTCAGCAAAATACGTCTAGTTAGGCTATGCATTCTGGTATCCGTTTCCTTGTCCATAAGGTCGCTCTTTCTGCAGCTGGTTTAGTGGCCGGCCTCAGGAAGTAGTAAATATTATGTTTAACTAATATAATAAGCATATAGTTCACAGACAAGGTATAATCTCTCACTTGTTTCCCCGGTTCCGGGACATTACTATGATGTATCTATGGAAAAAACAAAGCTGGGAGTGAGCGCTTGCCTTCTCGGACAGGAAGTGCGCTACGACGGAGGACACAAGCACGATCGCTATATCACCGATACACTTGGGTCTTTTTTCGATTTTGTGCCTGTCTGCCCCGAAGTCGAATGCGGGCTGCCCATTCCCAGGGAAGCCATGCGGTTAGTAGGCGATCCGGCTGCTCCGCGGCTGCTTACCAATAAGACTGGAATAGACCTTACCCAGCGGATGCTCAACTATGCCCAGGGCAGGGTTGAAGCCTTGGCCGAGGATGGGCTTTGCGGTTTTATTTTTAAAAAGGATTCGCCTAGCTCTGGTCTCCATAGAGTCAAGGTCTACGGCGAAAATGGGATTCCGGGAAAGACTGGCAGGGGGCTTTTTGCCGCAGCCTTTGTGGCACAGTTTCCCCTTGTCCCGGTGGAAGATGAAGGAAGGTTGAACGATCCCGAGCTCAGGGAGAACTTCATAGAGCGGGTATTCGCCTATAATCGCTTAAAAGCCTTGCTCGCCGGCTATGGAAGCGACCGAACCAGAGGATTGGGCGCCCTGGTGGAGTTCCATACCGCTCATAAGCTACAGCTCATGGCCCATTCGGTGCCCCTGTACCGGGAACTGGGCGCCCTGGTAACCCAGTCCAAGGGCAAGGATCTCGCGATATTGCTAAAAGACTATAAAGGGCTTTTTATGAAAGCTCTTTCCATGCTGGCGACAGTCAAGAAAAACTGCAACGTCCTTGCGCACAGCATGGGTTATTTTAAAAAGGACCTGAGCGCCGACGAAAAGGCCGAGCTACTGGAGATCATCGATCAGTATAGAAACGGCTTTGTACCGCTGATTGTCCCTATTACCATTATCCGGCATTATGTGCGCAAGTATGGCGAATCATATCTGGAAGGCCAGATTTACTTTAAGCCCCATCCGGCGGAGCTCATGCTTAGAAACCACGTATAATCACAGTTTGGAGGTGGATGATGAAAGAGCTGCAAAATAGGCTGCACATACCGACCGGGCGTCTGGACGCGCTGAACGGATTGCTCATCGATCCTGAAGCGCCGGTGATCCAGGAATTCCTGTCCATTGTCTCGGCCTACGGAACTCCCGAGGAGATAAACGCCAAGGCGGCGGCGGCCAGAAAATCCGAAGCCTTGCTGAAAAAGGTCGAAGCTAAAAACAAGGACTACCTGGCCGATCTTGAGTGGCTCATGAGCATGCGTGAGAAGGGCGCCTTCGTGGGCTTGGAGGAGTACAGGCGGAATTTGCTGGGCTCGGCCGCCGCCGCCGTTGATCATTCCAAAGCGGTTACCCTGGAAGTGTCGGCGCTGCAGTATTTCCCCTGGATAAAGCCCATGTGCGAGCGGGCGATCCGAGAACGCAACCTGGTTCCGGGCCGTTTTATCGCGGTGCGCAAGATGAAGGAATCCGAGGCCGACGGCGATCTGCCGGCCATTCTGGCTGCGGTGGATATCATGGGTTCCTCCTTCGTGGAAACCCTGGATACCAAGGGCACCGACGGCTCCAACCCCCACCTGGGCGGCCCAGCTACTATTACCGGCTATTTNNAATTTCAACGCCGGCACGATCTTCCTGGGATTCCTCCTGTATAAACTGGGAGTGGACATTCATTTCAAGATCTCCGTCTTCTTCGGCTCGGACAATCCCTACCATGCGCTCTGGATACTGACGGCAGCCAAGCTCTTCAGCCGAGACGATGGCAGCACCCCCCTGGTAGGCTTCAACTGGTCCAATTCGGTGAACAACGCCACCATAGAAGCCAGTTCCCTGGTGCGCAAATCCCTGGGATTAGAGGGCTGCATCCGTTTCGAGCACCATATCACCGAAACCTACCGAAGCATCGTCATCCAGCCTTACAATAAAAGAGACGAGCTGCTAGAGGTCGCCGCCAAGGTACCAAACATCTCGGCCAAGCATGAAGGAGCCGATCCGGAGCTCGAAGCCCGGCGTAAACACAGCTCGGACATCCTGGACTATTTCAGGGACAAGTCAGAGGTCATAGCCTCGGGCGACTGGGAGTATCTGCAGCAGAATTTCCTGGACAAGGTGGAAGCCTGCAACACAACGGCGGAAAAACTCACCAAGAAGGGGATCGGCGTTATCCCTGCCCAGCATTTGCACAGGTAACAGATAGCTCTGCCAGGGCACGATCGGCTCAAGGACTGGTGCCCCCGGGTATGAAGGAGCCAGGTGCGGCGGGTGAACGTCAAGCCTGGTCAAACGATTGGACTCAATCCTCCAGGCGCAGGCTGAAGCACTCACCCCAGCCCTCGACTAGAATGACTCTGCCCGGGGATGGTCCAGCTGTCAGGCCGCCCTGAATGTCGATGACAAACGTAACCCCCNNGCCCTGATCCAGCCCGCATGCGTCGTCGCCTTTCTGGTAAAGCCTATTCTGCTGTCGATTCCCATGTATCGGAGGTAGCGCTGGGCTTTAAACAGCCAGCGCTCCGGGTAGTATCCTTTTTTATCGATGAGTCTGAAGCTGAGTTCTCCCCAGTTTGCAGGGTGGTTTGAACAAAGACCGGCCGAACCCGAGCCGTATCTGCTGGCGCTTTGGCCTGTCATGCAAAGGCAGGAAAAAGCCGACGAATCGTGAAAGCTGCGGAGGAGGGCAGACTCCAAGCAGGCGCTTATAAGGATCGGTCTAAGGTCAGGCGGAGCCGCTGCCGCTAGTTCGAGTATCGATTCGCGGATCATAGGCTCTCCAGTGCTTTCGCCGCCCGTATAAGCCGGGGCCGTCCCGAGCGCTCGGCCATAGCCCTGATTTTTTTCCGATCGAAGCCGGGAGAACCGGCTGCAGCTTCAGGTCCGGAAGCATCTATCGCAAGCCCGAGTCCGGACAGCCTCGCGGCATCCCATTCACCACCATCGATGAAGCAGAGGTCAAGCAAGGCTTTCTCCGGTAAAGCTATTCTCGTACGTGAAGAGCAGCGAAGCAGTTCCTCAGGGCTGTTCCCAACTGAAAATTCTGCCGGTTGAGTCTGTAGTGCGCCGGGGAAGCTAGTCGTGCCGAACAGTAGGTCCCGGGGCAGGGTGGCATAGGAATAGATGCCTAAGGTATTTTCAAAGCTCCTGGCAGGTCTGGCGCTCACCGAGCTGAACTCGAGCCCGGGCGTCTGGGGCAGCAGTCCCCAGTAGCTAAGAGCCCAGCGTCCGCTTAAGTACGAGGGAGGGTAAATAGCGCCGGCCAGATCGGCGCCTTCGACAGGCTGCCTGCGCCAGGGTTCGGCAAGGATAAAAAGTCCCCGGCGAAGCTCGATTACCTTGCCGGTCCGGCGCCAGCGGTAGACCTCGGTGTGGACTGACTCGGCAGCTTCGCCCGAGGCTAGGTAGAGCATTTCAAAATCAAACCAGGCACGATGGCCAAAAAATCGGAGTAGCTCTTCGAATTTCATTGACGACACTATACGATACTGTTCAGTATCGTGCAACTAATATCGGTCATTGTATAAAAAACGATACAACATCGGGAGTCTTCCGGCTCCACGGTATGTGGGCTTCAGGCGCAACGACCAGGGAAATCCTTTTAAACTAGAAGTTACAGCCAGCCTTCCAGCGCTTGAGGATCTCATCCATCTCGGCGTTCATCGTTGCGTTGGCAACCTTCAGCTCCGGCCGCTGGTCGAACCAGGCCAGGGATTGCCGGATACCCTGATCGAAGCTGACTTTGGGGGAAAACTCGGGCACCAGGCGCCTGATTTTGGAATTGTCGAAAAGAACGGAAACGGCCTTGTCGCCCAAAAGGCCGGCTCCGCGCTCGGGATAGAGCCGGGCAATGTATTCGGAAGTCACATGGACAATCCTGGGCTCGACGCCCAGCGCGTGGCCGATGATCCTGTGGATGGCGTCCCAGGTGAGATGATCTTCTGATGTAATATGGAAGGCTTCGCCTAGAGCTTCTTTTTTCCCTAAAAGGCCGACCAATCCCACAGCGAAATCCGAAGCATGGGTGAGGGTCCAGAGCGATTGGCCGTCTCCGGGCACCACCACTTCCTGCCCCTTTAGCATTCGCCAGGCCAGGCCATAGCCCGCCGACCCGAAACAGCTTGGTATCCATCCGTTGTCGTAGGTATGGGAAGGCCGGATTATGGTATAGGGCAGCGATACCTTCGCCGCTCCCTCTTTAAGCTTCGCTTCGCAGGCCGCCTTGAGCCGCGAGTACTCCCAGAAGGGATTCTCCAGGGGCGTGTCCTCGGTGATCCATGGAGTGAGCGAAGGTTTCTTGTATGCTGAACAGGTGCTTATGAAGACGTACTGATCTGTCTTGTCGGCGAACAGCTCCAGATCTGCGTCGATGTGTTCGGGCTTGAAGGCGAGAAACTGGATGACTGCGTCGAATCGAAGGTCGCCCAGCGCGCGCCGCACCGCTTCCGGATCCCGAATATCGGCCTTGAGGCTGCAAACCCCAGCCTGTTCCCGCTCGGGCCTGTTCCCCCGGTTGAGATGGAATACTTCGAAGCCCTTTTTAAGCGCTAGGGCTGTACAGGCCGTCGAGATGTTGCCGGTTCCGCCGGTGAAGAGAACGCGCATAAAACCTCCAGGATAAATTTTGTTGACAGCAGACGTCTTACAACGTAAGATAGAAAAGTGACGGATGATCTGTCAAGCATACGATCGAAGCGAGGACAAGCAATGTTCGAATTCAGCCTGGATGAAATAGCCGAAAAAAAACGGCGGATACGCGGACTTTTAGATCAGCGAAATCTGTCGGCGATATATATGAAGAAAAGTTCCAACTTCGCCTGGATCACCGCCGGCGGCTATGCCATTGTCGGCCTTGGCACCGAGGTAGGGGTTGCAGGGGCACTGGTAACCAGAGATAAGCAGTACATCGTCTGCAGCAACATAGAAGCACTTCGCATGGAGAATGAGGAAGGTCTGGTAAAGCAGGGCTATGAGATCGTCTCCTTCCCCTGGTTTGAGGATAAAGAAGCGGCGATTGTGGCAGAGCTAGCAAAAGGTCCTTTCGGCACCGATATGGCTTTTCCGGGGGGAACCGATGTTTCGGGAGCCCTGAATCCCCTTCGCTATTCCCTTACCCCTTGGGAAGTGGAGAGGCTGAAAGTCCAAGCCCTGGATACGGCGAGAATAGCCGAAGAAACCGCCCTGACGATTAAGCCGGGCGACGAGGAGCGCGCGGTGGTGGGAAGGCTTTCGGAGAGACTCTGGAAAGTCGGCATGGACTTTATCGTCGCCTTCTGCGCCGCCGATGAGCGCATCGGACTCTACCGCCACCCTGTTGCCACGGACAAGAAGATCGAAAATCGGGCGATGATCAGCGTGAATTCCCGCAGAAGGGGACTGATCGTTTCCATAACACGCTTCGTCCAATTCGGGAAGCTGCCCGCAGACCTGGCCAAGCGCTACGAGGACAATGTCTATGTGGACTCGGCCATGATGACGGCCACTATGCCTGGCCGCCCGGCGTCGGAAGTCTTCGCCGCCGCCCTCAAGGCCTATGCCGAAAAAGGCTATCCGGAAGAATACCGGCTCCATCACCAGGGCGGGTCCATCGGATACTTCGGAAGGGATTACAAAGCGACGGCCGCCACCAAGGACATCATCCAGGAAAACCAAGCCTTTACCTGGAATCCATCCATCACGGGCGTAAAAAGCGAGGATACCATGCTCGCCACCAGCGCCGGGCCTATTGTGCTTTCGACGCCGGTGCTCTTCCCTGAGCTTAAGGTGAACTACGGCGGCTACAGCTTCAGCCGGCCGGCTATCATGGAGCTGTAGAGGGCGCCGGCTGGACCAACGCTCCACCGTGCCGAAACGGCCGATTCGGAGCATCGAATTATGGGAATTCCGGAAGCGGAAGGTTCCGTTTCCTTCGAATCAATTTAAGGAGGCTTTCATGAAGACAAAACGAATGTTTGCCGCCGTGACCTTGCTGCTCTTCCTTGCAGCGGCCACAGTCGGCGCCCAGGTTAAGGGGAAATTCCCCGATCGGGAGCTGGAGATCATGGTGCCCTGGGCAGCCGGTGGCGCCACCGACCTCATGGTCCGCATATTTCAGCCGGTGATCCAGAAGTACCTGGGCGTGCCCATTCTCGTAACCAATAAGCCGGGTGGGGCAGCCGTTCCGGGTTACGTCGAGGCGATGACAAAGAAAAACGATGGTCAGTACCTGGTCGCCTGGGCGACGCCTTCCCTCACGGTCACCCACATGCAAAACACCCCCTACGATGCCAACAGCTTCGAGCCGGTGATCGACGTCGTCATGGCCCCAGTCTGGTTCCTGGCTCCGGCCAACTCGCCGTACAACAACCTCAAGGACCTGGTCGAAGACGCCAAGAAGCGCCCCGGCAAGGTCAACCTGGGCAACGCGGGCGCCGGCGGCGGCACCCACATGATCGCCCTGGCCTTCGAGTCGTCGGTGGGCGTCAAGTTCAACCACGTTCCCCATGCCGGCGGAGCCCCCGCGGTAACCGCTGCGGTGGCCGGCCAGGTCGATGTCATCACCTGCGGGCCACCGGAGGGCGTTCCCCAGCTCGCGGCGGGGCAGCTCAAGTGCCTCGGCGTGTTCTCCGAACAGCGCTTGGCCGAGTTCCCCAACTACCCGACCGCCATAGAACTGGGCTATGACTTCGCCATGGGCCAGTGGAGAGGCATCGCGGCGCTCAAGGGCACCGATCCAGCCAAGATCAAGATCCTCCACGACGGATTCAAGGCCGCCATGGAAGATCCCGAGTTCATCAAGCTCGCGGCTCAGTCAGGCCTACTCCTGGATTACCGCAACACCGAGGATTTCAGGAAGCTGATCCAGATGGAAGACGCCTATTACAAGAAGGTCGTGATAGAGAACAAGCTGGGCAGCAAGTATAAATAAACGACTGAAAGACCAGATGCGCTAAAGTCGCGGGTAAATAACCCAGGTATTGCGAAATGGACAGTCCTGCGCAGGAATTTTCGCGCCGGACTGTCCTGCTTCTTTTCCCGACGCTGACCTTTATAAGGAAATCCATTCGATGGGTAAAATTGATGTTATTTGTGGCCTCATAACAGGGGCCTTTTCTGTTTTATTCTATATTGGAACTCTTTCTTTTCCTGAGATGAGTATTGGCATCAACCCGAGGGCATACCCCATGGTGATTATTCTGGCCGCTTTTGGACTTTCTATTCTCCTGGTCATCCAGGGGACTCTGAAAATGCGCCGGCAGAGGCTACAAACCCAGGCGACGGACGGAAAGGTCGCCGTTCAGGCGAGGACCCTGCCCAGGGGCAAGACCGCCTGGTATCTCATTGTCCTGGCAGCAGCGATGCTCGCTTATGCCCTGGCAATGGAAGACCTGGGCTACATAATCGTGACCCCGCCCCTGGCCGCCTTGACGATGTGGTTTTTCGGAGAGCGGAAGCCTGTGAAGATCATACTCGTTTCGATTCTCGTTTCGATAGTCCTCTACTGGATATTCAGGAGCGCCTTCCGAGTTCCGCTACCCCGCTCCTTCATATGGTGAGAGGAGAATAGCAATGTCAGGAATAACAGAAGCGATTCTCTACGTTCTCGCCCACATCCACTTCTTGTTTATCGGCGTGGCCGGCGGCATCATCGTCGGAGCGATCCCCGGGCTCTCGGGATCCACGGGTATCATCCTCATGCTGCCCTTCCTCATCTACAT
>DFYR01000045.1 GCA_002383375.1 Spirochaetaceae bacterium UBA4077
CAGGCCACCAAGGACGCGGGCAAGATCGCTGGCCTCGAGGTCAAGCGAATCATCAATGAGCCCACCGCTGCTTCCCTGGCCTACGGCTTCAACAAGGATCAGAAGAAGGAACGCACCATCGCCGTCTACGACTTGGGCGGCGGCACCTTCGATATTTCCATCCTCGAGCTGGGCGAAGGCGTTTTTGAGGTAAAGTCCACCAACGGCGACACCCATTTAGGCGGCGACGATTTTGACCTCAGGATCACCCAGTGGCTGGTGGACGAGTTCAAGAAGGATTCGGGCATCGATCTCTCCAAGGACCGTATGGCCCTCCAGCGGGTGCGCGAAGCCGCCGAGAAGGCCAAGATCGAGCTCTCCAACGTCCAGCAGGCTGAAATCAACTTGCCCTTTATCACCGCCGACCAGAGCGGTCCCAAGCATCTGACCAAGAGCCTCACCAGGGCTCGCTTCGAGCAGATGTGCGCCGACCTTTTCGAGCGCACCAAGGAACCCTGCCGCAAAGCCATCGCCGACGCGGGGCTCACGGTGGACAAAATCGACGAGGTCATCCTCGTGGGCGGCTCCACTCGGACCCCCAAGGTCCAGCAGGTGGTCAAGGAAATCTTCGGCAAGGAACCTTCCAAGGGCGTCAACCCGGACGAAGCGGTTGCCATTGGCGCCGCCATCCAGGGCGGCATACTGGGCGGTGACGTCAAGGACGTTCTGTTGCTCGACGTGACCCCCCTCTCTCTGGGCATCGAGACCTTGGGCGGTGTGTTCACCAGGCTCATCACCCGCAACACCACCATTCCCTGCCGCAAGAGCCAGATTTNNGTCCTTCAGGGCGAGCGGGAAATGGCTGGCCAGAACCGCACTCTCGGCCGCTTCGACCTGGTGGGTATCCCCCCCGCGCCCCGCGGGGTTCCCCAGGTGGAGGTAACCTTCGATATCGATGCTAACGGTATCGTGCACGTCTCGGCCAAGGACCTGGGCACCGGCAAGGAACAGAAAATCCGTATCGAAGCCTCCAGCGGCCTCAACGAGCAGGACATCGACAAGATGGTGCGTGAAGCCGAAGCCCATGCCGAGGAAGACAAGCGCGAGCGCGAACGAATCGAAGCCCGCAACGAGGCTGACGCCCTCATCTACCAGACCGAGAAAACCCTTAAGGAGCTGGGCGACAAGGTGGGAGCAGGCGAGAAAGAGGCTATCGAAAACGCCGTTAAAGACCTGAAGAAGGCTATGGAAGGCTCGGACCTGGAGGCGATAAAGCAGAAGACCGAAGCGCTCAAGCAGGCTTCCTACAAGCTCTCTGAGGAGCTGTACAAGCATACTCAAGGCGCAGGCGGCGCTGGGCAAGCCCAGGGTGGTCCCGGCGGCTTCGGCGCTCAGGCCGGTTCGGAAGGCTTTGCTGGTCAACCCGGCCAGGATGCTCCCGGCGCCGGACCGGATACCAAGAACGCCGATGACGTGGATTACAAGGTCGTCGATGACGAGGACAAAAAATAAATTCTGTACCGGGAGGTTGGCTTTCACCAGCCTCCCGGAGTAAGTCGAGGACGGATCAACGTGGCAAAGCGAGATTATTACGAAGTCCTGGGCCTCCAGAAGGAAGCGACCAAGGACGACATCAAGAGGGCGTACAGAAAGCTAGCCATTCAGTACCATCCCGACAAGAATCCCGGCGACAAGAGCGCCGAGGAGAAATTCAAGGAAGCCACCGAGGCCTACGAGGTCTTGGGAGACGAACAGAAGCGCCAGGCTTACGACCAGTTCGGCTTCGCCGGCGTCGAGGGGATGTCCGGCGGCGGCCAGCAGTACTCCACCGTATTCAGGGATTTCGAGGATATCTTCGGCGGCTTCGGCGATTTTTCATCGATTTTCGGTTCCATTTTCGGAAATGCCGGCGGCTTCAGCCAGGATAGGCGTTCCGACCGGCCGCGCCGGGGCTCCAATCTCCGTTACGACATAGAGCTGCCCTTCGATAAGGCCGTTTACGGCACCTCTGTAGAGATTTCCTACACCAAGGACGACACCTGCAAGACCTGTTCAGGTTCCGGCTCCGTCGACGGATCGGGCCGCAAGGTCTGCGGCACCTGCAAGGGTTCTGGCCAGGTGCGTAGAAGCTCGGGCTTTTTTTCCATCTCCCAGCCCTGTCCAGCCTGCGGCGGCGAAGGCTCGGTCATCGACAAGCCCTGCCGCGACTGCTCGGGCAGTGGCATCATCAAGAAAAAGCAAAAGATCAAGGTTACCATCCCACCCGGCGTGGAGGACGGCAAGCGGGTTACCATTCCCGGCCAGGGCGACGTTGGTCCCAACGTCGGCGCCCCCGGCGACCTCTACGTCTTTATCCACGTGCGAGCCCACGACTATTTTGAGCGCCACGAGCAGGACCTCTACTGCGCCGTTCGCATCGATATGAGCACCGCGGCCTTGGGCGGCGAGGTGGTAATCAACACCTTGGACGGCAAGAAGATCAAGCTCGCCATCCCCGCCGGTACCCAGCACGGCAAACTCCTGCGCATTCGCGAGGAAGGCGTGCCTTCCTCCAGCGGGCGTAAGGGCGACCTCTACATCAAGGTCCTGGTCCAGGTTCCTGCAAGGATTTCTCGTCGCGGAAAAGAATTGCTTGAAGAATATCGAAGGTCGGAAGGCGAGAACACCGAACCCCAGACGGTGAAGCTCTCGGAAGTGGCCGGCGCCTAAGCGATAATTATCAACATTCTTATTGTATTCCTCGAAAAATATCTTAAAATTTTATCAAATTACCATGTGGTGAACCTTTGAGTTTGCTTAGATATGCATGGATTCAGTGGTATAAATAAGCAGATCGAGGGAAAAGTATGAAAAAGTGGATTAACAAATTTATTTGTATATCCTTTTTTGTTCTAGTTCCATTAACCATGTCTTTTACATGTTATACCTGTGAAACCTATGGATTTACTATTGATATCATAGCTGGAGAAGGCACAACCGAACCGCCTCCTGGGATGCATTTTGGATATAATACCTGGAATAATAGAGAGACAATAAGAGTCATTCCTGCCGAAGGGTGGCATATTGAAAAAATAACAAAAAATACTGGTACTGGTCACGAATCGGAAATTGCCTCTGAGTATTATGGAATTTGTAAATTTGAATGGTATCCCAGTAACCCCGAAATCACGACATTATATTATGTATATTTTGCTAAAGATACCAGTACAAATACCTCCACGACCACAACTACGGTTCAAGGCTCTTTTTCTCTGATTACAGAAGCCAACAATGACGCGTATGGAAATGTGACAGCTGAGTATAGTACATCCATTCCATCTGGCACAGAAGTGCATATCTCAGCAGGACCTAAGGAGGGATATAAGTTTTTACGATGGGAGTTGTACGGAAAAGACATAAGCGGTCAATTTACTGTTTTGCTCGATACATACTACGAAGATAGCCCGACCATCACCGTAGACAGAGATATCAAGGCAATAGCCCTATTCGAGCTGCTCTAGCGGGTTAATTGTCACTTGACCCTCCTTTGGTGGCTTTATTGACTAAGTGATGAACCCCCGCGGCGTGGTACCGCTTAAAGCTCGCTGTTTGTTTCCTCGCAGGCGTATATTCAGGGCATAATTGAGCTTACCGAATACCCCGCTTCGGCCACGGCTGCGCGCAGTGCCTGGTCGTTCAGATTGTCGCCGTCTACCATGGCTGTGCGTTCCAGAAGATCCACCTTGGCGGATTTCACGCCGGGGACCTCTTCCAGAGCGGACTGGACGTGCATGACGCAGTGGCCGCAGGACATGCCTTCGATCTTCAATAACTTCCTCATCTTCATCTCCTTTGTCAGAGGGTCCTTCACCCACTAAGTATAGTATAAAACTTTNNGACATGGCAGCGGCGGCTATGACCGGCGAAAGCAGGGGACCGCCGAAGGCGTAGAGAAGGCCAGCGGCGATCGGTATTCCCAGGACGTTGTAACCGAAGGCCCAGAAAAGGTTCTGCTTGATGTTCTTCATCACTCGGCGCGATAGTTCGAGCGCCGAGGCTACTCCATCCAGCTCTCCCCGCATGAGCACAATATCGGCGCTTTCCATGGCCACGTCAGTGCCCGAGCCTATGGCGATGCCCACATCGGCCTTGGCCAGGGCGGGGGCGTCGTTGATGCCGTCGCCCACCATGGCGACGAGTCCGCCGCCGGCCTGGAGCTTCGCTACCTCCGCCGCCTTGTCCCCCGGGAGTACTTCGGCGAGGACCGTGTCGATGCCTACTTGCCTGGCGATAGCCTCGGCGGTGGGCCGGGAATCGCCGGTTATCATGACTGTCCGTATTCCCGTTTCGTGAAGCCGGGCGATCGCCTGGGCGCTGCCTGGCTTGACCACGTCCGCCACAGCGATAAGGCCCGCGAAGGCGCCCTCGTAGGCGGCGTACATGGGGGTCTTGCCTTCGGAAGCCAGAGTTTGTGCTTTTTGGGCGAGGGCGCTGGTGTCTACGCCTTTTTCGGCCATCAGGCGGGCGTTTCCCAAGAGGAAGACGCCGCTCCCCGCCGATTCCTCGATCGCAGCCTCGATGCCTCTGCCGGGCAGCGCCTGGAAGGAGGCTACCTGGGGAAGGAGGAGGCCCCGGGACGCCGCCGCGGCGACGATGGCTTCGCCCAATGGGTGCTCCGAGGCTTTCTCCGCGGCGGCGGCCATCCCGAGCAGCCTGCTTTCTTCCACGCCGGGGGCGGGCAGCAGGTCGGTCAGGACAGGCCTCCCTTCGGTGATGGTCCCCGTCTTGTCGAAGACCACGACGCTGAGCTTACCCGCCGTCTCCAGCGCCTCTCCCGACTTTATGAGAATGCCTAGCTCCGCCCCCTTGCCCGTGCCCACCATGATCGCCGTGGGCGTGGCTAGGCCCAGTGCGCAGGGACAGGCAATGGTGAGCACGGCGACGAAGATCGTGAGGGCGAAGACCGCCGTATGGCCGGCTATGAGCCAGGCCGCCGCCGCGAGGATGGCAATGCCGAAGACCACGGGCACAAAAATGCCCGAAATGACGTCGGCCATGCGCGCAATGGGCGCCTTGGAGCCCTGGGCGTCCTCGACCAACTTGATGATGCGCGCCAGCGCGGTGTCCGCTCCCACCCGCTCGGCCACGAAAGTCAGCGCTCCGTTTTTGTTGATCGTGCCGCCGGTCACTTGGTCGCCGGGGCCCTTGTCGACGGGAATCGATTCGCCGGTGAGCATCGACTCGTCCACCGCGCTGGCGCCGCTTGATACGCGCCCGTCCACGGGAAAGCGCTCCCCGGGCCTCACCAGGATCATGTCGCCCGGCTCCACCTCGTCGATGGGCAGCTCGATTTCCCTGCCCTCCTGGATCACCGTGGCGGTTTTGGGCTTAAGCCCCATCAGCTTCTTGATCGATTCGGAGGTCCTGCCCTTGCTCACCGCTTCGAGGGTCTTTCCCAGCAGAATGAGGGTGATGATTATGCCCGCTGTCTCGAAGTAAAGCTCCTCCACGGCAGCAATCTGGCCGCCGGCGATCCTGAAGACCGAGAAAAGGCTATAGAGAATAGCCGCGCTGGTGCCCATGGCTATGAGGCTATCCATGTTGGGGGCGCGATGAAGCAAAGCCTTGACTCCAACGACGTAGAATCGCCTCCCCGCGATAATGGCGGGAATGACCAGGGCTACCTGGACCAGGGCGAAGAGCAAAGGATTTTCCATCGGGTGGAGGGCCTTGGGCAGCGGCCAGCCCAGCATATGCCCCATGGCTATATAGAGGAGGGGAATGGAAAATGCGGCGGAGATGATGAACTTGCGCCACATCGATTTGATTTCCTTTTCCTTGGCAGCAGCATGCTCGTCTATTCTTGCCGCCGAGACCTCCTCCATGGCCAAGGGCTCGTAGCCTGCCTTTTTTATCGCTCCCTTGATCTCGGAAAGCCTGACCGCTGCGGGATCGTACTTCACCACTGCCCGCTCGGTGGCCAAATTTACCGAGGATACCTGTATCCCTGGCAATTTATTGATTGCCCGCTCCACTGCCGCGGAACAGGATGCGCAGGTCATGCCTCCAACGGGGATCGTGATCTCCCTGGTTCCGCCTTCGATTGGCTCCTGGATATCTATCTGTTTTGCAGCCATAATTTCACCTCTCGCTATACCGGCTCGCCCACATAGCGCTCCAGCACCATGGCGATCTCTTCCACCTTTTCCTTGCCCTGGCCTTTTTCGATAGCGTCCTTCACGCAGGTGTCGATATGCTGGCGCAGGACCAGAATGTTGGCTTTTTTAAGCATCGCCGCCGCCGAGAGTATCTGCTTGGACACATCGATGCAGTAGCGGTCTTCCTCGATCATGCGAATCGCCGCCTCGGCCTGACCTTTGGCGTTTTTCAGCAAGGCGAGGGCTTTTTGGCTTTCTGCGGAACAATGGTCCATAGTCGTCTCCCGGATTCGGTCTGATCGTATACCCACCCCTAGGGGGGAGGGTATACGTATGATAAAAGAAACATAGCAATTTAAACCTTAGATTTCAAGGGGTAGGTCTCAAATTTATCGACAACAGCCTAAAACCATGTAAAAAGCCTAAGAAAATGTTCAGTATCGTTTATTTTTTTCGGTTTTTGGCGTTTTTTCTTGTCTCAATCTCTTGTATTCTGAAACGAACCATCCTGCGTATCAGGGCTTCGGGCAATGCTTCTTCATAGGGAAATTGCACCGCTCCCTTGGAATGGCAGTATGGTCCCAACTCCGCCTCGAAGGCCGCGATGCCGCTCGAAGTTGGATAGAAACCAAGATGCTTGGCCTGGGCGGCGAAGTGGACCAGGTTTTCATTCAGAAAAAAAGTAGGCATGTCGTAAGAGATTTTTTCTTGGGCCCCAGGCGCTTCTGCTTTTATCAGAGTGTATATTTCTTCCAGTCTCGTCCTTTTTATCCCATCGAAACCTTTGATGTACGCTGCGATAAGCGATTGACTAGGCTCGGACGCCTTGTGCTCGTTTTCCATGATAGAGAACCTCCTTAGAAAAAAAATAAAAGAAATCCTCGTCTTTTGATCCAGATCAAAGAAAGATTCTTTTTCGTCTATTACCTTGAACCTATCACAGAGTAAGGAGGTCGAATATGACCACAAAAACCTTTCAATTGGAAACAGTGAGTTGCCCCAGTTGCGTGGCCAAGATCGAGGGAATGCTGAAGCACACCGAGGGCGTGGCCGAATCCCAGGTGTCCTTCGCCACATCCAAGGTCAAGGTGAGTTTCGATGAAGCCAAGATCGGCTCCGAGCAGATCAAGGAGAGGATCGGCAAGCTAGGATATCAGGTCCTGGGGGAGAAATGACATGAAAAAGGGCTCCAAAGCTGTATCGATGATCATATCCAGCATCCTCGCGCTATTCTCCCTCATACTGAAGGAGCTGGCCGAGTCGGGGGTGGCTTTTTTCCAACTGTCCGCGGTCGTCTTTATGCTCGCCACGGCGGTCTTCGCCGGATTCCCCATTTTTAAAAAAGCTTTTGGAGCCCTTAAGTACAGGATCGTAGGCATAGACGCCCTGGTCACTATCGCGGTTGTGGGGGCAATCGCGATCGGCGAATTCTGGGAAGCCGCGGCGGTCACCTATCTTTTCAGCCTGGGCGATTATCTTGAGTCCAGAACCATCGAAAAGACCCGCTCCTCAATCAAGGCCCTCCTCGACCTGGCACCCGATACGGTGAGAGTCAGGAGAAACGGGGTCGAGATGGACCTCGGTCCCGACGAGGTTTTGGTGGGCGATACTGTCATTGTCAAACCGGGTGAGAAAATCGGGGTGGATGGAAGGGTGGTGGAGGGCTCGGGGTACGTCAATCAAGCCACTATCACCGGAGAATCCCTGCCAGTCCACCGGGAAGCCGAGGGCGAGGTGTTTTCGGGCACTATACTGGAGTCGGGCTACCTGGTTATTGAAGCGAGAAAAGTGGGCGACGACACGAGCTTCGCCCGGATTCTCCACATGGTGGAGGAGGCCCAGGATAGGAAGGCCAAGACGCAGAAATTCCTGGAATCCTTCTCCCGCTGGTATACCCCCGCTATCGTCGTCTCCGCTGTTATTCTCTTCATCGTAACCAGGGACATCGAGCTGGCCCTCACCCTTCTGGTAATCGCCTGCCCCGGCGCCCTGGTCATTTCGGCGCCGGTAGCCATCGTCGCGGGCATCGGTAACGGAGCCAAGCGCGGCTTTTTGGTCAAGGGCGGCGACATCATGGAACGGCTGGGCAAGGTAAAGGTCGTCGCGTTCGACAAGACGGGAACCCTCACGATAGGCGTCCCGGAGGTTCAGACCATCAGATCTTTCGATCCCGGATTAAGCGAGGATGAACTGCTCAGGCTAGCCGCGATCGGGGAATCTTATTCGGAACACCCCCTGGCCAAGGCGATTATCGCCAAGGCCGGCGCTGTCGGCCTGCCCGGAAGTACTGGCGAGTCCGGAACCATCCAGGCTCCGCGGGAAAGCCGGATCGTCGCGGGCATGGGCGTGACCTTTAGCGCAGGCGGCAAAGACTATCTCATCGGATCGCGGAGCCTGCTGGCTGAAAGAGGGCTTAGGCTGGATGCCGGGCAGGAGAAGGTCGTACAGGCTGAGGAATCCAAAGGCAGGACGGTCGTGCTCCTTTCCTCGGCGGCCGCAGCCCTCGGTTATATCTCCATCGCCGATACGCCCAGGCCCGAGGCCAAGGCCGCGATCGCGGCGCTTCGCAGGCTGGGCATCCACCACGTCGCCATGCTCACCGGCGACAATCCGAGGGCTGCGGCCGCTATCGCCGGAGAATTGGGGATCGACGAAGTGCGCTCTGAACTCCTGCCGGAGGACAAGGTTGCGGCCATCCAGTCGCTGAAAGCCGCCTACGGAACCGTGGCGATGGTGGGCGACGGGGTGAACGACACTCCGGCGTTGGCCGCCGCCGATCTGGGCATCGCGATGGGCGGCGCTGGTTCTGACGTCGCCATGGAGACAGCCGACGTAGTCCTCTCCTCGGTCAATCTCACCAGGCTAGCCTATGGACTCGCCTTGAGCCGGGCCACCGTGCGGGTAATGAAGCAGAACATTTATTTCGCCCTGGTAGTGGCCGGTAGCTTGCTGGCGGGCGTCCTGGTAAAAACGGTCAACCTCTCCTTCGGAATGCTCGTCCACGAGGCCTCCGTCCTTTTAGTGATCCTCAACGCGGTGCGGTTGCTGAAATTCAGCCAGAGAAGTATCATGGAACAGGGGAGGTGAAGAACGATGGCCGAAAACTGCGCCCGCTGCGCGCATAAAAACGCCCCCGGATCCTGCGTCTCTATCGTTCCAATTTTTTCGGCCCTCAGCGACGCCGAAATCGGCGAAGTGGCTTCCATCACCACCGACGCGCGCTTCGATAAGGGCAGCCTCATATACTTCGCGGGGAAAGAGGGTCGTAAGCTCTACATCATCCATCAGGGCAAGGTAAAGATTTCCCGCATCGGCGACAACGGGAAGGCCCAGGTGATACGCATCCTCGGGCCAGGGGAATTTTTCGGCGAGCTTTCGATATTGGGAAACGCCGTGCTTTCCGACTACGCCGAAGCGCTGGAACCTTGTTCCATGTGCATGATCGACGGTGTGCGCCTTAAGGCATTGATGGGAAAGTATCCTTCAATAGCGCTCAAGGTCATGGAGGAACTCAGCATTCGCCTTTCCAAGGCTGAATCCCTCATCGAGGATATAAGCCTCCGCCCCGCCGAGAATCGCCTTGCCCAGGCCATACTGGACCTGGCCGAGGGGCGGAGCGAATTCGAACTACCCACCACAAAGGGTGATTTCGCCTCCCAGTTGGGCATGACCCAAGAGACCCTTTCCCGGAAATTATCGCTGTTACAGAAACAAAAACTCATCCTGACAAAGGGTTTGCGCGGTATAAAAATTCTGGATGAAGAAGGACTCGCAAAAGCGGCTAATGCTGAAAAAGAATAGAAAAATTACCCTGATTTGGCGAAGTGAAGGAATTAAATAATAATCGTTCCGTAAAACCGAAGCGCGACGGCTAAAACCAACAGAGTCGCGATCTCTCCCCACTCGATTGCCGCGCCCAGGCTGTCGCCCGTAAAGCCACCGATGGAGCGCTTATATGCTTCCCCAACTACTAAAGCGGTTAGCGTTGTTCCAAGGGTGAAAGCGGCAAGAGACGCTATCAGAAGCGGCCAACTTCCCGAAACTACACAGTAGGCGGCCAGCGGCAGCAGCCCTGTCATCGCTCCTTCGGTTACACGCCTGAGCGAAAAACCTTTCATGAGGGCGCCTAACCCATCAGGGCGAGCCGGTTTCAACCTCCACGCCACTAAAGCCGCGGCGCTGCGCCCCGCGGCGGGAGCTGCAAGCAAGCCGGCGGCCAGAGCCGAGAAAAGCAAGCCCTGTTCGGACAGCAAAGCCAAGGCGCCGGCGCGTAGCGCCAAGGCCAGAAGGCCGCAGAAGAACCCATAGCTGCCTATCCGCGGATCCTTCAGGATCTCGAGCCGTTTTTCTTTGGTTGCCGCGGGCAGCAGTGCGTCGGCCGAATCGATGAGGCCGTCGAAATGGAATAGGTTGAAGAGAAAGTATTGAATCGCCATGGAGGCGGTTATTGCCAGGCCGAGATGGCGGGTCAAGGCCATTCCGGCAACGAACCCGCCTATGGCTGTGAAGGATACGAAGGGCGACAGAGCGGGAATCCAGAAATCAGCGCGGCTGAAATCGATTTCAAAAGACCGCTTTATGGGTATCCTCGACATTAGGCTTAATACAGTCAAAAAGCGGGCGAAACCAGCGCTTTTTTTCATATCGAGGCCTCTGAGAAAGCTTTATAGGAGGTCATACTATCTTCAAGGTCAAACGTTTCCAGGACGATTCGCCAGTCAGAGTCGGCAGCCGCCTTCGCGAGTTTGGGAAGCCAGGAGTCCTCGGAACTCAACGCCAGGTGGTCCTTGCCGGCTCGGGCCGAATGCAGGTGGATCTCCCGAACGGAGTTAGCCCGCTGGCATATCCATTCGGCAGGATGCCAAAGATTTCGTAAGAGACAGCCGGTATCGGCGCATATTTGCATGTCCGGCAGCAGGTCCATCGCGCGCTTGAAGGGGATTTCTCCCGTGTACTCCACGGCGAAGCGATCCTTCCCGTAATCGCCGCGGAAGGAATTCAACAGTCTCGCCCATGCTTGCAGCGAACCATCGCCCTTACCATCGTCCCAGGGGTGAAACACATACAGCTGCACGAAGGAGTCGCTAAGTGAAATAAGCTCCTCGGTCTGGGATGTCAGTACTTCGGGCAGATGAAGGCTGAATGAAAATCGGCTGGCCAGTCGCTTGATTCCTTCGAGATCGGCTGAAAACTCGGCCTTGACTGTATCATCCCAGGTGAAGAAGAGCAGTTCAACTCCCTGCACCCAGGGATGCTGCTTCAGCGCCAGGCAGTTCTGCAGCCATGAGCCAGGCTGCTGCCAGGAGGGAAGGCAGAGTGTCATAATCTTTCCGCCTTGAAGCGGTCAGCGTCATCAAGCGCTATTTTAGTATCGCCCAACGTAATTTTATCAATAGTATCGCCCAACGCTAGGTTTGATTCGTTTTTTATCAAGAGCGGTTGGCCGGCCACCATCAGGATAACCCTGTCGCAGGCAGTCGCGATGCGAGCGTTCAGCCTGCCGAGGGCATCTCCGTAGCGCCTGGACAAAGGATCTGCGGGGATGAAGCCCATCCCGATTTCGTTGGTGACCAGGACGATGTTCCCGGGAAGCTTGGCGATGAGCGAATCCGTAGTCTCGTCCAGCGACGATTCCCTGCCGTAGTGAAACATGTTGTTGAGCCAGAGAGGTAGACAGTCGAGTATCATGTTCTCTTTGAGCGCGGCAGCGATTTCCAGCGGCTCCTCTATCGTCGTAAAGCGACCAGCCCGCTCTTCCCTGTGCTTCGCGATGCGCGCCTTCATTTCGTCGTCGAAGGCTTCGGCGGTGGCCAGGAAATACCGCGGCTGGGCGAATTCTTCGGCGAGGCGAAGGGCGAAACTCGACTTGCCGGATTTGACACCTCCGGTGATCAACGTGCGCATCGTCGCCCCGCCTTGGAGCTGGACCCGCCTTCGTAATTCCGTTGCCTCAGTCCTGGCATATTCAATCTAGCCTCTTCGGGCCGAATCGCAGCGCGGACCAATCCTCGTCTATCGCCACATTCCTGTTGGGCGTGAATCCCTCAGGCTCCATGAGCTTCCATAGAATGTCCCGGTTGATGTCCGATGCGTACATGGGCGACGTCTTTTTGGGAAAGGCGACCCAGAAAACCGTGCCCGGGCTTATGCGCGACTTTAGGGGAGGTATCCTGGCCATCACCTCTTTCTCCGATGCGGCGAAGATGAGAATAAAGGCGGCTTTTTTTTTCGGATTCCTCCGCGGGAAGCTCCCTCAGAACCTCAACTTCAGGCTTCCACGCCGACAGAATCGGCTCGAACTCCTTGGGCGCGCCAAGAACCGCCACGGTCCCGAGCTTGTAATTCATCTTCTTGAGCAGTTCATTCATCCCCTAATCCTTTTCCCGGACGCCGTTTCATGCCGGCGCGGTCGCCATACATAGGCGCGGTTCAATCAAGCTCTATAAGAATCCGTGCCCCGAAGCGCCAGGATCTCGCCAAAATACACCCGATGATAATCGCCCTTAGCGTAGTGCTCCATAATGCCAGAGTCTACAAAATGCCCAGGATCGATGTCCTGCCAGTAGATCTTGCGACACTCCACCGCGAGTTCAGCCTCTTCGAATGAGGGAGCGGTTACGATACGCGAAGCGATAGGATGAAGCCCCGAGGCGGCGATCTTGTCTCCATCTCTGCCTGACTTGGAGCCCAAAAGGTTCAGCGCCGGCTTCGATGCGCTCGGGAATACAGAAAGGGTAAATCCATCGCCTTTCTCAAGGAGTCCGTAGGTATAGCGGGAGGGGCGAATAAAAACCTGAAAGAAAAGCTTGTTCCACATCTGCCCTACCGAAGCCCAGGAAATAGTCATCGCATTATAGGGCAAGGGTCCGAGAGCCGGGCTCGCCCGCCCTACCTTGAAATCGCCTGCCCCCAGCAAGAGCCAGCGGTTTTTAATGATGAGCGGATCGAACTTGAATCGGTCGAGAGGTATATCGTGTCGTTCCATGTCACTAGGGTACTCCGGGGCCGGAGTCCGGGTCAACGTCGAGCCTTAGGGTCGAGGCTTGTAGCGTATCGGGCGCCGAAAAACGATTTATTCTTCGCTTCGATATGAGGTATAATGGTAAAGTCCTTGTTGCCGGTGGCCTGCAAGAGTCAGGCAGGATATATACCCTAAAACTCGAGGACTGGACGGCACAGCGTTAGGAGCGGTGTTAAATTCAGCGTTGTTATCAGCACTAAGTGGGGAGGGAGCATGCAGGAAAAGTCTAACGGACAGTTTTACGCCCCTAAAGGCAAGGCGGCGCCGGTCTGCGCCAAGGGCGAATTCAAGGTAGGCGTCATAGGGCTTGAGCACGGTCACATCTACGGAATGTGCAACGGGCTTTCCGAGGCGGGGGCGGAAATCGGGCCGGTCTGGGATCCTGATCCTGCCAAGGTTCAGGGCTTCCTCAAGGCTTTTCCCGGCGCCAGGGCAGCCGCATCGGAAGCGGAAGTGCTGGAATCGAGGGATCTGCTGATGATCGCCGGAGCGCCTATACCCTGCGAACGGGGAGCTCTGGGCTTGAAGGTCATGGCCCACGGCAAGGACTATTTCTGCGACAAGCCGCCTCTTACCACCCTGGACGATGTGGCCGCCTGCCGTAGGGCCGTGGCGGAGACGGGGCGTAAATTCGCGGTCTACTACAGCGAACGGCTCCATGTGGAGGCAGCGGTCTATGCGGAGAAGCTCGTCTCCGAGGGCGCCATCGGCAAGGTGATCCAGATCATCGGAACAGGACCGCACAGGATCAGCCTGCCCACCAGGCCCGAGTGGTTTTTCGACAGGAAGAAGTACGGCGGCATCCTGGTGGACCTGGGCTGCCATCATATCGAGCAGATTCTCTTTTTCGCCGGGGCGAAGAACGCCCGCATCACCTCATCCAGGGTGACGAGCTACAAATACACCCAATACCCCAATTTCGAGGACTTCGGCGATGCCTCCTTCGTCACGGACAACGGAGTCTCGGCTTACATGACGGTCCACTGGTTCACCCCCGACGGGCTGGGGGCCTGGGGCGACGGCCGCACCTTCATCCAGGGCACCGAGGGCTACCTCGAGCTGCGGAAGTATATCGACGTGGCCGCCGACCCTGAGGGCGACCATGTAATTTTGGTAAATAACGAAGGCGAATACCACTACAAGGTAGCGGGCACCGTCGGCTTCCCCTTCTTCGGCCGCCTGGTGCGGGACTGCTTGGATCGGACAGAGAATTCCATGAGTCAGGAAGTGGTCTTCAACGCCATCGAACTGGCCATCAAAGCTCAGGAACAGGCCTGGGATCAAAATAAGAAGGCTTGATAAAAGCGGCAGGCTGCGCCTGGGTGCTCCTAAAAACCTGGCTAACCGCCTGGCGGCAATAAAATACCATTCCTTGACAGGGATAAGGTTGGAACGTACAAAGGAATGCAATGAAATATTCGGTCTGCAATGAGCTTTTCGGCGAGCTGCCCCTGGCCCGGGCCTGCGCGATCATCCGCCAGGCGGGCTTCGACGGGGTGGAATTCACCCCCTATACGGTCTTCGGCGATCTCTCCCCCGGCGGAATAAACAAGGGAGTGGCTGAAGTTAAGCGGGTGCTGGACGGCGAAGGCCTGGCGTACGCGGGTTTCCACTGGCTCATGGCCAAGCCCGAGGGCCTGCATTTCGCGGCCTTGGATCCGCAGGCGCGGGCCAGGTCCCTGGACCACCTTAAGCGCCTGATCGAGGCTTCGGGTAAGCTGGGCGGAGGGAATCTCATCCTGGGCTCGCCGCGGCAGCGGAGTGGCTTCCCCGGACGCAGCGCCCAGGACGCCCTTAAATACCTGGAGGAGGGCCTTGCCTCGGTGGCCGGGACCCTTTCGGACTGTAACTCATTTCTGCTTATCGAGCAGCTTTCCACCGACCAGACCGACGTGGTCACCACCTTCGAGGAAGCGGCCGCCATGGTGGACCGCATCGGGAAGCCCTCGGTGTCCAGCATGTTCGACTTCCACAATTCGGCTCATCTTCCCCAGGCTTGGGACGAGCTCATAACGCGCTATGCTTCCTACATTCGGCACGTGCACCTCAACGAAGCGGACGGCAGGGCGCCGGGAACGGGGGCTTCGGACTATAGCTCAGCATGGAAGGCGCTCAAAGCCGCGGGTTACTCAGGCTGGGGGAGCATAGAGATATTCGAAATACCGGAAGATCCAATGACGATGCTAAAGCGGTCTCGGGCGCTTTTCAGACACCTGGACGAGGAAAAAGAATAATTTTGGGAGGAATGAATGAACTTTGGAATAGTAGGCACAGGACTTATCGCTGAATTTCACGCCAAGGCTTTGAAGGAAATCCCGGGCGCGAGGATAGTGGCTTGCCTGGACAAAGTGCCCGAACGGGCCCAGGCCTTCGCCAAGAACAATGGCTGCGCCGCCTACGACAACCTGGACGCCTTTCTGGCTCACAAGGGCCTCGAGACGGTGAACGTCTGCACCCCTTCGGGGCTGCACCTCGACGCCGCCGTCCCGGCGGCGGCCGCGGGCAAGCACCTGGTCATCGAGAAGCCCCTGGAGACCACGAGGGAGCGCTGCGGCAAGATCGTGGAGGCCTGCCGGGCCGGCGGCGTCACTCTGGCCGGGATCTTTCCCTCGCGCTTCCACGGCTCGGCTTCGGCCATCAAGGCCGCGGTGGATGCAGGGCGCTTCGGAAAGCTCACCATGGGCTCGGCCTACGTAAAGTGGTGGCGGGATCCGGAATATTACGCCAAGGGCGGCTGGAAGGGCACCAAGGCCCTGGACGGCGGCGGAGCCCTGATCAATCAGTCCATCCACGCAGTGGACCTTCTGCTTTGGTTCATGGGCGACGCCGACGAGGTCTGCGCCTGGACGGACACGATCGGCCACCAAGGCATCGAGGTGGAGGATAACGCAGTCGCCTCGATCCGGTTCAAGAACGGGGCGCTGGGGGTGGTCCAGGGATCCACGGCGGTATGGCCGGGCTTTTTAAAGCGGGTTGAAGTCTCGGGGCTCTCAGGCTCCGCCATCATGGAAGAAGAAAACCTGCTTTTCTGGAAATTCAAGAATGAGAGTCCCGCGGACGAAGAAATCAGGCGCGATTACGCCAGCGCCACATCCTCGGGCGGCGGGGCTTCGGATCCCGCGGCCATCGGGTACCACGGGCACAAGCTTCAGCTCATGGACTTCATCGACGCGGTGGAAAAGGGGAGGAAACCCCTGGTGGACGGGATAGAGGCGGCCAAGGCTGTCTGTCTCATCGAGGCGATTTACCAGAGTGCCGAGTCGGGCAGGCCGGTGAAGGTTAGATGCCTGTGATTCGCTTGAGCGGTTTCGCCGATGAAGCGGCCGACGGCATCGACGGCCAGATTGAGGTGATCAAGGCCCTGGGATGGAGAGGCATCGAACTGCGGAGCGTGGACGGGATCAACGCCCATGACCTGCCGGACAAGGAGTTCGATTTGGTCTGCCGAGCCCTGGATAAAGCCGGCATCGAGGTGAACTGCCTGGGTTCCACCATTGCCAACTGGGGCAAGAGGGTGGACGAGGACTTCAGCCTCGCCATGGCCACCGTAGAACGGGCTATTGCGCGCATGAAAGCTCTCGGTACCAGGATGATCCGCATCATGAGCTACGCCATCGATCTGGATGAAAAAGGTCAGCCGCTAGCCGACCAGCGATTCCCTGAGCGGGTGTCAAGGCTGAACGAGATCTGCGGGCGTTTCGCCGCCGAGGGCATCACGCCGGTGCACGAAAACTGCCTCAATTACGGCGGCATGAGCTGGGGCCATACCCTGGAGCTCCTGGACGCGGTGCCAGCCCTGCGCCTGGTCTTCGATACCGGCAACCCCAGCCTCACTCCCGATTTCTCCAAGCCCCGGCCATATCCCAACCAGGATGCATGGGAAGCCTGGGAAAAGCTGAAATCCAAGGTAGTCCATATTCACGTCAAGGATGGCTGGCGCGATCCGGCGACTGGGGAGGAGACCTACGTCTATCCAGGAGAAGGACCTTCCAAGGTAGCCGTGATCCTGGCCGATTGCCTTGCCTCGGGCTACTCAGGCTGGCTCACCATCGAGCCTCACATGGCAGTGGTCTTCCACGATGCCTCGGTGCATTCCCCCGCCGAACGGCGCAGGTCGGTGTTCATTGAATACGGCCGCAGGGTGGAAGCGATGCTCGAAGCCCAGGGGGCCGAGGTGGCCGGAGGGAGCGCGAAAGCATGAGAGAATCGATAAAGAACGAAACCGAGCTCGAGGAGTTCATGTCCCGTCCGTCGGCCAGGCTGGTCGACTACGTCGCGGGCCTGGACGGCGATATCGCCATCGTAGGCGCCGCGGGCAAGATCGGTGTAACCCTGGCCATGATGGCTTCCCGGGCGGTCAAGGCATCCGGGAAAGACCGAAAAATCTATGCGGTTTCCCGCTTCTCGGATCCCTCTGCCAGGGCGCGCATGGAAAAAGAGGGCGTCGCGGCTGTTCCCTGTGACCTCTTGGACCAGGACGCGGTCGCGAGGCTTCCTGAAGCGGTCAACGTGCTTTTCCTGGCGGGCCGCAAATTCGGAACCCAGGGGGCTCAGGACCTCACCTGGGCGACCAACACGCTGGCGCCCGCCAATGTCGCGCAACGTTATTCAAAAAGCAAGATAGTCGCGTATTCCACCGGCTGCGTCTACGATTTTACGAATGCCGTCTCCGGCGGCTCGGTAGAGCGCGATCCGCCTGACGCCACGGGGGAATACGCGCAATCCACCCTGGGCAGGGAGAGGGTCTTCGAATACTTTTCCCGGGCCTTCGGCACGAAGGTATGCCAGTTCAGGCTCAACTATGCCATCGACCTGCGCTATGGAGTCCTTCGCGACATTGCGGACAAGGTTTACGCCGGGCAGCCCGTCGACCTCTCCTCGCCCAGCTACAATTGCATCTGGCAGGGAGACGTGCTGGAACGGACGATTCTTTCACTCGCGTTATGCGACTCACCGCCCGCCATCCTCAACGTGAGCGGCCCCGAGACGGCTTCCGTGCGCTGGACCGCCGGGGAATTCGCCCTGCGCTTCGGCAAGCCTGCCATTTTCAAGGGCGAGGAAAGACCGGAGGCTAAAACCTATCTGAACAACGCGGCCGAATCGTTCAAGCTTTTCGGCTACCCGTCCGTGAGTCTCCTGGAGATGATCGAGATGACGGCCCAATGGATAGAGGCGGGCGGTTCGTCCCTGGGCAAGCCCACCCATTTCGAGGTAACCGACGGAAAATATTGAGTCCGGAAGGAAGGATAAAATGACCATAGCTCAGCTTCCCGAATTCGTGCGCAAGCGCATCAAGGAAGGAACGGTGATCCCCGCCATGCCTCTGGCGCTCAAGGCCGACCGAAGCTACGACGAGATCAGGCAACGCGCCCTGGTGCGTTACTACATCGACGCCGGCGCGGGTGGGATCGCCGTGGGGGTCCATTCCACTCAGTTCGAAATCCGCGATCCCGAAATAAACCTATTCGAGAAAGTGCTCTCCACCGTTTCTTCGATGATAGACGAGCATGCCTCCGAGCGTTCACAGCCTACGATCAAGATAGGCGGCATCTGCGGCCGCACGCCCCAGGCCCTCGCCGAGGCAAAGCTTCTCGTAGCCCAGGGCTATCACGCGGGCCTCATGAGCATGGCCGCCTTCAAGGGCGATCCGGCGCTCAAGGAAAACTCCATAGAGGCAATGATCGACCATTGCCGCGCCATAGCGGAAGAAATTCCCCTGGTAGGCTTCTACCTCCAGCCGGACGTAGGCGGGAGAGTCCTGCCTTACGAATTCTGGAAAGCCTTCGCGCAGATCGATAATGTCCTGGCCATAAAAATGGCTCCCTTTAACCGCTATCGCACCCTCGATGTCGTGCGCGCCGTCTGCGACGCCGACAAGGAGGACTCGATCGCCCTCTACACCGGCAACGACGACCACATCGTCCTCGATCTGCTCACCGAATACCGGGTGGTCGGCCCCGGCGGCGCCGAAAAGCGGGTCCGCATCGTGGGCGGCCTCCTGGGCCAGTGGTGCCTCTGGACAAAAAAGGCGGCTGAACTCCATACAGCCCTTCGTGGGTACGCCAAAAGCGGCAAGGACATTCCCCAATCCCTCTTGACCTATGCGGAAGAGCTCACCGACGCCAACGCCGCTGTATTCGACGGCGCCAACGGATTCGCCGGCTGCATACCCGGCATCCACGAAGTCCTGCGCCGCCAGGGCCTCCTGGAGGGCACCTGGTGCCTCAATCCCAAGGAAGTCCTCTCCCCGGGCCAGGCCGAGGAAATCGACCGTGTATGCCGCTCCTACCCCTTCCTCACCGACGACGCCTTTGTGAGGGAAAACCTCGAGGGCTGGCTGAAATAGAAAATTCTGGAGCCTTTAATGACAAAACCTTTCTCGCCCGAGTTTTTCCATATCGACTCGGTGGCAGTCCCCGGAACGGGCGGCCGCATCGGCATGTGCGGCTGCCCGGGCAAAAACAGCCTGGGCTTGCCCGGCTCGGGCGGTCGCGGCCTCGACGCGGACCTTCGAGAGATCCGCGACTGGGGCGCCAGCCTGCTGCTGAGCCTCATAGAACCCCAGGAATACGAGGAAGCGGGCATCGCGGATATCGCAGCCAAGATTCCCGGAGGGATGGAGCATATCAGGCTGCCGATCCGGGACATGGGAAGACCCGACGCGGCCTGGGAAGCGGCGTGGGAGGAAAAGGGTTCGATAATTCGCGCTATCTTGAATGATGGCGGCAAGATATGCGTCCATTGCATGGGAGGCTTAGGGCGTACGGGACTTGTGGCCGCCAGGATATTGACTGAATTCGGCATGGAGCCGGATGCGGCGATCCGGGCGGTGCGCCGGGCCAGACCGGGGGCGATCCAGACCGAAGAACAAGAAGCTTACATTCGGGCTCTTAGTTCTAAAACAGGCCAGGACTCCAATTCAAAGTACTTTTCCCTGAGTCTCGACTCGCTGAGGGCTTTAAGCGCCTGGGCTGCTGACTGCGCAGACAGGGCTTTGTACGTATTCGAAGCCTATTCCGGGCAGGATCTCCGGCCAAGGCAGGCGATCGACGCTGCCCGAGCCTTCGCCGCGGGAGGAAGAAGGACGGCGGAGTTGCGTCGACTCTCCCTGGCGGCCTATGCAGCGGCCAACGAGTCGAGGGACGACGCCGCTGCCGCGTCGGCGAACGCCGCTTGCCTGGCCGCCTCCAGCGCCTATACCCATCCACTCAGGGATGTCCATCAGACCAAGCATATCCTCGGTCCCGCGGCCTATGCCGCCCTCGCCCTCGAATTGAGAGGCTCGGGCGACAAAGCGATCGGTGACGGGGAAATCCGCCGGTCGCTGGA
>DFYR01000056.1:0-128 GCA_002383375.1 Spirochaetaceae bacterium UBA4077
CCCACGACAAGCTGGAGCAGCTCTGCCTGGATAAAAAGACTCTCTCCTTCAAGCTCACCGTTGCCCAGCGTTTCGCCGAGATACTCTACGAGGGCGAATGGTTCTCGCCCCTCTGCAGGGCTCTTTGC
>DFYR01000056.1:202-5860 GCA_002383375.1 Spirochaetaceae bacterium UBA4077
ACCAAGGTGAGGGCCAGGCTGGAAGCCCGGATCGCCAAGGACGGCAGCGCCTCGGGTCCGGACGTAGTAAAACCGGGGACCTCGGGGTATACGGCTCCGGCGGGAGATTGACCGGGAGGTAGTTCCGCGGGCCTTTTGGCCGCATGAGGCGCCGCAGCCCTGGACGGGCTGCGGCGCCTCTCTTTATCATGGGAAAAGAGGTTTTACGATGGCAAAACTATGGCAAGGCGGAGCGGCAGCCGGGGGACTCGCCCCGGAGGTCGAGGTTTTTCTATCTTCCTTATCGATCGATACGAAGCTACTGGACGAGGATCTCCAGGGTTCGATAGCACATGCGGCCATGCTGGGAGAGCAGGGCATTTTAAGCGAGAAGGATTCCCTGGATATCGTGGGCTGCCTGAAGGCGATGCGGGAAGAGGCGGCTTCGGGCAGGCTCTCCCCAGACCCAGAGAGCGAGGATATCCATAGTTTTATCGAGGCCGAGCTTACCCGGCGCCTGGGCGAGGCGGGAAAAGCCGTCCATGCCGCCAGGAGCAGGAACGACCAGGTGGCCACCGCCTTCAGGCTCTACGTCGTAAAGGCCTTCGACCGGACCGAGACTGCGACGCTTTCCGCCATCGAGGCGATACTTCGACTGGCCGAAGACCATACCGAGAGCCTGATGCCTGGCTATACCCATCTTCAGCGGGCCCAGCCCATAACCCTGGCCCATCATCTATTGGCCTGGGGCGCGGCCTTGGAGCGCGATGCCTCCCGGTTCAGGGACGGGCGGGCCAGGGCTGACGAATGCCCCCTGGGCTCGGGAGCCCTGGCGGGTTCCGGTCTGCCGATCGATAGGGAAAAAACCGCGGCTGCCCTGGGATTCGCCCGCCCTTCGCGCAATACCATGGACGCGGTGGCGGACAGGGATGCCTGCGTAGAGTACGGCTCCGCCTGCGCCAGCCTGATGGTACACCTATCGAGGGCTTGCGAGGACATAGCCCTCTGGGCATCCAGCGAATACGGCTTCGTGAAGGTCGGCGACTCGGCCAGCACGGGCTCATCCATAATGCCGCAAAAGCGCAATCCGGACCCTGCGGAGCTCATCCGCGGCAAGAGCGCCAGGGTTTTCGGCAACCTGCAGGCTCTCCTGGTGCTTCAAAAAGGCCTCGCCTACGCCTACAACCGCGACCTGCAGGAGGACAAGGAATTGTTCTTCGACCTGGAGGCCACGACGCTTGCTTCCCTGAAAGTGTTCTCGGCCTTGGTCGGCGCTCTCGAGCCTCGCAAGGAAAAAATGCGGAAGGCCTTGGACGAGGGCTTCCTCGAGGCTACCGACGTGGCCGAGTATCTGGTGCTGAAGGGCGTCCCCTTCAGGACCGCCTATCAGGCGGCGAAGGCGCTGGTGCAGCGCTGCCTGGCCATGGGGCTGCGGCTGGGACAGCTCGGCGCCCCGGATGTCGTGGCGGAGAGCGGAGTCTTTGCCGAGGCTGGCGTTTCCTGGCGGGAGCTCCAAGCGTATCTGGAGCCTGAAGCCTGCGTCGCCCGGAGGAACCAGACCGGCGGGCCGGCACCCGCGAGGACAAGGGAGGAAATTCGTCGCTTGAGGCTCGCGGCAGGCCGGAGGTTGGACCAACTGCGATCCGGGTCCCTGGATGGAAGGGCGAAATAGGGCGCCGTCCTACCCCTGCATACTTTTAGCCGCCGGGGCGGGACTGCGGATGGGGAGCTTCTCTAAGCTGCTGCTTCCCCTGGGCGGAGAAACCGTCGTCGCCCGGGCGGTCCGGGCGGCTATCGAATCCTGCGATCCGGTCATCGTCGTGATCGGGAAGGAGGGCGAGTCGCTTAGGGAAGACCTCGAACGGAAAAGCTTTTCCGGAGGAAAGCTGATCTTCGCGCCTAACCCGAAATGGGCCGAAGGCCGCGTCGGCTCGCTCAAGACCGGGATAAAAGCCTTGGGAAAGACTCCCGAGGGTTTTTTTCTGGCCCACGCGGATATGCCCTTCGTGGATTCTGGCGTCTACAGGTCGCTGGGAGAGGCGGCGGCCGCGCGCAGGGCCGCCGGATTACCACCTGCCCTGCTGTTCCCCTCGATACATGGGAAAAGAGGGCATCCGGTTTTTTTCCCCTTTGCCTTCGCTACGAAACTCCTGGAGTCCGAGGAGTCGGAGAGTCTCAAAACCACCGTCGGCGCGCTTGATCAAGCCTGTGTGGAGACGACCTGCGAAGGGATCCTCGAAGACATCGACAGCCCGGAGGATTACGAAATGCTCCTGGCAAAATACCACCAGACCTGAGGCGCCGAATAGCCGGACGAAAAAGGACCAAACGATGGGCAGGGCTTTAGAAAAAACCAACGCCGTGCGGCTCGCTGAAAGCCAGGGCGTCTCCTTCACGCTGCTCAGCTATTCCGTGGACGAGGACCTTTCGGCCGCCCACGCGGCCAGGCTGCTCAACATCGATCTGGACCGCATTTTCAAGACGATCCTCGTCGTCGGTGAACGGAAGGGACCTTTCGTCTGCGTAATTCCCGGCTCCTGCGAGATAGACTTTAAGAAGGCTGCCGCGGCGATAGGGGACAAATCCTGCGCGCTGCTGCCGCTCAAGGAACTGGAACCTTTAACCGGCTACCAGCGGGGAGGCTGTTCGCCCCTGGGCATGAAAAAAAAGCTGACTACTTTCCTGGACGAGACATCTTCGCTTTTCGACTTGATTTCCGTGAGCGCAGGACGCCGGGGGCTCCAGATGCTCCTCTCGCCCGGGGACTTGATCGCGCTCAGCGGCGCGAGCCTGGCCGATCTTATCAGGTAGGTCTTCTGCATACCAAGGCTTCGCGAAAGGGGGCACGGTGAAGAATCCTTTGCTATTGCTGAATAAATATGCAAAAAATATGCAAAAATTTCGGGAAAAGCAGGGGATCCACTTGAATAAACCCGCACGGAACGCTACTTTATTCAAAATTCGCCATACAGCTCGAGTGCCGCCTTGCCCTACGCCTGGAGGCGCAGCCTAAACCTAGGCCTTGGCTCGGTAAGCGGAAGAAGGCCAGCATGGCGATAGTCCTGACCTAAGGAGATACCATGGGATCCACCAAGCGCGCGGCTGCGCTTATTCTGGAAGATGGCAGCGAATTCAGGGGCCAGGCGTTCGGCGCCTTGCATCCTTCTTCGGGAGAAGTCGTCTTTTCCACTGGCATGGTCGGGTATCCCCAGTCTCTCACCGATCCTTCTTACAGAGGTCAAATTCTCGTCCTCACCTATCCCCTGGTGGGCAACTACGGAGTTCCGGCGCTGAAGTTCGACCGCTACGGCATACCCTTGGATTTCGAGTCCGAAAAAATCCAGGTTTCCGGCCTGGTGATCTCGGAGCTCAGCCAGGAGCCAAGCCATTTCAGCGCCAAGCGAAGCCTATCAGCCTGGATGGAGGAGGAGGGGATTCCAGGAATCACCGGAATCGATACCAGAGCCCTCACCCAGGCGCTCCGGGAGCGGGGCGTCATGAAGGGAAGAATCGTCATGGACAGCCCTACGGCCGCCAGGCGACGCGCCGAAGAGGATGACAGCAGCGCGGACCCGGATACCAACGAAGCGCATCCCGTCGCCGAAGTCTCCTGCGCCGCGCCCAAGCTATACAAGACAAATCCCGATGGCCCCACCATCGCGCTGATCGATTGCGGGGTCAAGGCCAATATCCTCAGGATCATGCTGGACAAAAAGGCGAATATCCTCCGCCTCCCCTGGGACAGCGACCTCAGGGGCATCGAGTGCGACGGCATATTCATCTCCAACGGCCCGGGAGACCCCAAGGCCTGCACCAAGACCATAGCCTCGGTGCGGCGCGCCCTCCAGGGCGATGCCCCTATCTTCGGCATCTGTCTTGGAAACCAGATACTCGCTCTGGCGGCGGGAGCCGATACCTACAAGCTGCCCTACGGGCACAGGGGACAGAACCAGCCAGCCCTGGAGGTAGGGAGCAAGCGATGCTTCATGACCAGCCAGAACCATGGCTATGCGGTCAGGGAAGAGAGCATTCCCCACGGCTGGTCGCCTTGGTTCGTCAATGCCAATGACGGCACGATCGAAGGCCTGTGCTCCCAACGCAAAGCCTTCAGCGCCGTCCAGTTCCATCCCGAAGGCTGTCCCGGCCCCCGGGACACCCAGTTCCTCCTGGAAGCCTTCATCGCCCAGGCCGCGGAGCACGCCAGCCATCGGAGAAAAGCATGAAAAAACCGGAAAAAGTCCTGGTTCTCGGATCCGGGGGCTTGAAAATCGGCCAGGCGGGAGAATTCGACTACTCCGGCTCCCAGGCGCTCAAGGCCTTGAGGGAGGAGGGGGTCAAGTCAGTCCTCATCAATCCCAATATTGCCACGATACAGACCAGCGAGGGCATGGCCGACGCCACCTATTTCCTTCCGGTGACGCCTGAGTTCGTCCGGAAGGTGATCGAGAAGGAGCGCCCGGACGGGATTCTCCTGGCCTTCGGCGGACAGACTGCCCTCAACTGCGGCATCCGGCTCCATGACGAGGGGATTCTCTACAAGTACGGGGTGGATGTGCTGGGCACTTCGGTGGAGGCAATACGGCTGACCGAAGACAGGGAACTCTTCGCCGAGAAGCTTCATAGCATAGGCGCCAAGACGCCCCGGAGCGTCGCTGCGGTAAGCCTGGACGAGGCCAAGCAAGCCGCTGCCCAGATCGGCTATCCGGTGATGGTGAGGGCCGCCTTCGCCCTGGGCGGGGCGGGCTCGGGGCTTTGCAATAACGAAAAGCAGCTCGTCACGCGCTGCGAAAAGGCTTTCTCCCTTTCGCCCCAGGTCCTGGTGGAGGAATGGCTGGGAGGGTGGAAGGAAGTCGAGTACGAGGTCGTACGGGACAGGTTCGACAACTGCATCACCGTCTGCAACATGGAGAATTTCGATCCCCTGGGCATCCACACCGGGGAGAGCATCGTGGTGGCTCCCTCCCAGACCCTCACGGACAGGGAATACCACCTTTTGCGCACCGTGGCCCTCCAGGTCATCCGCAGCATCGGCATCGTGGGGGAGTGCAACATCCAGTACGCCCTCGATCCGGCTTCGGAGGAATACAGGATCATAGAGGTGAACGCCCGGCTCTCCCGCTCCTCGGCCCTGGCATCCAAGGCGACGGGCTACCCCCTGGCTTACGTGGCCGCCAAGCTCGCCCTGGGGGCCTCCCTGGCGGAAATCCCCAACAAGATCACCGTGGCCACCAAGTCCTGCTTCGAGCCGGCGCTGGACTACTGCGTGGTCAAAATTCCGCGCTGGGACCTCTCCAAGTTCAAGGAAGTGGACACCAGGCTGGGAAGCGAGATGAAATCCGTGGGCGAGGTGATGTCCATCGGCAGGACCTTCGAGGAAGCCCTGCAAAAGGCTATCCGCATGACCGGCATGGGGGCCAGGGGCCTGTCGGACGAGACCAGGCTTTTGGGGACCGATTTCGTCTGTCTCAAGACAGCTCTCCGCCAGCCCACCGACCGCAGGCTCTTCGCCATTTATAAAGCCTTCGCCGAGGGCTGGAGCATGGAAGCCGTGCACAAGGCCACGAAAATCGATCCCTGGTTTCTGGGCCGCATTGCGGCGGTGCGGAAAATCGAGGAAAAACTCATCGAGGCGGGGCGGGGAAAGAAGCCCCGGGGCCAGGCCTATGTGGATTTGATCCG
>DFYR01000056.1:5965-17200 GCA_002383375.1 Spirochaetaceae bacterium UBA4077
GTGCCCGGATCCGGCCCTTACCGGATAGGCTCCAGCGTGGAGTTCGACTGGTGCTGCGTGAACGCTATCCAGACAGCGCGGAATCTTGGCCGGCGCACCATCATGATCAACTGCAATCCCGAGACGGTGAGCACCGATTACGATGTCTGCGACAGGCTTTATTTCGAAGAGCTGAGCCTGGAGCGGGTCCTGGACATATACGAATTCGAGCGCCCCGAGGGGATCATCCTCTCCATGGGCGGGCAGATCCCCAACAACCTGGCCATGAAGCTCTACGATTCGGGAGCGGTTGTCCTGGGTACCTCCTCCTCCAACATCGACAGGGCCGAGGACAGGAATAAATTCTCCGCCCTCCTGGACCAGCTGGGGGTGGATCAACCCGAATGGAAGGACCTGACCACAGCGGACGAGGCGGCCGAGTTTGCCAGGTCTGTGGGCTATCCCGTCCTGGTCAGGCCCAGCTACGTGCTCTCGGGCGCGGCCATGAACGTGGCCTGGGACGAGATCAGATTGAGGAAATTCCTCAGCCTGGCCACCGAACTCTCGCCCGAGCATCCCGTGGTGGTCTCCAAATTCATAGAGAATTCCAAGGAAATCGAGATCGACGCCGTGGCTTCCCGGGGCAGGATACTCTTCCACGCCATCACCGAGCATATTGAAAACGCCGGGGTCCACTCGGGGGACGCGACGGTGGTCCTGCCCGCCCAGCGGCTCTATATCGAAACGATCCGCCAGATCAGACGGATAACCGAAAAGATCGCCGCCGAGCTGGAGATCACCGGCCCCTTCAACATCCAGTTCATAGCACAGAGGAATAAGATCAAGGTGATCGAGTGCAACCTGAGGGCTTCCAGGAGCTTCCCTTTCTGCTCCAAGGTCTCCAGGGTGAACATGATAGATCTGGCCACCAGGGCTATCCTCAACGCCGAGCTTCCCAAGACGAGCTCGTCGGCCCTGGACCTGCCCTGGGTGGGGGTAAAGGCTGCCCAGTTCTCCTTCTCCCGCCTCCACGGGGCCGACCCCATCCTAGGCGTGGAGATGGCTTCCACGGGCGAGGTGGGTTGCATAGGCACGGACCTGGACGATGCCTTCATGAAGGCGATGCTCTCGGTGGGCTATCAAATCCCCAAGAAGAACGTCCTGCTGTCCACCGGCCCCCTGCAGGACAAGATCGAATTCCTGGACAGCGCTAAAAAGCTGGCGGCCATGGGATACGAGCTCTTCGCCTCGGGCGGGACGGCGCGTTTCCTTTCATCCAACGGTCTTGCTTGCACTCGCCTGGCTTGGCCCCTGGAGAAGTCCGAGCCCAACATCGCCACGATGCTCAAGGCCCGCCAGTTCGACCTGGTGATCAATATCCCCAAGAACAACGAGGAAAAAGAGCTCAAGAACGATTACCTGATAAGACGGGCGGCGGTGGATTTCAATATTCCCTTGTTCACCAACATCAAGGTGGCCAAGCAGTTCATTGACGCGCTGGAAAGCCACAAGGCCAAGGGTTTCGAAATAAAGTCCTGGGAGGAGTATCGCTAAAGGCTTTTATATGGGGTATAGTGAATCACCCTATTCCGATGAAAGCGCACAACTCTTCGTATACAACGACGGTTCTATCCTATGTAGCTTCTGAGAAACGATTCGCAGTCACTGGGCTCTTAACCATGCTGGCGATCGCCGCGGGCAGGGTGGTACAGCCGTTGATACTCCGGGTTATCATCGATCGCGCTGTGCCCGCCGGCGACACAGGTCTCCTGTTTCGCTATGCTGGCCTCTACCTCCTCCTCGTACTCTCCTCGGGCTTTTTTGGATACCTGGGATCGATCCAGATGGCAAAGCTCGGCCTCGCGGTGGTGACAAAGATCAAACAAGACCTTTTCTCCCGTTTTCTGCGACTGCCTGTGTCCTATTTTGACGCCCACCCAGTGGGCGAACTCATGGCCAGAACCGAGAATGATACCGAAAAAATTAGAGATCTTTTTTCTTCTCTTGGGCTAACCTTAGTGGTGAGCCTTCTTATGATGGGGGGTATGTTCTTCGTAACCGCCCTTATCGCCCCCACTTTGTCGCTGGCGATGCTGGCGGTAGCGGCTGGCTTTTTGGCGATTCTGCTGTTTTTCTATAAACGGATAGTCGGTCTTTACGAATCCTCCCGTTCCCTCTATGCCTCAATCGTTGCCAAGCTGACCGAATTCGTTCAGGGAATGGAAATCTTGAAAGCCTTTAACCGCCGCCCCTGGGCCGAAGACAGCCTGGACGAAACGGGAAGGAAAAAGCGAGATAACGATATAAAAGTGTCTTTACTGGAGTTTTCGGCCAGTTCCGCCCTGGAAGCCATGGCTGGGCCATTTTTTATTGTCGCATTGATCCTGCTCTACGGCGAAAAGGTCGCCGCCGGTTCCATGAGCCTGGGCACCCTGCTTCTCTTTATCGAATACGGCGCTTCCCTAATGCGACCTGTCTTGGATATCGCCGAGAGCCTCAGGAGAATCCAGCAGGCGAAAGCCTCGATACATAGGATTTCTTCAACCATGGCTCTGGAACCCGAGTCCAGCGCCTGGGGCGTAAAGCCGGCGGTCTTGGAAAAGGAGATTCGCTTCGATTCGGTATGGTTCTCCTACCGGGGAGAGGACTGGATTCTCAAGGACATCTCCTTCAATCTTCCAAAGGGCAGCACGACAGCAATTGTGGGTTCGTCGGGCTCGGGGAAGTCCACCACGATCGGGCTTCTCTGCGGCTTTGCCAAACCCCAGAAAGGCTACTTGAGTCTGGATGGAAATGATCTGGGGCACCTAGATCTAGAATCCTGGCGACGGAAAATTGGACTGGTACTCCAGGATGTCTACCTCTTCCCCGGAACCGTCCTGGATAACATAAGAGTCTTTAACGATAAGATCAGCCTCGAGCGGGTGCAGGAAGCCTTGGATCAGGTGCGGGCCTCGGAGTTTGTAGCTTCCTTGCCTGAGGGCATCATGACTAATCTCTGGGAGCGGGGAGGAAACCTCTCGGCCGGGGAAAAACAGCTCTTAGCCTTTGCCCGCGCCCTCTGCGCCGATCCTGAGCTGGTCATCCTGGACGAAGCCACCTCCTCGGTGGACATGGAAAAGGAGGAAAAGATCCGCGCCAGCCTGGCGACCCTGCTCAAGGGAAGGACTTCGGTCATCGTAGCCCACAGGCTCTCCTCGGTTATCCATGCTGACCAGATCCTCTTTTTCTCCCAGGGAAGAATCGTCGCCCGGGGAACTCACAGCCAGCTCTACCAAGATTTTCCCGAATATAAGGAACTGGTGGACCGTCAGTTTATCGCCAGGAATAACGTATGAGGTTAAATACCCACTTAACCTGGATCTGGGGCGTCTGGCGGCAGAAAAAAGGGCTTATACTCCTGCTGCTTTGTTTAAGCCTTCTCTCTAGCCTGGTAGCCGTAAGCCTTCCGCTGCTCACAAAATCCCTTTTGGATCTGCTCGAGAATGCTGTGACTACGTCCAGGAAGGAGGGTCTTGAGACAGCCCTCTCCAAGGCTTCCCTGTATTTTGCCGCCCTGGGGCTGGCCGCCCTTATAGCCGGCTTCTTCCCCGGGGTCAGGGGTGCTATCAACAATATCTTTGATTATCTGATAAGAAAGCGCTATTTTTCTTCGGTCGCGGAGAAGGATTACCGTTTCTTTTCCGTCTTCAGTTCTCCGGACATAGTCACTAGGCTGAGTTCGGACATAAATGATTATCCCAAGCTAGCCTGGTTCCTCTGCTCGGGCATATTCAGGGCAGTTGAATCGGGATCGAAAATCCTGTTCTGCGCCGTTGCCATGGCGATCCTGGACTGGCGGCTGGCTCTTTTTTCCTTTCTCTCCCTTCCATTGATGCTGGTGATCTTCTCAAGAGTCCAGTCCAGGATTTACGACAGGGTAAAGAAAAACGAACAAGCGATCTCCTCGGTCAATGAGCAGCTTGAGTTGAGTTTTTCCGGAGTGCGGATACTTAAATCCTTCGCCTCCGAGGCAAAATACGACCGTTTTTTTGCCGATGTGCTGAAGCGGCGGTACGAAACCGAAATGGGCGTGGCCAGGCTGGATACCTTCCTGAATATGTTTTATCAGAATATCAATTACGCAGCCCAGATCGCCCTCATATTCGCCGGCGGCCTCATGGTGGTACGGGGTAGAACGAGCATTGGCACCTTTTACGCCTTCTACAACTATCTGAACCTCCTCATCTATCCCATGCTGGATATCCCCCAGCTCTTTATCTTCGGCAAACGTGCCTTCGTGAACATTGACCGCCTCAAAGAGATGTGGACCTCATCCGTTTTCGTAGAGGGTCAGTTAAGCCACTTTCCTGCACATCTCTATAGGCACCATCATACCATTAGCAGAGTGTTTGCGTAGCCGATTGTAATAGATCTCAATGTATTCAAATAGCTCACTTCGTACTACCGCGCGGGAGGAGCGCCCGTCAAGGCACTCCAGTTCCCGTTTCACTGTCTTAAAAAACGATTCGGCACAGGCATTATCCCAGCAATTGCCTTTTCTGCTCATGCTTTGCACTATGGCCTTGCCGGAATTAGCAAGCGCCGACCTAAATGCTGAACAGCAATACTGAACGCCACGGTCTGAATGGAAGACAAGTCCTGCAGCGCAGCCATGCCGCAGTATAGCCATCTGAAAGGCGTCTATGACTATCTGGGCTGTCATATCGTTCCTGACCGACCATCCCACGACTTGGCGATTCCATAGATCAATAATGACGCACAGGTACATCCATCCTTCCTTGGTTGCGCAATAGGTAATATCCGAAACCCATACTTTCCCGGGCGCTGGTGCAAAAAACTGTCTATTCAGAATATTATCAGCCACCGGTTCATGATGATTAGAATTCGTAGTTATCCGGTACTTCTTCTTATGTACACACCCTAAATGCACTTCCCTCATGAGCCGGGCAACACGTTTGGAGCTGACGCAATAGCCGCGATCTTTAAGTTCCTCTCGCATACGAGGGCTTCCGTAGCGACGTTTATGAAGCTTCTGTATCTCGCGGATCTGCTCAATAAGCTCTTTATCCCTACGACTATGAGGACTCTCCTCTCGATATTTCCACGCATAGTACCCGGAGCTGCTTACTTCCAAGACCTTCGCCATCTTCTGCACCGGCCACGCTTTCCGATTATCATCGATGAAGCGGAACACTGTGGCTACTTCTCCCCCCGGGAGAAGATGGCAACGGCTTTTTTTAGTATTTCATTCGCCTCTTTAAGATCTCTATTCTCTCGCTGCAGGCGGGTAAGCTCTTCATCCCGGGGGATCCCTTTCCCGGGAAAGGCTCTCCCCTCTCCGTTTTCCTCTTTCTCAGCAGCGCGTCGCCAACGGTTGAGCTCTCCAGGCCCAATCCCAAGCTCCCTGGCTACCTCCGCCCCTGGTTTACCTGTCTGCTGCAACCGTTCCAGCGCACTACGTTTGAACTCTTCTGTGTAAGTTCTTTTCCTCTTGTCCATATCCTCTCCTCCTCTTATTTTCGGAGAGGCTTAACCTAGTCTCCACTAAATCGGATAAGGTTCAATGGAGATTTTCCCCGCCGAAAACTCCACAGTCATACCCAAGAACGAGGAAGCCCCTCAAAAATCGATTTCCGGATTCGAGAAAATTTACGCATCGGGGATTTCTTTCCGTTATCCAGGCCGAGAGAAGTTCGCCCTGGACACTGTTTCGATCGAGTTCAGAAGGGGAGAGAAGGTTCTCATTGTGGGAGGGGTGGGGAGCGGTAAGACCACTCTGCTCAAGACTATTGCAGGTCTGCTTCCTCCCCAGGAGGGAAGTATTTACATTGATGGAGTGCCTCTTCAGGATCTTTCCGCCTCCTCCTGGGCCTCCATCCTGGGGTATGTGCCCCAGGAACCACTCCTTTTTTCCGCTTCGGTCAGGGAAAACGTCGCGCTCGGCTCTCCCGGTCCCACTCCGCAGATTGAAGACGATGAACTATGGGCTCTTCTCAAAACCGCCCAGATCGACCAGGAGATCCTGGCTTTTCCGGATCGGGAGAATAACAGGATAGGGCAGAGGGGAGGAGGAGTCTCGGGAGGACAGAAGCAAAGAATAGCCATAGCCAGAGCCCTAGCCCGGCGTCCGAAGCTTCTTTTGCTGGACGATATGACGGCCAGCCTGGATACGAAAAACGAGGAAGCGCTGTGGAAGAGCCTGGAATCCCATAGGATGACGATTCTCGCGGTTTCCCACCGATTGTCCTCGGTTCAATACGTGGATAAAGTGCTCTTCCTAAAGTCCGGCAAGATCCTGGGCTTCGACTCTCACGCCTATCTCCTGGAGGGATGTCCCGAATACCGCGATTTCATTGACTTCGCGACTTCGGGAAGTATAGGCTGAGGCTATGAAAAGATATAAATTTGCTTTTCTGTTCATGTTTTCCCTGTTGCTCTTAACCTCGCCCTCAGCCCAAAACCGGCTAGTCCTGGGCGGCCGGGCGGTTATCATGGTGGCCGATGCCGTATACCTTTTCCCGGGAGCGGGCGAAAAGGTGCTGGCCATCGCCGGGGCGGATCAGGGGCTGGGTAGTTTTTTATCCGCTATCGACCCCGGGTACGGCAAGAAACCGGTTTTAGACAGGAGCGCCGGGGTAGAAACCTATGCGGCTCTAAAGCCCGACAGGATTATCCTAAAAAGCGCCATGAAAAAAAATCTCGGCGCGGGGCTCGACGCCCTGGGTATTCCCCAACTGTATTTGAACCTGGAAACGCCCGAGGACTATTTTATGGATATCCGCAGCCTGGGAAACCTGTTCGGGATGGAGAAACGGGCAGAGTCTGTCATAGGTTTCTACCAGAAAAAGCTGGATTGGCTGAAAGCGTTGCCGAGGCAGGGGAGGGCGCCGAAGGTCCTCCTTGTTCAGGCTTCCTCATCCCAGGAGGGAACCTGGGACCTCCCTCCCGCTTCTTGGATGCAGACGCGGCTGGTGGAAATCGCCGGAGGAGAGGCCATTTGGAAGGAGGCTAATCCAGGCTCTGGCTGGGCTGCCGTGAACGCAGAGCAGATCGCAGCTTGGAATCCCGAAGTGATCCTGGTGGTGGATTATCGGAAGGATTCCCGCATCGCGGCCAAGGCCTTGGCTTCGACGTCCGCCCTGGCCGCGACCCAGGCTGTCAAAAAGGCCAGGGTATTCGGCTTCGCCCAGGACTTCTATTCCTGGGATCAACCCGACGCCCGGTGGATACTTGGCTTGGAGTGGATACACCGCGTCCTCTGGCCTGAGTCCCATTCCTCAGACTCCATGCTGGATTCAACCAGAGAATTTTTCAGCTTTATGTACTCCATGACTCCCGAGGCTTATTCAAAGACGATTCTCCCTCGGCTTTCGGGCGACTTCGATCGATGAAATCCCAAGGAGCGGGGAAGGGTATTCGCTTTTCCCTGCTGATAGGCGGCGCCCTCGCCGCCGGCTTTTGCCTCTATCTGCTGGTGGGACGATACCCGAGAGCAGGCCTTTTAAACCCCTTCAGCCTCGGGCAGGACGAGATCGCCGTAAGGGTGCTTTTGTCCCTGCGCCTGCCCCGAGCCTTGGGCGCCGTACTCCTGGGTGCGGTTCTCGGCGGCTCGGGTGCTGTCTTCCAGACGATTTTCGGCAACCCCCTGGTGGATGCAGGCTTTTTGGGAGTGTCCCAGGGAGCAGCCTTCGGCGCAGCCCTAGCCCTCCTCGCGGGGGCCAGCAGCTTCTACGCCGTGGCCGGACTTTCCTTCATTTTTGCCCTGGCCGCCCTCTGGATAAGCCTGAGCCTTTCCAAGGCCTTCACCTTCGGAGGCCAAGTGCTGCGCCTCCTCTTGGCGGGGCTGGCGGTATCAGCCTTCTTTTCCGCCCTGCTTGGGGCTGTCAAATACGCCGCCGATCCCCTGTCCCAGCTCCCGGACATTGTATTCTGGACCATGGGCTCCCTGGCTCCCATGAGCTGGCAGCGGCTTAGATTTGTCCTGCCCCCCTCCCTGGTAAGCCTGATAGTTTTGCTTCTTTTACGCTGGAGGGCAACCCTCCTTTCCCTGGATGATTCGGTGAGTTTTTCCCTCGGCCTGAGGCCCGAAACCGAGCGGGCTCTCCTGGCCGTCGCCGCTGCCGTTGGCGTTGCCACGGTCACCGCGGTATGCGGGGTAGTCTCCTGGGTCGGCCTGGTGGTGCCCCAGGTGCTGCGCCTGCGCTCGGGTGCCGACGGAAGGTCGGCGATTCCCCTATCCATGGCGGGAGGAGCGCTCTTTGTCCTCGTTTCCGACGGCATAGCCAGGGTTCTCTTTGCCGGAGAACTGCCTCTGGGCATAGTCACCTCGATTCTCGGCGCCCTAAGCTTCGCACTCCTTCTCACTAGAAGGAAGATGGAGCTGCTGCGGTGATACGTCTCGAAGCCGAGGCTGTTTCCTTTTCCCGATCCGGGAGGGGAGAGCTGCTTTCTAGAATTTCTCTCTCTTTGGGGGCAGGCAAGAGCATCGCGATACTCGGCGCCAACGGGGCGGGCAAGACGAGCCTGCTTTCGGTTCTAGCAGGCAGACTCAAGCCTAGTGGTGGAAAGATCTGGATTGAAGGAGCTGAGCTATCCGCGCTATCTCCCAGGGAAATTGCCCGAAAACTCGCCTTTCTTCCTCAAATCGAAAGGCTCCCATTCAATTATCCAGTCCTGGACTTCGTGCTTCTTGGAAGGGCTCCACACATCCCAGCCCTATCGCTTCCCGGAAAAAACGATTATCAGGCTGCGAGAAAAGCTCTCGCCGAGGTAGGGATCGCGGACCTGGAGGATAGGGGAGCAGCAACGCTTTCCGGCGGCGAGTTCCAGCTTGTCCGCATCGCCCGCTGTCTGGCCCAGGAGGCAGAAATCCTCTTGCTGGATGAGCCCACGTCACTTTTAGATCCAGCCCATGCCGCATTGGTGGCAGAGCAACTTTCTTCCCTGGCGAAACACGGCAAGGCCATACTATTCACGACCCACGATATAGGCTTGGTCCATTCTGTGGCGGATTGGGCAGTCCTCCTCCACCAAGGGTCGGTGCTCGCTTCGGGACCTACAGAGCATCCCTTTGATCTGGCTACATTGAAGAAAGCCTTCGGTGCTGAATTTACGCTGCAATCTCTTCCCAGCGCATACTCGCAAAAATCTTGAAATTTTACGGTAGAACTTCCCAGGCAAGAGCTATGTCATAATTCTTGCCGTCCTCCGAGAGGCCAAGGCACAGAGTATCTGTTGCTGGAATCTTTAGGTCCAGTTCGAAAATTCCTGCGTCATTCTTCATAAGGGGGATAAAGTCGTCGCCGATTATCAACGCGGCTTCCCTGCTATCCGGGCTTTTATAGGAGAATCGAAGCTCGCTCCCGATTTTCAGCCTTCCTGAGAGGGGGGAGATAAGTGAGTCGGTCGCCGAATTCTGGTAGCGGGCGTAGGCGGTGGGATAGGTCGCGATTTGAGGCGGAGCCTGATTAAGCAGCTTTAGGGTAAGAACCTTCTTCAGCGGCCCAAGTGGGTAGCCCGCCCTACGCATAAGCTCTAAAACCCTCTGCTTTTGGTCTTGATCGAAGGGATCTTCGGTAAACAGATAGGCTGGAGGATTTGATATTTTCTTGAAATGAGTCAGGATTTCAGTCCTGTGGGCGGAACCAAGGGGAGCCAATATACGGGTCTCGAACCTTTTAGTCTCTATCAGATAGTCGATTCTCTCCTCGCTGGGCTTTTTAGCGTAGATTTCGAGACTATAGTTGCCTTTGGCGGGGACTGAGACTAAAAGCCGCTGATACCCCCGCCCCGGCCGCTGAATGAATACAGCCCCAGGGATCTCCCCGCCGTCGGCGCCGAACAGCACGCCCTCCAGGACTATGTCCTGGGTGCCCGTGGAGATATCCAGTACATAAGCGCCTTGGGTTTGGGTTTCCCAGGCCGGGGCGGGGGCGGCAAACGCAAGCCCATAGGCGAAAAAGTCGTTTTCCAGGTCGGGAAGACTAAGGAATTCCTGGCCGGAGAGAGGAAGGGCCAGGAGTTGCTGCCAGGATTCCTTGGGAAAGCGGGAATAGATGCTTCTGGCCGGATCAATAAAGAGATTGTCGGTGGAGTATTTCTTGATGAAAACCCAGTCTTTTACGTAGCCTGCGTCAAAGGTTGTATCGATGATGTACCAGCGCCCCAGAATCTGCACCAGATTCCAGGCGTGGGAATTGTCCTGACGTAAGCCCCGGGTGCCCCTCTGGTTTTTGATATAACCCGATACCGTAACGCAGGGAATGCCCGCAGCATCCGCCATTGCTTGAAAAACCCTGGAATAGCCCGAGCATACTGCCTTTCCGCTGGCCAGCACGGTTTGGATATCCTGGTTCACCGCATTGCCGCTTTTCAGCATGGCTGCGTCGTAGGCTATGGTCGCGCAGATCCAGTCGTGGATCAGCTTGACCTTGGAGTAGGGATCATTCTCGCCCTTGAGAAGGACTTGGGTGATCTGGCGCAGCTCTTCTTGGGTAGATGGCCTGTACGCTGCGGCAAGAGCGGGGCTGGCCTGGATCCTCGCCCTCGGATCTATCCTGCCTGTCTGATAGGACTCCAGCGAGACGGGGGGGCGCGGCAGGGCAGCTGAAGAAACCGCCGCGCTGGAGACCGCCGCTCCCGAGGGGGCCACTCCGGTGGCTGCGGTTCCGGAAACCGCTACCCCGGTAGCCACCGATGAAGCCGCCACAGCCGGCGAAACGGCCGAGCCTGTGNNCCGGTAAAACGGCCGAGCCTGTGGATGTCGAGACTGTAGCCACAGTTGTGGTCGTGCTCGGGCTCGGCGGAAGGGGCTTTGGGGGGCGGAGTTTTTCCAGAAGGCTGCAGGAATAGAAGCCAAGCGTCGCGAAAAGCAGGAAAAAAACTAGGATGCTTCGCGTCGCTTGATATCGCTTCATATTCCTTCAGAGGACCTTAGTTTTAGAGAATTCGAGAAGAATTCCTCGCCAAGGCAGCCTCGAGCACCGCCGCTGGGTTCTTGAATTTGCCCAGGAGGATCATCGCCGCGATGANNGCTTCCAGGTAGGTATCGTCCCTGTAGCGGTCGAAAACCGAAGCCGCCACTTCCCCCGCCTTGCAGGATACATCGGTGATATCCGCCGGTAGGCAGTGCATGTACAATCCCTGGCCATACTTGGGATCGGTTTTTCTGGTAAGTTTCATCCTTTCTTCGGTGCATTCCCAGGCCTTGTGCTTGGCGTTGTTGGCCAGACAGGATTTCTCCAGTTCCTTGAG
>DFYR01000056.1:17390-24866 GCA_002383375.1 Spirochaetaceae bacterium UBA4077
TTTCTTGCCCTTGAGCTTGTCCAGGCCGCCATAATAGTGGGAAAGGTGGAGAAAATCCGCCATGGTCTGGGTGGGATGGTCGATATCGGACTGAAGATTGACGATGGTAGGCCGTGAGGGCAGGACTCCCGAGGCCACTCCATCGTCCAGGGCCTTGGCTATTTCCCTCTGGTATTTGTCTCCCTCACCCAGGTAGATATCATCCCGTATGCCGATAGCTTCGGTGAGGAAGCTGATCATCGTGGCCGTTTCACGCACCGTCTCGCCGTGGGCCAATTGGCTCTTGCCCTCATCCAGGTCCTGCACATAGAGACCCAAGAGGTCGCAGGCCGAGGCAAAGGAAAAGCGGGTGCGGGTGGAGTTGTCCCTGAAATTGGATACCGCGATCCCCGAATCCCATATCCGCGGGCTGATGTTGTTCTTCCTCATCTCCCGCACTATGTCCGCCACCAAGAAGGTCGCATCGATCTCATCCCTGGATTTCTCCCAGGTGAGAAAAAAGTCCTTGCCGGCCATGTCTATTTTTTTGGATGCCAGAGATTCGAGAAGTTTTTTGATGCCATTTCTGTCCATTAGGATCCTCCGCGCATGATTGTGACAAAGCCTTAGGGCTGGCGCAAGCGACCCCACTCCCCAAGACCCTAGTCTTTCGACCGAAAAAACTAATGATCGCAGTCCATCGCTCTATATCAGTCCAACGAGCCCAGTGCCTTCAGAATTCGTTCGGGCGTGAACGGCCATTCCCGCATCCAGACACCCACTGCGTCGTGGATGGCTATGGCTATGGCCGGGGCTGCACCGTTCATGGATATCTCGGAAACGCTCTTGGCACCGAAAGGCCCTACCTCGTCCTCTACGGGCATCAGCTCGACATATAGGTCCTCGGGCATTTCAGTGGCCATTGGAATCTTGTAGTCCAGAAAACGGGGATTGAGGCAGATGCCTTGCTTGTCGTAGAGCATTTCCTCATAGAGAGAATGTCCTATGGACTTAAGCACGGCGCCGTATATCTGACCCTTGGCCAGGGCCGGGTTGATGGGAGTGCCGCAGTCCTGGTAGGCGTGGTAACGCTGGACTTTCACCTCTCCTGTCCGTTCATTCACGGCCACCTGCACGAAATGGGCCCCGTAGGGGAAGGCTGCGTGTTCGGTCTTGAAGCCACCGAAACCCGTGAGTTCCGAATGTCCGTCGCCCTGTACCGATTTATGCCCGATCTCCGCAAGGCTGATCCTGCCCTTCTTGCCTACCACCATTCCCTTGTATTCGATCCTTAGATTCTCAGGTTTTTCCCCCAGTAGGATCGCTGCGGCTGCGAAGACTTTGCGTCGCAGGTCTTCGGCGGCTCGCAGGGCGGCTCCGCCTGAAAAGAAGGTGCCCGAAGATGCGTAAGCCCCCTTGTCGAAAGGGGTGATGTCCGTATCACCAGAGATGACGCTTACATCTTCCAAATCCAAGCCCAGGATTTCCGCCGCGGTCTTGGCCGTCACCGTGTCGAGGCCTGTGCCCAGGTCGGCGCCTCCGGAAAGCATCAGGAGAGTTCCGTCGGACAGGAGCCGCAGTTCGGCGTTGGCGGCATCCAGGCCGGGGAGGCCGGAGCCCTGTTGGATGATCACGGCTCCCCGGCCGATCCTCCAGTCAGATCCGGGAGCCTCGGGTTTAGGCGAATGCCAGCCAAAGTTTTCCCTGCCTCGGGCTATCATATCTCCCAAGCCGCAACGCCCCAGCGTGACAGGGGCTCCCTCCCGGCCTTCGCCCAGGCTCTTTAGTATTTCGATGGTCGTGCCCGAATCCACCCGGTTTTTTTCGATGAGCTCCAGCTGGTCGATACCCAGCGCGGCAGCCAGTTCGGCCAGGGCAGTCTGGAGCGCGAAGGAGCCCTGGGGCGCGCCATAGCCCTGGTAGGCACCAGCGGGTGAAAGGTTGGTATACCAGGCACGGACCTGGAAACCCGCGTTATTGCATATCATTAGGGGCAGACTCTTGGATATGGCGTTCATCGGCACCGTGAGGCAGTGCTGACCGTAGGGGCCTGTGTCGGCATCTAGTTCCATTTTTATCGCCGTGAGTCTTCCGTCCCGCTTGGCGCCCAGGGTTACCTTGATATCCATGGGATGCCGGGTGCGGCTGGCGATGAACTCTTCTTCCCTGCTTAGGCGGAAATAGACAGGCTTCCGGGCGGTCCATGCCAGATAGCCCGCCAGGTCCTCGACGACCAGGTCCTGCTTGGCGCCGAAGCCGCCTCCCACCCTCTCCTTTATAACCCTGATTTTATTCTCAGAAATGCCTACGGCTCGGGCGACGATGCGCCGCACGTGCCATGGCACCTGGGTGGATGCGTGGAGGACAAGGCGTCCCGATTCGACCTTGGCCAGGACGACGTGGGGCTCCATAGGAGTGCATTGGACTCTGTTAGCCCTGTAACTCCGCTCCAGGACCAGATCGGCCTCCTTGAGCCCCTTTTCGATGTCTCCAATGCCCCCAGAGGCCGAGGCCGCCAGGTTGCGATGGGGATCGGCATGGAGACTGAATTGGTAGACGACCCCGTCGTCCCTGCCGTCGCCCTGGACCGAAATGCCTTCGGGCTTTTCGCCGGAGGCGTAGGATATATCGCCGGAATGCACTATAGGAGCGCCCTCGGTCTTAGCCTGGGCTATGGACACCACTGGTTCCACGATCTCGTATTCAACCTTTATTTTTTTAAGAGCTTCCTCGGCTATTTCGGGACTCTCGGCCAGCACCGCTGCCACCCTGTCGCCAACATGTCGTACCTTGCGGGGGAACATGGGCTGATCATAGGGCGAGGGTTCGGGGAATCCCTGGCCGGCGCTGGTGTAGAGGGTGCGGGGGGTGTTGAGATGGCTCACTATCGCTACGACACCGGGTACGGCTTCGGCCTCCGCTGTGTATATCGATTTTATCCAGCCATGAGCGATGGGGCTGCCCAGCACCTTGAGCCAGCAAACATCCTGGGGCAGTCTATCCTCCACAAAAGCCCGCTCGCCCTGGGCGAGCATCTGGGCATCCACCTTTTCCCTATCCTTGCCCACATGGCGCAAGTCTGGCTTGAATTCATCCCCCGTCGGAGCCTTGTAGCCGGGATCAGAGAGTCTGGCCGATGCAAGGTGAACAGCCTCGAAGAACTGCTTGTAGCCCGTGCAGCGGCAGAGGGTGCCCGAGAGGGCATCGGCGATCTGGGCATCCGAGGGCTGAGTGCTTCTGGCCAGGAGTTCCCGTATGGCCAATGCCACCGCCGGAGTGCAGTAGCCGCACTGGACGCAGGAAGCGTCGATGAGTGCGCGCTGTATTGTTCTCAAGACTGGATCCTTGTTGAAGTGCTCGATGCTTGTGATTTTTCTGCCTTCTGCTTCAGGCGCCAGGATCATGCAGGAATTGACCAGGCGGCCGTCCAGCAGTACGGCGCAGAGTCCGCAGGATCCCTCGCCGTCGCAGCCCTCCCGGAGGGAAACGAGGCCGGCACGGCCAAGGGCAGCTTTGAGGTTTTCGCCAGGAGAACACTCCAGCCGTTGAGGCCGATCATTGAGGATTAATGAGACTGTCATGCGCACTGCTCCTTGAGAGAACCGACCAGATCGGCTACGAGCACCGCGGCGCGACGCCGCTTGAATGCGGCGCTGCCACGCAGATCATCGATGGGGGAAAAGCAAGACGCTGCCATCGCTTCCAGTTCGGCCCTGGGCGGGACTGCCTTACCCTCCAGCAAGGCTTCCAGTCCAGGGAAGCGCTTAACATGGGCGGAAAGCCCGCCCAGGGCAATCCGCAGATTATCCAGCCTGCCGCTACCCAGGTCGGCCCGGACAGCGCAGCCTATCAAGGCCAGGTCGCAGGCGCTTCGCGAATATTTGCCGTACGCGAAAGCCCGTCCCTCCGGCAAGGCTAATTCCACTGCGGTGATGATGCCTGAAGGCTTTTCCCGCCAAAGCTCCGCAGAAATAGGATTTAACCCCGCCCTGTGGTAGACCGCCTCGGCGGCGAAGAAAAAAGGTAAAAGGCTGGAGCAGGAGCGATCGGCGCCTATGTTCCCTCCCACGGTAGCCCTGTTTCTCACATTCCGGTTGGCCATGCCCAGGGCTGCATGTTTTAGCGCTTCCGGAATCAACGCCGAGTCCGCCAGGTCCTGAAAGCGTACGCCTGCGCCTATGAGCAGGCTTTCCTCCCGGCGCTCTATGCTGTGGGGCAGAAGACCCGAGACGGCGATCGCCGACATGGGGATATCCCGAAACTGAGGACTTAAGAGGTAGCTGCCACCCGCCAGTAGCCGGGCGTCCTTTTCCCGCTCGAGCAGCATTTGGGCTTCTTCTAAGGTCTCAGGTCTGTAATACGCGTGTACCATCGTTCCTTCCTTGGCTTTGAAATGGCCTCGGCGGCGCTTCGGCGAGGGATCGCAGCCGTTCTCCGGCCTAACTGCGGTTGCAAGCCGCTGCGATTAATCAGGCAGCCGCGGTTTCATACATGGGCCGCCTAGAGTATCCCCGCCTTGGCGTAGAGCCTTTGGGCGGCTTTTTCCGCATTGATGCGTATATCCTCCTCGTCCGTGGTCGCGAGCCTGCCTGAGCGCACAACAAATTTTCCGTTGACCATAAGATGATCAACCCTGTGGTCGCAGCCTGCGAAAAGAAGTGCCGCCACCGGATCGGACTGGGCTCCTGCGTATTCGAGCTTCATGACATCGAAGAGTGCCAAGTCGGCCAGGGCTCCCGGCTCTATTCGACCGGCTTCATCGAATCCCAGCATAGCGGCTCCGCCCTGGGTAGCGATGCCAAGGACTTCCCGGGCCGAGATTCCCGCTGATCCATAACGCACTCGCTGCAGAAGCAGGGCTTGCCGCGCTTCGCCCAGCATGTCGGAAGAGTCGTTGGATGCCGATCCATCCACCGCCAGGCTCACTCTGACGCCTCGGTCCAGCATTTCCCTAACCCGGCAGATGCCCGATCCCAGCCTCATATTGGAGGAAGGACAGTGGGAAACCCCCGTCCCCGACCTGGCCAGGAGGTCAAGCTCCTGGTCGTTGAAGAAGATGCCGTGAGCGTACCAGACGTCAGGGCCGATAAAGCCGCAGTCCTCCATAAGCTTTAAGGGCCGCCGGCCATACATCCGAAGGCAGTAGTCGTCCTCGTCCGCTGTCTCGGCCAGGTGGGTATGCAGCCGCACGCCGGAGCGCCGCGCCAGCGCGGCGCTCCGGCTCATGAGCTTCTCGGAAACCGAGAAGGGCGAGCAGGGAGCCAGGGCTACTTTACGCATGGCGTCCGGCGCAGGATCGTGGAANNGGAGGGAGGCCGCCATCCTTCTTGGATCGGCTCATGGAGCCCCTGGTGGGGGCGAAACGCAGGCCGATCAAGGCCGCCGCCTCGAACTGGAGCGACGGAATGTCAGCGCCGAAGCCCTGGGGATAGAGATAATGATGGTCGCTGGTCAGGCTGCAGCCTGTCTTCGCCAGCTCGGCCAGGGCAAGCATGGAGGACCAGTACACAGCCTCGGGATCCAGTCCCTTCCAGATCTCGTACAGGTAGACCAGCCAGCGGAAAAGCTTGGCGTCCTGCACCGCAGGAATGTTCCTGGTCAGGGTCTGGTAAAAATGGTGGTGAGTGTTCACAAGCCCCGGAAATACCACATGGCGGGAGGCGTCGATGATCTCGGCGCCTTCGGGCGCTTCGAGGTTCTTTCCTATTGCGGCAATCCTGTTGCCGTCGATGAGGATGTCGAGCCCGTCCAGATCGGCCGCATCTGCCCCGGCATCGGGTACGGCGCCGAATCCAGGTTTTGCCGCCCCGCCGGTAAAAATCCTGTAGCAGCGCCGCAGAAGAATCATGCCAGGACTTCCCTGTTGAATTCTTCAATCATGGCGTCTATATCCCCAACCTGTCCGTAGAGCGAACCCCAGTAGTTCCTGTAATCATCCCACTGGGACCTGAGCTCGTCCAGGGATTTGCCCAGCTGCTCTATCCAGGTGAAGTATTTGAGGTTATGGACCCTGCGGCGGTCCACGTGGCTCATCTCGAACACATGGTCCACCCCCAGGCTTCTGATGCTCTCCAGGTCTCTGTCAGCCTGACGCTGGCCGTACTCTCCCCGTTCGACCTTAAGCTCCTTAAGCCTCGAGCCGTAGAGCTCCATGGAATCGGTGAACATGGTGAAGACAATGTCCTCCTCGCCCAGTTCGTAGTACTTGGCCATCTTGATGGCTCCGATGAGGTTGCCCACCCCGGAGATGCCCAGCCAATCGAGCTTTGACAGCGCCTGGGGATCCGCACCCGCCTCAAGGAGTATCTTTCTGCCCGCATCTTCGTTGAAAAGTCGGATGTAGCGAATAGCCAGCTCATCATCCACGCCCACCGCCATATCGGTGTCCCGGAAATTGTGGATCCAGGGGATATGCTTGTCGCCGATGCCTTCGATGCGGTGTCCGCCGAAACCGTTTTCCAGTATGGTGGGACACTGGAGCGCCTCTCCCACCCCCAGCTTCGCCCCCGGGAATCTGCGCTTGATATAGGAGCCAGAGCCGAGGGTTCCCGCCGAGCCAGAGGAGAGCAGCACCGCGGCCAGCTGGTCCTTCGGGCCTTTTACCTTCAGGAAGGCTTCCTCCATGGCAGGGCCGGTCACCTCATAGTGCCAGAGATGGTTGGGGAGCTGGTCGAACTGGTTGAAAATGACAGCGTCGGGCCTTGTCTTTTCAAGCTCTATGCATTTGTCGAAAATTTCCTTGACGTTGGATTCGCAGCCAGGAGTGGCGATCACCTCCTCGGCCATGGTCGCCAGCCATTCGAAACGCTCCCTGCTCATTTCGGCGGGAAGAATAGCGATGCTAGGGCAGGACAGAAGCCTGGAAATATAGGCTCCTCCCCGGCAGTAATTGCCCGTCGAAGGCCAGACCGCCTTCTTGTTGGCCGGATCGAAACGTCCGGTGACGAGCTCTGGGGCAAGACAGGCATAAGCGGCCCCCACCTTGTGGGCTCCCGTGGGGAACCATTTGCCCACCAGGCCTATGATTCTTGCTCGTGTGCCGGTTATCGCCCGGGGTATTTCAAGATAGTTTACGCCGCCAAAACCTCCGCCTTTTTCCACCGGCTCGTTGTGCCAACTAACCCTGAAAAGGTTTCTGGGATGAACGTCCCAGAGCCCTATGTCCGAAAGTTCCTTTTTTACCGAAGGAGGGATTTTCTCAGGATCTCGCATCTGGGCGAAGGTGGGAAGCAGTATTCCCTTTTCCCTGCAGCGCTGTACATTTTTCTTTCTCTGCTCGCCGTCAATCTTCAGGTCGATCATCGTCCGCTCCTTGGAAGTATCTGTCCGCAGGCGCCGCAGCTTAGATGCATCCAGCGCGGCGACAATGCGGAGGATTAAAAGTATACGATGGTTTTCGGTTTTTTTACAGGCTAATCATCGGCCCTGATGCTGTCCAGCCTGTCACCGCATCAGCCAGTGTAGAGGTCAGGGCAATGCCGAATGTCGGGCTGCCCA